>DAITOV010000365.1:0-5121 GCA_036833945.1 Abditibacteriia bacterium
TCCACACCGGGTGCAGAGTATTCGTCGAGTTCTTCATCGGGTTCGTGTGCGGCAGGTGAATGCGCGGCGGCTTTGCCGTCGTCTTTCACCGGTTTGGGCAGCGGCTTGATGCCTGGTTTGGGAACCAGGAACATCGTCATGTCGCGGCCCTGTTTGTTGATGGTGCCTTCAACCGTTGCCACTTCTTGCAGCGCTTGCGCGACTGCATCGAGCTGCTGGCGTCCGATTTCCGGATGGGCATTTTCGCGGCCGCGGAACTGGCAAACGACGCGAACTTTATGGCCGTGCCGCAAAAACTTCTCAGCGTGGCGTTCCAGAATCTGGCGATCGTGAACTCCGGTGCGCGGATGCAAACGGACCATCTTCAATTCATTGGCCGATGCTTTGGTCTTGCTCTTGTCGCGCTTGCTCTTTTCGTATTTAAACTTGCCGTAGTCCATGATGCGACAGACCGGCGGCTGAGCTTTCTCTGCGACGAGAATCAAGTCCAAATCCCGCGAGCGCGCGATATCGAGCGCTTCTTTGGTATCCAAAATTCCAAGCTGGTTATTCTGTTCGTCAACAACACGAACCTGGCCGTATCGGATGCGTTCATTAATCAGCGTCATGTCGCGCTGACGGTTATCACGATTATACGGCTTTTTCTTGGGACGGAGTCCTATAAGTTCACCTCTATACAATGTAACATCGGGACGCAAACACTATGCGTCCCGACATAGTTCAAACAAACGTTCAAAGTATGCCTGAAATCTCGCGCGAGTCAAGTTAAGATTGTGAGAAAATCGCGCTACAGGCATAACGTAAATATCATATACCACGGAATAGCTTTTGCTCTTTGCCTGAAAAGGCAAAAATTATTTTCTTGCAGACCGTTATTTCAAGTATACCGGAGAATTTCGATGGCAAAAATTTTAGTGGTTTATTATTCGATGTATGGCCATATTGAAACCATGGCGAACGCCGTAGTGGAAGGCGTGCGCGAAGTGGAGGGTGTGGAAGTGACGCTCAAACGCGTCGCCGACATTATGGATGAAGAAAAAGCCCGCGCCGTAGGTGCCAAGGTCGATCAAAGCGCACCGATCGCTTCCCCCAAAGAACTCGACCAATATGATGGTATTATTGTGGGCACGCCCACACGTTTTGGAAACATGGCGGCGCAAATGCGTAATTTCTTCGACCAGACCGGCAGCTTATGGGCCACTGGTGCATTGGTCGGCAAGGTTGGAAGCGTTTTCACTTCAACTGCGGTCGGTGGCGGGAACGAATCGACCATTCTCAGCACCCAGGTTACCCTGCTTCATCATGGTTTTGTGATCGTCGGCTTACCCTACACCTGCCCGCAAATCAGCGATATTACTCAAGCGCGTGGCGGCTCTCCCTATGGGGCCGGTTGCCTTGCCAACTCCGATGGTTCGCGCCAGCCTTCGGAAAATGAACTGGCCCAAGCCCGTTTCCAGGGTAAGCACGTGGCGCAAATTACCAAAAAATTACACGGATAGGCAGAGCAGGCATAGAATTGCCTTTTATTTTTGGGATTTCTCCGCATATTTTATTTCGGTTTAACTTTGGCGCTAAAAAGAGACTTGCGCCGAGGCTCTGGCACAGCCAGAATAGTGTTGGAAAACAATTCCTTAACACTATTCTGGGAGAGCCGTAAAGCGACAATAAAATGCAATTGGGCGAAATAAGCTGGAAAGAAGCCGCCACCATGACTGATAAGATCGTGGTAGTGCCCCTGGGCGCTCACGAACAACACGGTCATCATCTTCCGCTATTGACCGATGCCATGATCGGCAGCGAAATCGTCAGGCGAGCTGATGCTGAACTTAAAGAGGAAGTGCTCTTTGCGCCGATGCTCTGGCTGGGCCACTCACCCCATCATCTGGAATTTCCCGGTACGCTCTCTGTTTCGGGCGAAACTTATATCCGTGTGATTGAAGATGTTGTTGAGGGATTGATTCAGGGCGGGTTTCGCCGGATTCTGTTTTTCAACTCGCACGCCGGAAATATGACTCCGGCCAGCATGGCGCTGGGCAATGTACAGATGCGCCATCGCGATAAACCCGAGCTGTGGCTGCTTTTTGCGAGTTGGTTCACCCTGGCTGCCAAACCTATTGCCGAATCGGGTGCCTTCAAGCAAGGTAAAATCTCTCACGCCTGTGAATGGGAAACCTCGCAGATTTTAGCCGCCCACCCCCAACTTGTCACCAACGACTGTCCGGCGGCACGCTTTTCGATGTTGGTAGACGGTGAACCCTCCCGCTTCTTCCATGCCGATTATTCACAGTGGGGTTCGGTTGACGTGGCGCGGCGTATTGAGCAAAATTCCCCGACCGGTGCTTTTGGTTGGCCCGAACTCGCGACAGTAGAGAAAGGTGAGCTACTCTTTAACCTGGCAGCAAAGGAATTGGTGGCGTTGGTTCGTGAGTTTGGCTCCTGGCCCCGGGAGTTATCGCCGCAAGTATCAGATGGTCAGGTTGGTCGTTGAGTAAAGATTGAGTATGAAGAAAGTCCTTTATGTCGGTGCGACCGGTAATGTCGGCAGTTACGTGGCTCCCATCCTGAAAGATAAATACAACTTAACCCTGACAGGTCTGGGGGGTGGCGAAGTGGCGGGGCTGCCCGTGGCCGATCTTGATATTGCCGATTGGCAGGCCGTGGAAGAGTTGGTTATGGCCGGAGCAGCCGACGGCAGTCCGTTCGATGCCATCGTGAACTGTGCGATTGCCGATCCGCGCAATCGCGATATGAAAAATCCTGAAGAACGGCGAAAGTATTACGAGCTTTGTATCGAAGTCAATGCACGGGGTGCTTACCATCTCTATGAAGCAGCGGCACGTGCCAAAATCCCACGTGTTGTCTACGTTGGCAGTTTAACGGCGGTGTTAGGACATCCCCGCTATCCGGTTTTGGATGAAGAGTCGATCGATCGGCCGGCCAATGTATATGCCGCCTGCAAGATTTTCGGTGAACATGCGGGGCGGGCGTATGCCTATAACGAGCTTAATGGCGCGACCGGAATGCAGGTCATCTGTTTGCGACTGGGCCAGCCTTATCCTTCGGATTTTTATTCAATGCGAGATGCTGAATGGCTGAAAACTTCTGAAGGCCGCGCTCTGGCCGCCGATGTTCGCGATATTGCCGTCGCCATCGATTGTGCTTTGGAAACTGATGTGCATTACGGGGTCTATTCCATTGTTTCGGGTTCGGATGAGCCTTATGTTAGTCCCGCTCTCTATCGCGAATTGGGTTACAATCCTCGTTGGAAATTCACCCGAGACGGATTGTTACAGGCCGAAGAAAATGAAGTGTTCGAGCCGGTTGAACGCACCCGTGTGGAAGTTGCTTGAAAGTAGAACGATTGTATTGGATGGCGAGGAACAAACTGTAGGCAGGGGGAGGGCAGAGTCCGGGTTTTTTCCCGGGTTAACTCTGTCGTCCCCTTTTTTTGTAGGTGATTACCTATTTTTTAAGATATTTTTTAGGTGTGATTGTTATCGAATTATTAGTTGCATTCACAATCTCAGCGGTGCTAAGCTGAAAAATTATAGGGCGATGAATCGCCCTGCAATGATTTGTAGAATCACCGGGAAATTACGATTATGTCTACACGTCCCAAGCTGGCGGTAGTAACGACGATGTTCCACAAAAACTCTCACAGCGATGTCATCGTGTCTCGCTGGCTCGAACCGCGCCCCACAGATCGCGATTTTGGCTGGCCGATAGCAGGACACGACATGCCGCGTGCCGATATCGTTTCGATGCACATGGTGCAGGTAACCGAGAGAGATACCGGTCATGAAGTGGCCAAGAAACACAACTTGCCGCTTTATGCCACAGTGCGCGAAGCCCTGACATTAGGCGGTGACGAATTGGCCGTCGATGGTGTGCTGCTCATCGGTGAGCACGGCGATTATCCGCTCAACGAATGGCAACAGAAGATGTATCCGCGCCGCGACCTTTTCGATGAGATTGTCGAGGTTTTCAAAGAATCGGGTCGGGTAGTGCCGGTTTTTAATGACAAGCACCTCTCCTATGATATTGATTCGGCCTATCACATGGTCGAGACGGCCCGGCAGATGGGCTTCCCACTCATGGCCGGTTCCACTTTGCCGATCGCCGGATTCATTGGTCCCTGGGAGTTAGCCCCCGGCACTCGGCTCAAAGAAGGTGTGGCCGTCTTCTATGGTAGCTTCGAAGCTTATGGCTACCACTCGATTGAGTTTTTGCAAAGCGTCGTCGCCGGGCGAGCAGGGGGCGAAAGTGGAATTAAGAACGTCACCGTGTACTGTGGCGATGGCTTTTGGGAGGCGTTGGAAAAAGGAGCCTGGTCGCAAGAGTTGATGCTGGCTGCTTTGAAGTGTGCCGCGACCTCTGCAGGGGAAAATTATCGCGACAACCTGAAACCGCCCAAAGAGAAATGGTTCGCCGACCGTGGGGCTATGGCCGTGGTTTTCGAGCATAACGATGGTCTGAAAACGACTCATTTATTGTTGGAAGGACAACAGACGGATTTCTCACTGGCGATTGAAACCGCAGAGGGCAACATTCAGAGTGGCTGTTCGCGCCTGAGCCAGAATGGCGAGGATATTTTCTTTGCCCACTTCGCCCAGTTGGATGCGGCGATTGAAGAGTTCATGCTTACCGGCCAGCCAAGTCTGCCTATCGAACACACATTTTTATGCACTCTGGCGATTGCCTCCACCATGCGGGCTGCTGCCACACCAGGCGTGACAATGGAAACACCGCGTTTGAATGTGGCATATAAACTGTAGAGGTGTTGGACAAACCAAAAGGGCTGCGAAAATTAAATTTCGCAGCCCTTTCGCTTTTTCAGCGTTTATTTGATTACAGCGCTTTGTCGTAAATCTTCTCACGTACAGCTTCCACGCCTTCGGCAGCCCGGTGCGGATCGAGGACATAAATGCCGTCTTCTTCAAACGAAGCCGAAACTGCCGGGGCTTTGCCGCTCTCGGAGTATTCGAAGTTCTTGTCACGCACGATGCGGGCAGCGTGGACGATGGCGGTGGTGATGCGGGCCGATTCCGGGGTGGGGAAGTATTCGGTGACATCATTCAGGCTTACGCCATCGAACTTGATGCGGCAGGCTGCGATGAGACC
>DAITOV010000366.1:0-5056 GCA_036833945.1 Abditibacteriia bacterium
CCTGGATGTCGCGCCACACTGTCAGTAAAAAAGCGCTCAGGAGATGGGTCGCGATTTCCCTGTCGGTGCCGGCGGGGTTAGCGAGTTCACGCCGTAGGTCGTCGAGCCAGCGGACGGAAGTCTCGTTGAGCGTGAACACGATTTCATGCGATTGCGGACTCATGTGTTTTGGCCCCTGGCTGCGGCAAATCCAGGTTTGGATGCGCTGTCCCAATGGACGGAACCACAGCAGTTCACAGTAGCCGCCGCGCAGCCGCTCACCGACCAGGTGGGGATAGTCGCCCATGGGTTTGGGCACACCGGGAGGAATGAAGATGCCTTCGCCCTGGCTGCAATGGAGCGTGTAATCGCCAAAATGCAAGTCCGCCTGTCCTGCGGTCACGAAAACCATTTGCGGAGAGAGCACTTCCACTTGCATATCCTCGGGCCAGGTAGCCAGGATTTCGTTATGATTCTTGCCGCGCGCCGCGATGCGTTTCCCTTTGCGCTTGTGGGGAGTCAGGCTCACGCGAGTGAGTTCGCCCATCTGTTTAGCTGTGGGTTGTACCACGATGACGCGGTTCATGCCGTGTTCACGTATCCACGGAATCAGCTTGTGTTGTAGAATATCGAAAATTGGCTGCGAGGAAGTGGATGGCATGGCAAGTTCCGCTTCTTGAAAGTCTATTGGGTTAAGTCTGCAATACAAGGGAATAAAGATGAGTGAAGCAGCAAAGGTGCGCCCCGGCAAACCCGAAGAAATAACCGTGGCCTGTGAAATCGCCAAACTGGCCTGGGAGCCAATTTATGAATATCGCCGTCAGAAAATGGGAGACGTGCTGTTCAACCATCTCTTTGCCGATTGGCGTACGGGCAAAGCCGGTGAAATCAGCAGCCTGTGCGAAAGCCGTCCGGAGCAGTTTCTGGTGGTCGAAGTCGATGGCGAAATCAAAGGCTTCGCGACTTTTCTGTTAGATGAGGAAAAGTCGATGGGCATCATTGGCAACAACGCCGTGCATCCCGATGCGCAAGGGCAGGGGCTGGGCAAGTTGCTCCACCAAAGTGTGATGGATGAGTTTCGCAAGCGCGGCTTAAAGTGCGCGCAAGTGCTGACCGGTCTCGACCCGGTGCATGATGCGGCACGCGGCTCCTACCTCAAAGCAGGTTTCACTTGCAGTTTTGAATACGGCCTTTTTCATTGTGAGTTGTAGGCTGGAAGTCTTTATTTAACACAAAGAACACCAAGGATTCACAAAGAGAAAATGGTGGCCTTTGTGTTGCCTTGGTGACCTTTGTGTTAATTGTCTTTACTTAACCACTAATGCCACCTTACCGTTAATTCCCGCTGTTTCCTGTTCGCTGCGTACGCGAATGAGCAGCACGTTATCCGGCCCCTGTTTCACGGCGTTGGTAATATCCGCCTCGAACGGTTCTTTCCAGGAATCGTAATTTCCCTGATGCGGATAAGAGCGTTCGGTTACCAGTTTCCCATTCACCCAGATGTGCGCTTCGGCGTCAATGGCACCGAAGGTCAGTTGCACGCGTCCGGCGGTGTCGTCGAGAATTGGTAGCTCGAACTGGTTACGATACCACACGACTTTGGTGGCTTTAGGGGTAGATTCAAGCGCACCGTTGCGCGCGCGCCAGGGTTGGCCCACGATGGCCTGCGCCCAGTCGCGTGCGATGTAAGGAGCTTTTTCCCAATGAGCGTTCAAGCCTGCATCTTGCGAGTCGGCTTTTATTTGCCAGTTGGCGTCCAGCGCGATGGTGGTGGCCTTGGCCGATTGCTGTTCTTTGATAAAGCCATTCCACAATCCGAAGCTCAACTGTTCGCGATGGAACAGCGCTTCCACCGGCACGGCCATATCGCCCATTAGTTTCTGGCGTGCTTCCCACAGGGGACGAAGCACTTCGCGCTGCGCAGCATAGTCGGTATCGTGTGCGGGCAGGCCAAAGCGCACTTTGCGGAAGGTATCGGCCATCAGGCGGCTGTGGTTGAACCCGCGCCGAATGAACGCCAGCTTTTCTTTTTGCGGATCGGTCAGAGAAGCGGCTTCGGCGTTTTTGAGTAGCGCATCGGCGTGGGTTAGGACCTCCGGTGTAAGAAGCAGGGGAACCAGGCGCACGTGTGCCTGCCACCAGCCGCCCCAGGTTTCGCGCGGCACCAGTTTATGGCGACGCATCAGGTCGGGTGCGGTGGCGGTCACTTTCTCAAAGAACTCGTGATACTCTTTCATCGCTCCTGCTGCATTGCCGAAAGCCTGGAAGTATTCGTTAGCTAATTCTTCATAAGTGGCTTGCGGGCGGTGATGCAGTTCAGCCAGCACGTAGTAGTTCAGGCCTTGTCCGGCCCAGTTGGAGGTAATAGAGTCGAAGTCGGTGCCGACCAGCCCGTCGCGCTGCAATTCTTGAAAATCCTGGTAGAGTTGACGAGAAAACAGGTAGGGAATGCCATGTCCGCAATGCAGCAGGTTTGGACGCCAGATTTTCTGACGCGCGCCTTTTTGCGACCAGCTTTTCCACTCCTGCACTAATTCTGGTTCATTGGGATAGTAGCCTTCGCCACCCACGTAGCTCAGCAGGATATTGTCTTCCACCGTTTCCACCAGCGGCGGCTGACGGTAGTTGCGATAGGCCAGGCTCACCAATACCGATTCAGGGTCTTTCTCCTTCATGCGACGCGCCAATATATTCCAGAACTTTACGTAGCGGTCGCTTAGAATCGGTTCGCTGCCGTTCCAGATGTCCTGGTCGGAGTAGCGGCTCATTTCCGGGGCGTCCCAGGCGCGGGTTTCCGGACGGGTATCGAAGCCACGGCTGTCGTTGGGGCTAAGGTTAAAGTATTTATTCCTGGCCCGGCGCGGCTCCCAAATTTTGAGGATTTCTTCGTGTACCTGCGGGTTGCTCAGGTTAAGTTTTACGCCGTGCCCTCCCGCTTGAGTGATGCCGGCCGGTGGCTGGGCAAACCAATCGGGGTGGGTTTTAGAGTATTTATCCCACCACCCCTTAAACAGCATTTTGCCGCCGATGGGGAACGAAGTCGTGGTATTCATACGCTGGCGCAGCAACCATTGGTTTTGTTGCCCGTCGAGTTGGGCAACTCTGGCATCGGGCGTGGCCTGGGAAACCTTACCGAAAAGACTTCTGAATCCGTTGTTCGTCCAAAGAGCGCGCAACTGCCGTTGTAAAGGTAACTGCGGCCGCCAACTCCAGGTTGTATTCTCGATTTGTAGGGTTGGACGCAGGGTGAAAATTTCACCGGATGGCCCGGGCCAAATCCAGCGCACGCCGAACGATTTCTGCACCAGTTCGGTCACTGCATAATAAGTGCCCGTCGACTTACCGCCGGTGGGTGGCGTATCATCGTTGCCGAGCAAACCAATGCGCTCATTTTCAACGAAGATGCGGGCTTCTTCCTGAGCCAGGGGGGCTTTATCCCAGCCGTTCTGAGCGGTGAGCGTGCTTTTGCCCAGCGCGATGTAAGGTGTGTTACCTGCAAATTGCTCGGTCGTGACTACTGTGAGCTGTGTGCCGGTAATGCGCTTGACCCAGTAATTCAGTTCGGCCACGGCATCTTTAGTGGCCGGTGAAGGTTGTGGGGCGGTGACGATGGTGAACTGCGCTTTGCCGTCTTTCACCAGAACGGCGGCGTGTGATGAACCGGCTAACATGAGGCTGAGAAGAGAAGTAAAGAGTAAACGAGACTTCATAATGATGGAGAAGTTGTAATTTATTCAAGGCACCAACGGATCCCAGGCTCGCTGGTCTGTGTTGATGGAGGTAGAGGCAATGCGGCAGATGGATGTGGAGCCACGTTTATACCATTTGGCGTGTCCATCGGCAAAGGCTACCGTGCCACCCTCAAGGTGTGGCCACA
Source organism: Abditibacteriia bacterium (assembly GCA_036833945.1). Lineage (GTDB taxonomy): Bacteria > Armatimonadota > Abditibacteriia > Abditibacteriales > Abditibacteriaceae > DAITOV01. The sequence goes on from DAITOV010000366.1 coordinate 3,857, forward strand.
TTAAAGGGTAATAGGCGCTGCCAGGGTTTAAAAAGCCGCTGCTGCTGGTGCTGCAATAGTTGCCGGGCGTGGCTCCCGAACCGTAGACCACCGGGAAATCCAAAGTCAATATGATTTCCGAGGTGCGCTGGATGGCCGAAACCGAGGCGGGAGCCTTGGATGGAAAACTTGAGCCGCCTTCACCTTTAAGACGGCTGATAAATACATTGTAGCCATAACCCGGCGAATCGGTTTGCGTGCTGGCCACCTTTACCGTGAAGGAAGGACAGGTAAAAATCTGCACGCTTTTTACATAGGGGAAAATGAAGTCCATCCAGGAGTAGTAGTTAGCGCTACCGGTGCCGCCGGAGGTTTTATACACGCCGGACGGCATGGCGGTGTTAAGGGTCGAGGGCTGTAAGAATGTGTGTCCGGCAGCACCGGCCGAGCTGTTGATTGTGGCCGGGTCTTCCCACAGGGCGAGAGGAAAACGCTCGTCGAAGTCTTGCGTGTACTGCATGAAACCCAGGCTAATTTGCTTGATATTGCTCATGCAACTGGCGCGGCGGGCATTTTCACGCGCCCGTGCAAACACTGGAAAGAGGATGGCGGCGAGGATAGCTATGATAGCTATAACGACAAGAAGCTCTATGAGGGTAAACCCTCTTTTTTGGTGTTGGATGTGAGTATTCATGTTTCGCTCCCAAGGACTTTTGCGTTTTGCGGCAAGTAATATCATTATTCCACCATGAGCATCGTTTCAATCTCTATTTTTGGCTACTAATATCGTGTTTCTGCTCAATTTTCCGATTCCGAAATTCCGTGGGACTGCAACCGTATTCTTCTTGGAAAACGGCCCAGAAGCGTGCATATTGCAAGCCGATGCGGTCGGAGATGGATTTGATGGGAAGTTGGGAGTTCAGCAGCATCTCTTCAGCGAGCTTGAGGCGCAATTGGGTTTGATGTTGCTGGAAGGTGATGCCGGTTTGGTTTTTAAAGTGCCGGGTAAAAGTGGCCGGTGACACCGCGACATGGCGGGCGGCATCGCTGATGGTGATGTTTTGACTGATATTCTCCTGGATGTAGTTCAACGCTTCTTCAATGAGCGCGCTTTGCCCGTAGCGGCCAGAGTAACGCGGACGGCCCCATTCATCGAGCGCGTTGCCGTTGGCGATTTCATCTTGCAAGAAAGTGAGTAAGTTGGAAAAGAGAGGAATGATG
>DAITOV010000367.1:0-5055 GCA_036833945.1 Abditibacteriia bacterium
ACCGCTTGAGCCTGGCAATGGCCAAGCACGGCACCGGTGCAGTGGCGATTCGCGTCCAGCCTCTGGTCAATGGCGCAGTGCCGGGGAACGTGGCCGCGCCGCTCAATTGGAGCAATATCTGGAGTTGGTATTTCCCCTGGCAACCGTTAGCTCTGGAATTCGAGACAGGCACGCAAAACGATTATCGGGTTACCATTCAAAGCTACGGCAAAACCGGCGAACCGGTGTGGATTGAAAACGTAGCCATTACCTCCGCAGCGGCAAGCCTTCAACCGAGCGAAGCCGATACCACAGGCTTTAAGCTCTACAGCCAATCGCTCATGCAACCCTTCGAGGCCAATGCCGCGCCGCTCACTCCTCTCCCGGCGACGGAACTGTTTGCCACCGGCACACGGGGCGATTTTTCGCCGGTCTTTATTGGCTTGCAGGCACAAGCAACGTTGCGCAACGCGCAGCTTGCCGTCTCCAAAGCTCCTGCCAACCCACAGGGAGTCGTTATCCCTGCCGAAAATATCACGATTCGCATGAGAGAGCCGCAAGCATTGCTGCCTCTCTCACGCCCGCGCCAGGCCAATGCCGGGCAAAACCTGGGCTGGCATGTCACGGCGCGCATTCCCGAGAATCTCTCATCTGGAACTTATACAGGAGAACTCAGTCTCACCGTGGAAGGCAAAGCGGCCACGTCCATTCCCTACACGATACGCGTCGAAGATTTCGTTCTTCCACAACCCGATATTCCCCTGTTCGTGTACCATTCCGAAGACTACTTCCCTTCCGGTAATTTTTTAAGTCCGGAACTTCGCGAAGCCTATTATCGCGATATGAAAGAGCACGGCATGAACACCGTCACCATCTACAACAATCCCGATATCAACGGCACCGAAGTCGATTTCAACCGCGACTACCGGCATGTTCTTTCGGGTAAAACCCTCGAGGATAAAAAGAAAAAACGCAATTTAACCGATCAAGATCTGCACGAGCGTTCCCAGTTCGGCCTCAACCAAACCATGGCGCTGGCGCAGAAAAGCGGCTTGCTTACTTCCCGGCACCCTCTGCTCTGGCTCGTCGTTAAACAGAATGAATACAACTGGGGCGCTATGCCCGGCCCGGCTCTCAAGAAAGCTCTCCAGCAATGGAACACGCACACCGACTGGCCCAAGCCCCTGCTCTATGTGCTCGACGAGATAGACGGCCATCCCGACCGCATTGCCGCAGCCCGCAAAGTCCTGGATAACGTCAAGCAGTTAAACGTTCCGGTGAAGACCGTCACCGCCGGTGTCGCCGTGGAGGAATTGGGGCATGAGTATGATGTCTGGATTCAGGCCGAATCCAGCACGACTGCTGCCATGGCCCAGCAAGCCCAGCGCTACAACGCCGACCTCTGGACCTACAACTGCAATATGCCCACCGACAACGTCCAGTTTACCCGTGCGTACTACGGTTTCTGGGCCTATCGCAGCCAGGTAAAGGGCATCGGCCTCTGGGCCTATTACGATGCCGGAAACTGGTATGCCGATGAGGAAGGCACCGTTCACGGTCAAAACGGCCCGGCCAATCTCTCACGCATCTGCCCCTCACCAACCGGCCCAATCCCCACGCTGTCCTGGGAAACGACGCGTGAAGGCATCGTGGATTACCGTTATGCCCTGCTCTACGATCAACTGTTAGGCCAGCTTAAAACTAAAATCGGCGGTATGGAAACGGAAGCTCAAAAGGTTTTGGACGCCCAGGCCATAAGCGCTTTAAAGGCAGAATTTGCCGCGCGTAAAAATCCGCCCGCATCGCGCCCGCAACCCTGGAAAGCCACGTCACCGGAGGAAAACAAGGCAGCGGCCCTCTATCGGCAAGCCCAGGAATTGGGCGAAACGCTGAGCATCGCGCAGAAGATTCGCACCAAAATCATCGAATCGATTCCCACCGATGCCATGACGATTATGAAGGGCATTCCGTGGAGTGCGCAAAACGGCAAATTCGTGCCCACACTCGATTCCGGCGATCCTCTCCTGGCTTCTGAACACAAACGCAATAACCTGCGCGCTTATATCCGCTATCTGCGCACGGCGTTGCAGTCTTAAAGGAAAACCCAGATACAAGGAATATAGAAAATGCCCGTCTCTTAATCAGCGTGTAAATTAACCTTCTTCTTGCCTTTATTATGCAGGGTAAATGCATTTATTTGCGAACCCCGAGCGTGAGCGACGGGCACGATTTCTTTGCTTCCCCAAGTTTATTGCCCGTGCCCGTCGCTCACGCTCGGGGTTCGCAAATTCAATACCGGTGTAAACGCATGGTGGCTCCGGCCTCCGTGCCGGAGTGAGTTTCGTTTTGCCTCCCCTCCGGCACGGAGGCCGGAGCCACCAATAGTAGTCTGCCGTTCCAGGAATGATTGGGAAATAAATTACTTTACAGGCTAATTACGTCCGCGATTGCAGCGAATCGATAATATCATCCTGAATACTGGAGTTGACCGGCCACAGATCGCTCATCAGCACAAAGATTTTATTATCGGCTTCATCATGCCAGGCCAGAAGCTCGGGCGGCGGGGTTTTACGGCGCAGCACCTTATCCATCACCAGGCCCCAGAAATGACGGCGGAAATCTTTTAACCGGCCAGTCGCATCGACCGCCTTCCAACCGTCAATTTCGGTTTCTTCAAAATCTTTAAAACTGAATTTTTTCCACATCCCAACTGCCACACGTTTGGCCCAGTCTTCCAGCGATTCGTATTCCAGCACCACGTTAGCTGCCGAAAGACGGCGCAGGCCCAAACGCTCGGGGCGGCGCGTCCACTCGGCTGGCGAGAAAACGCCAATCGCCGAGGATGCCGTTGCGGCGCGCTCCCAATCGAATTCTAACCGCCCGGTCTGCATTTTGGCCGAGGTCAGGCGGAACTCTTCGGGAATTTCGACTTGCAGGCCAAAGGCGCTCCAGGTCTGCCAGCCACCGGTGCCATGCGACTGGAAAGAACTCAGCACTTCGGCGGCCAGGCGGCGGGTTTTCTCGGGGTTTTCGCCTTCGCTACCCACCACGTGAGCGACTACGACCCGGTTGCTCTTCTCGCAAAACCAGGCCGAGCCATAACCATGCGAAACCGCCTGCGTGGCATCACCTTTCCAGCCGAAATTGGTGAGTTGCTCTTTATCGGCGTGTTCTTTGCGCGAGCTTGGAATGAGTTTCGGGCTTTCTTCGATGGTGAAGCTGTGTTTTCCCTTTTTGGCAGTTTTTTCAATATTCTTGAGCAGCAGTTCCACCGAACGGGCCACGTCGGGAGTGCCCTTGAACTGCTCCCAGAGCACTTCCATGCGCAGCTTATCGTCATCGGCCATGCGGAAATTGCCTTTGAGATTGTCACCAAAAAATGCCACTAAATTCCAGGTCGCAGGAACGGTAACCGTCAGTCCCTGCCAGCCTAAAAGCTGGGTCGGTTTGCCAAAGAGTTCGGGTAAAGGAGAAGACGACATAAATTAGAATGATGAATAATGAATGATGAACTAAAGTAATTCATCATACGACGCCTGACGCTTAGGTGAAACCGCCACGCTTGCGGCGCAGGGAAATGCTTTGCAACAGGCCGGCACAGAGTGAGAAGGCCAGGAACGACGAACCGCCATAGGAAAAGAACGGCAACGGCACGCCGGTAATCGGCATGATGCGCATCGTCATGCCAATGTTCTGAATGATGTGAAACGCTAATAGCACCGTGAACCCACCGGCGATGAGCACCCCGAAATAGTTTTCGGTGCCATTGGCGACCATTGCGGTGCGGAAGAGCAACATAAAATACAGCCCGAGAAGAATGACTGCTCCGGCGAACCCATACTCTTCGGCGACTACGGTGAAAATGAAGTCGGTTTTATTTTCGGGGACATGGCCCGAGCGGTTCTGGATACCCTTGCCGTAGCCCTGACCAGTCAATTGCCCGGCCCCGATGGCGATCTGGCTTTGCTTGATCTGATAGCCTTCGCGTGAGCCGGAAAGCGATGAGTCGCTCTCTAAAAACACCGCCAGGCGCTCTTTCTGGTGCGGCTTGAGCACGCCCGCCTGCCATACGATACCGAACAATAAAATGCCGCTCACCGCAACGATAGCCAAATGCGAAAGCCGCGCCCCGCCAAAGAACAGCATGCCAAACCAAATCGCCAGAACCGCCAGCATGGTGCCGAAGTCGGGTTGTTTGAGAATCAGCAATAACGCCGGAGCCAGATAGAGCAGCGATAGTCCGAAAATCGAAAACTCCTGGATGCGTTCCTGCCGCCGCGCCAGGAACGCTGCTAATGAAACGATGGTGGCGAACTTACAAAACTCGGCCGGCTGCAGCGCTATCGGCCCCAGGCGAATCCAGCTTTTGGCGCCGTTAATGACCGGGGCCAGCGAATCAGGCAGTATGAAAATCGAAAGCAGAAAGATGATATTGAGCAGATACAGCCCGAACTGGAAATGCACCAGCCATTGATAGTTGGAAAGCGCCAACGCCAGCATGGCAACAAACCCGATGACGACCCAGGCGACCTGCTTGGTGGTATCGGATATTCGTTCCGATTCGGCCGAAACCGGCGGCGTAGCCTGGACATCGGCACCGGGAATGGCGCGCACCAGCGAGCCTTCTTCGCGGGGCAGTGTTGCCGAACGAATGGTGAAACAACCCCACACCGCAATCACCAGCACCACGACCAGCATAATCCAATCGAGATTACGCCAACTGCCGTGCGCCGAATTTGAGCCTAAAGCAATGGGAGTGGTGAGAACGGCCATTTCGCAAAGAAAAACCAACAATTACCCTGTCCGCAGCTCTGTGCCTCGCGTTAAAAACGCGATCACAAAAGCCCCGGACTAACTGTGAATTTTAGTACACTTAACGCCCCGTGACGACTCGCGACTCCACTTCCAAACCGGTTCGTAAAACCGGGAAACTCGTTCCGCCACCGGTGCAGATCTCCGCACCGGCCAAAGACGAAACTCCCCAGGCCCCGCCACCACGGCTCAACCTGGCGGGTGGCGATTTGCAGGCGATCACCAATACCATCTTCGCCCCCGACGGACTACTGGCCCATGCCC
>DAITOV010000368.1:0-5043 GCA_036833945.1 Abditibacteriia bacterium
ACCGGAGCCGATAAACTGCGCGCCACCAAAATTCAGCACTAACCCCGACTGGCTGGCGGGCACGGTGAGCAGTTGATCGCGGTAGCGAATTTCATCAAAAGTCCAGGCCCGGCCGGGGGCGATACGTACTTTGAGATCACCTGATTGCAGGGTAAGCGGCGGAGCTTTGGTTAGTTCCACAGTAGCATTTTGAGCGTGCGCAAATGGTAAGGCCATCAGGGAAACGCAGAGGGTAAGACAATAAAAAGCAAAGTTCTTCATAGGGAGTGTCGTGAGCCTTAAAAAGAATATAGGCCGTATAAAGGTTCGGTTACCTCCTGTTTCCTGTATTCTGTTTCCTATCTACTTATTCAACTCTGGTAGGCTGGATTCCATTTCACCCACACCGGGTCGCTGGCGGTTTTGGCATTGGTCGTTACCCAACCGTCGCGGCGTAGAGCTTTCACATGGCCATCAATAAATGCCATAGTAAAAGTATCGAGGTGGCGAGGGAGGGGTGGATTATTATTGGTATATTGGCTGCCTGCGAGGGTTCCGGAACAATCGACCAGATTGCCGAAATCGGCTTCGAGTTGAGCTTTAACTGTCGATTGGCAAACATTATCTGGACCAACGACGTAATAGGCTGATTCAGCAATCACCGGAGTAATTGCAACTTGAGGAATTGACGCCAGGTGGACACCGATTGTGGTACTGCTGGTACCACTGAGATTCTGATTATATCCGTAGCTGACTTCATAAGTGTACTGTCCGTCAAAATGGTCGATATAGTCCAGATTGGCACTCGGACAATTAAAGACTTGTATGCTTTTTACATAGGGATAAATGATATGCATCCAAAGATGGCGGTATTGCCCGCCCCCAGCCGATGAGTTTGAAAGTTCGCCGGTCGCCATTCGTTGAGGCCCTAAAACGACTTCCTTGGGCAGATAGTCATCAAAATCCTGTGCATATTGCAAAACCCCAAGGCTTATTTGTTTCAGATTACTGACACAACTGGCTCTACGGGCATTCTCTCGCGCCCGCGCGAAAACCGGGAACAGAATTGAAGCCATGATAGATATGATCGCAATAACGACAAGTAATTCGATCAAGGTGAAGCCTGTAAGGCTTTTGGGATGTGTTCGAGAAGTTAACATGAGGTTTTCCTTACAAATTCAATTTCAAAGGATTTCGGCAGTCGGTGCGATGGAATTGCCGTGGCGCAAGCTGACAGGGAGAGTGATGTTGCGGGGGGCTTGCGGGCCATTGTGGATTTGGCCGAGTAGGGTGCGCACCGCTTCTTGCCCTACCTGGTAAAGCGGCACTTGAACCGAACTTAGGCGTGGGTAAGCGAGGTCGCAAATATCGGTGCCGTCGAAGCCGACGACGCTGACCTGCCCGGGAACGGCAATGCCGTGTTCCTGCAAGGCTTGCATCACGCCGATAGCGGCGATATCGTTTTGCACCACAATGGCAGTGCAGCCCAGTTCGTGCCAGCCGTCTGCCAGCCAGGCCTGCATCTGTTTGCGTCCCCAATCGAGATAGGGTGAGTTCACACTCGAATCGATTTTCTTACACTGGCGCAGCCAGCGGGCATCGACAGTAATGCCCGCTTCTTCCAGAGCGGCGCGACAACCGGCGCGGCGCTGAGTGGGAACTTCGAGCAATTCTTCAGTAAGGCAGGCGATGCGCTGGTGGCCTTGCTCGATGAGGTGACGGGTGGCGAGTTTAGTGCCGCCGAAATCATCGACCGTGACGCAAGTCAGGTCGTCGGCATTTTGAAAAAGCAACACATGCGGCATAGCCGAAGTGATGCCCAGAGCATAGGCTTCGAGCTTGTCGCAGTAGAGAATCAGCCCGTCGGTTTTGTCGGGGCGCAGGGCATCTTCATCTTCCACCAGCAGAATTTCGGTATGGTTTTCCCGGCAAGCGGCGCGTATGCCGTCGAGCAGCAACTGCATACGCAACTCGTTGCTGGTCGACTGCCGTGAAGCCGAGTGCAACACCAGTCCAATTATGCCGGTGAGCGAGCGTTCCCGCGAAGCCACGAAAACTCCGCGCCGCGGACGGCGTTCCACCAGGTTTTCTTTTTCCAGGCGCGCATACACCCGCTCAGCAGTGGTGGGCATGGCACCATACTTTTCACGCAAGTCGGTAAACGAAGGCAGTTGCTCGCCCGGCTTAAGCGTCCCATTGCGAATCTGCTCTTCCATCAGATGATAGATCTGCAAATATTTCGGCTGCGTATTGTTGGAAGCGGCTTGCTTGGGTGTCATAAAGTAGAAGATTTTCTGATATGTATCAGAGACGGCTCTATTATACCCCAGGTTAAATGTTTCTAAACATTTTTTTGTTTTTTAGATGCGAAAAATATATCCACCAGCAAAAAAGCCACGTAAATGAATACGTGGCTTCCGAAGGATATTCCGATAAATGAATTTAGCCACAGATTGACACAGATTACACAGATTGTTGGTTTAGAGCTGTTTCAACGATTCAACTCACCATCGTTGACGGAGGACATTTGATTATTGCGACTTCAGCTCTCATCTGTGTAATCTGTGTTAATCTGTGGCTAATTTAAAATCGCGACGAAGTTAGCGTAGCCGAAGGCTTTGCGAGTTATGAATGCGCATCACTGCCGGTGAGCCGCCAGCAAGTTATCGAGCAACTCCGCTGCGGACTGCGGATTCTGGTTGCCGAACATTTCGTGGCCGCCACCGTAACCGAAGTTTGAGGAAGTGAGAATCAAGGTGCCTTTTCCTACTTTTCGTTCCAGCAGGTAGGCCATTTCATCGCCATCGGCCATGCGCATGGTGGCCAACACCTTCCAATCGGGTGTGAGGACTTTATAGCCCGAAGCCGGAGTGGTGCGGGATGCGACGACTTTTGAAATATCGTGCGGCAGGCGCTGCCAGTCGCCGTTATCGTGGCTGGCGGTTTTGCGGTTTTTATCAATCTTCCAACCACTCCACTGAACGTCCGGTTCAATCCCGAACCATTTTTGCAGCGGCACGCTGCCGCCGGTGGCGATGAAGACTAAACCCCCATCGCGCAGGAAAGGGTTCACTTTTTCCTGAATAAACTGGTCGGAAAGGCCGAAACCGCCGGTGATGGGTCGGCGCAGCACAATAGCCTCGTAGCCGCTGGGCAAAGCAGTGGCAAATTCGTTTTCGTCATTTGCCACGTTTTGTACCGCGAAGCCCAACTTGCCCAGTTCGGTGCGTAGGCCGTCGCTTTTGCCGCCTGCATCGTAGAGCAGGGCGCGTTTTTGTTGCGGAGTTTTTTCCACCAAAGTGACCGTGCCAAAGCCTGCCGGGCTGTGGTAGGCGGCATCCGGCCAGCCGGTGTTGGGGTGACGGCTGGCCCCTGAGCGTTTAAATGACATTTTCCATTGCGAACCGGACTCGGTTTTAATGCCGAACGAGGAAAACGGCAGCTTCACATCGAGAATCCAATGGTCGGTGCCGATGGAAGTTTGAGCAGTCCACTGGGGATTCCAGCTTTTATCGAAGTTCATCGCTCCATCGGCCCTGGCATCGTAGCGCACGCCTTTGGCCGAAGCTACCAGATGGAAATAATGTCCGGGCGTAGATGGGTCGTCGAGAAAGAGTTCGATGTTATCATCACCAAACACATTGGAATCGTGGTGGCTTTGCAGTGTCTTCAAGGTTTGAATCTGGCTATCGTAATTCACAAAACGCAGGTAGAGCGCATCGTTATCCCACTGAAGAAAGGCTTGCGACTTCTCCGTGGCCGCCTGGCTCTTAATATCTTCAAACTCCGGCAAGGGTTTCAGGTTGTTCCACGCCGCATCATCGGCTTTAGCCGTTACCTGCGGGGTAGCCACGATACGCGGGGCATAAGTCTGCATGCGGCTAGCACGGCCTTGCTGCAACAGGAACACCTGTCGCCAGTTATCGAGCATGGCGGCTTCAAGATTAATCTGAGCCAGGACGCGCTGTTTTAGGGATTCATTTGTGAGGTCGTTGAGTGCGGTGCGTGCTTGGGTGAAATTCGCTTCCGCCCGGTCGAGCAATTCTTTGCTGATGAAGCTATCGACAAAACTGGCGGGCGGGTGCAGGAAATAGCTGACACCGCTCTGCGTGCTGCGCCAGGTGCGTTCCATGGTCTGGTAGTAATCCAGCATGGGGGCACTTGCCGGGCCATAGACATGTTGCGACCAATCGGCGAGCAGCGCTTCCGGCCTGGCCTGTGCGTTCCACATGGTTTGGGCCACGGCATACAGCGCCATGCGGTTGGTCACCCAGTTCTGGTTTTTCGGTTCGGTTTTTAGAGGGTGCCCAAATGGCGTCACTTCCGATTTCCAACCGCGCAAGTCGTTCTGGTGCGCCCAGGCGACCTCTTCCATGATGAGTCCGGTGATGGGCGTATACATGGTGGGGCGAAACGGAATGAATTGGTAGCCGCGAATGCCTACATTCGCCCCGAGCTTGCGCCAGCCTTCAATCTCTTCGCGTGCCCGGGCGTTGCTGGGGTGAGTGATGGGCTTGGTGTAGTTGATGTTGTAGGTGCAGTAGCCGATGAGATCGAACGGAGCGATTTCACCCGGCACGTTGCGGTAAGCCTGGTAGGCTAGCGTCTGGTAGTGCTTATTGGGATGAGTTTTATTGACGAGGGCGATAACGCTTTTCGAAAACTTCTGCCAGCGCGTGGTCACATCGGGCGCATAGGCCGCACACTGCGCGCATTCACAGAAATGGTTGTGGTCGGCACCAAAGAAACTTACGCTATCGATGGCGGGATTGTCATTCCACCATTGCGCGATTTTCTGTGCCATCGCCTGTTGTACGCCGGGGTTCGACCAGCAAAGATGGGGCGGGTGCCCGGCCGGTTTCTGACGCTTGCCGCCATACTGCGCCATATATTCGGGGTGGGCATCCAACAGTGTTTGATCGAGCGTTGCATTATGTCCGCCCACCACCACCTGCATGCCTTTTTCGTGCAGATTGGCAACGCGTTCGGGAAGGATACGTCCTTGCACGTGATGCCAGTTGAGGCGGTTGCGGCCCATCCATACGACAGTGTCTTCATCGTAAT
>DAITOV010000369.1:0-5040 GCA_036833945.1 Abditibacteriia bacterium
ATTTATGCAAATCATGATTAAACGCTTGACATGACTTATTAAACAGCTTCTAAGTAGCTTGTCGCATCAGATCGGGTGGCGGCGATCATGCTCATTGAAGAAGAACATGGGCCAGGTCGTCACACCTTTGTTTTCTCGACGCCCAAAACGAACTTTTACAAGACGATGATTAACTGCCACACATTCTTTTCTGCTGGTTTGCTTGTTCTTACAACCAGAGATAATTCTACGTAGTATCAGAACTACTTAAAAGTGAGATTGATTTATTTGCACTTCGTCTTCATCTTTTAAGATAGCTTGCCGCACCAGTTTAGCTTGATGCATAATGTGTGCTTTCTTTTGCAAATAGATTTGGGAAATTTCATGATCACCTAATTCGCGAAAGTGATTCGAGAGATGCTCGGTCAACAATTCACTTTCCTGCAAGACACGTACTGCACTCCAAAGGGTCGCTTCACATTTTTCGGTGATAGCGGATAGGAGCGTATCGAGAGTAAACGCATGCCCGGTATGACAGCGAAAGCGAGTCGTGTTTCCTTCCATAATTTGCACCAGGCTGCCATGGCATTCCGGGCAGGTGTAAGGGCTGAAGTCTCCAAGCTCGATAATATCTTGCTTGAGATCATCCTCTTCAAGAGCAACGCGCACTTCGGTTTGCAAATGGTCAGAAGTATTTTTTCGAGGCACGGGTGCCCCACCTCCTTGCACTGAATTATTTACAAGTTGGGTTAATAGCGCGCCCATTTCAGCTATCGGCACTACGTGATCAACTTCCACGGCACGCATGGCATTAATCGGCATGTTGGGAGCCTGGGCATCTATGGGATTTTGCACGATAGCCAAACCTCCACACTGCTTGATAGCATAAAGCCCCGAAGCCCCGTCGTCGAGCAGGCCGGTTAAAACTACGCCGATAACCCGTTCACCCATGGCCAGCGCCGCCGAACGAAAGAGAACATCAATTGAGGGACGAAAATTATTTTCTTTTGGGCCGTGTGTCAGGCGAAGAGATGCCTCACTATTTTCGTCGGGCACAACTACCAAATGAAAATTCGGCTGTGCAATGTAAGCACAACCCGGTTTAATAGCCTCACCATCTTTCGCCACAGTAACTTTCAATGGCGTTACACGATTAAGGATATTAGGCAATAAATTTTCTGCCTGGGCAGGCATGTGCCAAACGACAAGAATAGAAGCTGCCAGGTCTTGAGGCAAACACGAAAAAAGGACTTTTAACGCTTCCATACCGCCCAGCGAAGCGCCAATGACAATAACATCACGTTTTGAGGAGGTAAGCAAAATTGTTCCTTGTTTATCGATTAACACATCGGGAATCACAGGCCGGGAAGCATAATATTATGAGTCCCATGGTGTGCATTTTGCACAAATTTTAGGCCAGAGAAGCATTCCGTGTGTAAACTGCATGACACAATATTTCCCCACTGAAAAACGAGCATTCAAATGGAATCAGCGCAAGCACAGCCTCCCTCCGAAAACAACGACGAACAGCCGTTGGAATTCAATGAAAAAGAAGCCTCGCTTTCACCGATAGAAGCCCTGGGACTCGATGCCCCTCATGATGATGCCTACGATTCTCATAACCCCGATGGAACCAATGACAATCTTGATGAAGTGATTCCGCCGCACACACCAAACGCGCTGCCTGTTGTGGGGTTAGGTGGATCTGCTGGATCGATTCCCGTCTTGCGGGAGTTCTTCTCGCTCATGCCGGTTGATAGTGGCTTTGTCTTTGTCGTCGTGATCCATCTCATGCCAGACATGGAGAGCACTTTACCGGAGATTCTGGGTGTAACGACCTCGATGCCGGTCATTGCCGTGAATGCTCCCGAAAAGCTGGAAGCAAACCATATCTATGTCATTTCGCCCAATATGCATCTGAGTATGCTGGACGGGCAGATCGTGCCTCAACCACTGGTGCCCGAGCATGGTAAGCGTGTCGCAGTCGATCTTTTTTTCCGCACCCTGGCCGATGTGCATGGCACAAATGCTACCGGCATCATCCTCTCCGGGGCCGATTCCGACGGCATGATTGGCCTGAAGCGCATCAAAGAGCGCGGCGGGCTTTCCATTGCACAAGATCCCGGTGAAGCCCAACACGATGCAATGCCGCGTGCTGCCATTGCCACGGGCATGGTGGATTGGGTTTTACCGGTCAGTGAAATGCCGACACGCCTTCAGGCTCATTTACGCAATGAAGAACTCCTCAGGCTGCCTAAAGAACAACTGACTGTCACTGCTGCAGGAGAAGATAAAAAAGGCGCAACCCCAAAAGAGCAAACACAGCAAGACATACGTGCCCGCGATGAGAATGCACTTCGTGAAGTGCTTGCTTTTTTACGTGCCCGCACCGGGCACGATTTCGCTCATTATAAGCGAGCTACCATCCTGCGGCGCATCGGGCGGCGTTTGCAAGTCAACAGCCTGCCTGATATTCCTTCCTATGTTGAGTATTTACGCGGGCACCCGGGCGAAGCCGGAGCGCTTCTCAACGATTTGCTGATTAGCGTCACCAACTTCTTTCGCGACCCCGAATCGTTTCATGCATTAGAAACGGAGATCCCCCGCATATTCAGCGGTAAGCAACGCAGCGACCAGGTGCGCGTTTGGGTAGCGGGTTGTGCCACAGGAGAAGAGGCTTATTCAATCGCTATCCTCTTATCGGAATATGCCGATAAGCTCGATTCGCCGCCTTCCCTGCTCGTTTTTGCTACCGACTTGAGCGATCCGGCTATTCATACTGCCCGCGAAGGGCGTTATCCACTCACTATCGAAGCCGATGTTTCGCCTGAACGCTTGCGGCGCTTTTTCACCACCGATGGCAATTCCTATTTTGTGCGGCGCGAGCTGCGGGAACTGGTGCTTTTCGCTTCTCACAATTTGTTGCGCGATTCGCCGTTTTCAAAACTCGACCTCGTTACCTGCCGCAACCTCCTGATCTATCTCAATCGCAACGCCCAACAGCGCGCTTTTGAAACCTTTCATTTTGCACTCAAGCCCGAAGGCGTATTATTCCTTGGCACTTCGGAATCGGCCGATGATGTCAGCCAATTATTCGAGCTGCACGATAAGAAACACCGACTGTATTTACGGCGCACGACCTCCAGCACCACCGTGCCGCCCATGCCTTTGCCCGGCAACCGTCTTTCGGTGCCGCTTGCCCTCCCTGCGACCCGCACTGGAAAAATACCGGCAGCCGTAACAAGCGATGAGGTGCCTGCAGTCCCTGCCGATATCGCCATGCAACGCCGCCGCACCACCAGCTTTAGCGATTTGCACCTGGCGCTGCTGGAAAAGCTGGCACCGCCTTCCATCGTCATCAATGAAGAATACGAAATCGTTCATCTTTCCGAAAGTGCAGGCCGTTTTCTGCAATTTGCCGGTGGCCAACCTTCCACGAATTTGTTGCGCGTCGTTCACCCCATGCTCCGCCTCGAACTGGGCACTGCACTGTTCAGTGCGACACAGCGTGGTGAAGACGTGCGCATTTCCGGCCTGCCTTACGACGAAGCCGGTGAAAGAAAATACGTTGACCTGGCGATTCGCCCTATGCCCGATGCTGGAGGCACCAGACGCGGCCTGATCGTCGTTTTGTTTGAAACCACCGGGCAACCCGAAGGCGCTCCCAGTGAACCGCGCACCGAACCGATCGCACGTCAATTAGACGAAGAGTTGCAACAGCTCAAGGCCAGCCTGCGTGCTACAGTAGAGCAATACGAAGTTTCCGTTGAGGAACTGAAGGCTTCCAACGAAGAGTTGCAGGCCATGAACGAGGAGGCACGAAGCACTTCCGAAGAGCTTGAAACCAGCAAGGAAGAATTGCAGTCGGTCAATGAAGAACTCACGACCGTCAACCAGGAGTAGCGCTCGAAAGTCGAAGATCTTTCCCGCGCTAACAGCGACCTGCAAAACCTTATCACTTCTACTGACCTGGCGACTATCTTCCTCGACCGGGAGTTGCGCATTAAACGCTTCACGCCCCGAGCCGCCCAGCTATTCAATGTTATTCCTACCGATCTCGATCGACCGCTGGCACACCTAACCCATAAATTAGAATATCCCGATTTAGCCGCCGATGCTGAGCAGGTGCTCAGCCGTCTCACGCCGATTGAAAAGGAAGTTCGTTCTGCCGATGGCGACTGGTACACAGCTCGTGTGCTCCCTTATCGCACTGGCGATGACCGTATCGATGGTGTCGTCTTGACCCTGGCCGAAACAACCCAACGCAAGCGTGCCGAAGAAGCGATAGCCGAAGACTTGCGCAGCACCCAGATTTTGCACGAACTCGGGGCGCGCCTCATCTCCGAAGAGAATATCCAGACGATCTACAATGAGATTACAAGTGTGGCAATGAGCTTGGTTCGAGCCGATGCCGCTTCGGTGCAAATTTACGATGAAAGCACCCAGGAACTGGTGCTTCTTACCCATGAGGGAATCGGTAAGGAAATAGGAAATCATTATCGCCGTATCGATGCCAGCGCCAAAACCCCAGCGGGAAGTGCATTGGCAAAAATGAACGCATTCTGACCGATTTTGCCTCCACTCGCATCAAAGCCCCTAACGGCTTATTGCGCATGTATGTGGAAGCCGGCTTGCTCTCTGGTCTTTCGACACCTTTAGTCTCTCGCTCCGGCAGACCGATTGGGATGGTTTCCACTTACTGGCGCGAGCGAAAGTACATCCCCATTGAACGTGAAAACCGTTTCCTCGACCTCCTTGCTCGCCAGGCAGCCGATTTAATTGAGTTGCGCCAATCCGAATTAGCCTTGCGCGAATCGGAAGAAAGATACCGCACCTTATTTAGTTCGATGGATGAAGGCTACATCCTTTGCGAAGTCATTTTTGATGACAACGAAAAACCGGTTGACATTCTTTATCTGGAAGCCAACCCTGCCGCCGTGAGGATGACGGGCAGACAGATCGTGGGAAAAACCACCCGTCAGCTTTCTACTAATTTTGAAGATCATTGGTATGAAACCTGGGGGCGCGTAGCAAAAACCGGGGTGAGTGAACGCCACGAAT
>DAITOV010000370.1:0-5020 GCA_036833945.1 Abditibacteriia bacterium
CGAGGCCAACCCGCAACGTTCCCCGGCCACTATTACACCCTCAACTTTGCTGCCGGTGTGGGTGATCGATGATCTTATCAATCGCGCTCAGGTGGCGGCTTTGCGCATTTTCACGCTCAGCGCCGGATTATTGTTGAGCATGGCCGCCGTGTGGGGGAGTGTGGAAGCGGGCTATGTAGAGCGGCGCTGGCAAAACGTAGTGCTGTGCAGCGTGGCGGCGCTGTTCATCGGCGGTGCGGGCGTATGGCTGCGCCGCCGCATCGATGCCGACCGCAAACGCGAAATCGAGCAGCGCAAGCAACTCGAAGCCCAGGCTGCTCAGGCGATGGCCGAAAAACCGGCCTCCCCGGTGATGCCGGCTTCCCCGCCTACGCCCCGCAAGACCCCACGCGAAGCGACTTTCGAGTAAAGTAACTGCCGGACAGACCAACCATCAAAGACCAATTATCATGCGAGTATTATTATTAGACGGCAATCAGGAATTTTGTGAGTTTTTAGTTACAGTGCTCATCGAAAACGGCGTCGATGCCGTGGCGACTACCACCGCCGATGCCGCCCTGGCGCAGTTCGCGCAGGAGAAATACGATGGCTTCGTGGTCAATTCGATGGTCGATAAAACCGATGGTATCGCGATTGCAGAACGCATCCGCGCCATACCGTCCGGCAAAAATGTGCCGGTGCTGCTGATGTCGGTTATCACCACTGCGCTTGCCCGCCGCGTCGCACAAGCCGCCAACTGCCAGTTCATCGCCAAACCGTTCGGTATGACGGAATTCGTGGAACAGGTGCGGGCGCTGCGGTAGGTTTTTATCTCAGGCAGAGGCGCAGAGGACGCAGAGGGTTTTCTGAATTGTAGGGGCGCATGGCGTGCCATGCCCGGTGCTTAATAACAAACCGAGAACTCAATAAAGGACGATGTCATTGTAAGGGCGCAGCATGCTGCGCCCAGTGCATTTTGGAAGAGACACCATTTCGTGTTGACGTCGCCCAGAGTCCGTGGGCATGGCACGCCATGCCCCTACAAAGAGAATAATTTTCAACGCTGGATGCTGACAAACTCCAACTGCACCTGCTCGCCGTGCGGGGTGGGAAGAACGATGACCGTCATCTCGTAATTCACACCCTCGTGGATAGCGGGAAAACTGCCGGTTTGCTCGTTGTCTTGCGCATCGACATCCAGGTTGGCCATGTCCTTGAAGCGTGCGGCCAGGGCGTTGTGCAGCTTGAGCGGCAGAATGGCGGCCTGTTCCCGGTGGCCGGGGTGTTCAAAGACAAGCTCCATTTCTAACTCTTGCGGGGCCAGCACGACTCCTTGCGCGCCGCTCTGCACGGCCCATTTCAGCAGCGAGCAGGTGAGGTCGAACACCGGGTGCGGCGCGCGGTAGCGTGCCTCGGGATGGTTCTGGCGCAGCGCAGTTTCCTGCGCATCGTCGGAGTTGAGCTGGTAAAGGCAGCGCGCTACTTCGTCTTCTACTTTATCTAACAGGGCGTCGTCGGTCATAAAAATTCTCCTACGGGCCGGAATACTATAATGATACCCCGGCCCGGCAAGGTTTAAACAACGATTTACCGCGCGATAAACGCTTCGAACCCACCACCCAACAAGCTTTTGACGTCGCGCTCGATTTCCTGTGGTGTCACGTTCCAACCCGTCACGGCCACATCGACGTATTTATCGGTGAGCACGCCCGTGAGGATGGAGCGGGTGTGGTCCCATTTATAGATAATCTGGTCGATGACGCGTGCATCGGAGTGCTGGGGGGTGAAGGTGGGGCCAATGAGTTCCAGGCGCATGCGGGTAGTCTCTTCGATGAGCAGCGGCGTGTTGACGAACCACCAACAGCCAAAGACGTGCAGGTTGCGGAACTTGCGCGCCAGCACGCACAACTCGTGCTGATTCTCGCGGGCCAACACCGTCACCAGGAATTTATTGTCGCTGTGGTTTTGCAGCAAGCTCTGCAAGGCATTGAGGTCGCTGCGGCCCACGCCGTCGCCAGCCATGCGCAGGTCGGGGTTTACGGCGCGCTTCACGCCCAGCATCAGAGCCAGCGGCAGGTTCTGCTCGCGGCAGAACGGCAGCACCGCGCCTTCGAGGATGGCGTTGCACTCGGTGTTGTCGGGATAGGCGAAGGTTGGCGGCAGCGATACCATCGCATACATCGGCTGCATCCGCCGCGTCCAGTCGTCGAGGAAGCGGCGGATTTCAGCGAAGGTCTGCCCGCTAAAATCAGCCTGAACGTTATAGCCTTCACCGGCCAAAAACTTCACGGTATTTTGCCAATCGACCAGTAACGGATCGAGACGCAGCCCGGCTGCGAAGCGGTCATCGCCTTTGAAGGTTTCCCAGGTCGGGCGCTCGGCGTCGTCGAAGGGCGAGTTGGTCATGCCGATTTTATGCACGTTCGCCAGCTTCATGCAATGGGAGATATATTCATCCGGGTCCCAGGCGGCAAACCATTGGCGCAAGGCATTGAGGTCGCGCTGCTTTACATCCAGCCCCAGCCGGTTAAGCGTGGTCAGCACGCCCCGGCAGGCTTCGGAGATGGGCGAATTTTCGATAAAAAGCTGCTGCCACGCCAGTTCGGCCTGGCCCGCTTTATCGAGCTTCCAGAACTCGTTGTAGGGCATGTCCAGCGTGCGGAAGGTTTCGGAAACCAGGTAATGATACGTCAGTAATTCATCAATCCCTGCCGCTAACAAATTAGAAAATGCTGGAGCGTAGAGGTGGGTGTGAATATCAAAAACCGGGGTCTGGGCAATGGCTTTTTCGACCTGTGGTTGCAGGGTAGCGCGCGCATCTTGGCGGCGAAGATCGGCAGTAGGCATGGGGTTATTTTACAGAAAACAGAAGGCAGGAAACAGGAAACAGGAGGCAACCGGGCGAGAAACGACACCCGGTTTTTCTCTGCGTCCTCCGTGTCCTCTGTGGTGAATCAAGCCTCTTTTTCCACCAGCTTCATTCCGCAAATTGAGCAATCATCGCCCGCTTTGGTGCTGGTGATCCACGGGTGCATCGGGCAGGCGTACAGTTTTTGCCCCGGTTCGGTGGTTTTGACGGGAGCTTCATCATCCTTATTGCCAAAGAAAAACCACAGCGTAAAACCAATGGCAAGCACACCGCCGATGAGCACGAAAATTTCTGGAGTATCCATTTTTTTAGTTTTGAGTGATGAGTTTTGAATTTTGAGTTCAATTCAGAACTCAAAATTCAAAATTCAAAACTACACTTTAAAGTTCCGCAAACGCAGCGCGTTGGTGACGACGCTGACGCTGGAGAGGGCCATCGCCAGCGAGGCGAAGATGGGCGAGAGCAGCCAACCGGTAAACGGATAAAGAATTCCGGCAGCTAAGGGGATGCCCAGCACGTTGTAGATGAAGGCGAAAAACAGGTTTTGTTTGATGTTGGTCACCGTTGCCCGTGAGAGTGCGATGCTTTTCGCCACACCATTCAAATCGCCGCGTACCAGGGTGATGTCGGCGGCGTCCATCGCCACATCGGTGCCGTGGCCCATCGCCAGGCCGATATCGGCCTGCGCCAGGGCAGGGGCGTCGTTGATGCCGTCGCCCACCATCGCCACCACTTTGCCTTCGGCCTGGAGCTTCTTCACCTCATCGGCTTTGCCTTCGGGCAGCACTTCGGCTAATACGCGGTCTATGCCCACCTGCGCGGCAATCGCCTGCGCGGTGCGGCGGTTGTCGCCGGTGAGCATGGCGACTTCCAACCCCAGCCGATGCATTTCGGCAATCGCCTCGCGCGCGCCCTCTTTCACCGTATCGGCCACCGCGACGATACCCACTACGGTGTTATCCAGCACCACGAACACCGGCGTTTTGCCTTGCTCGGCCAACTTTTGCGCGGCTTCTTCATCGGGCACCAGCCCCCGGTCGCGCAGTAGCTTGGCGTTGCCGATCAGCACTTGCCGACCTTCGATTTGCGCTTCAATGCCATGCCCCGCCACCGCCTGAAAACTCTGCGCCTGTGCCGGTTCGATGCCGCGCTCGCGGGCGCTGCGCACAATCGCTTCGCCCAAGGGATGTTCGCTGCCGCGCTCGGCCGAAGCAGCCCAGAAAAGGATTTGCGATTGCGGGTCGGTGTGGTCGATACCCAAATTGACAATATCAGTCACCTCGGGCTGGCCGCGTGTGATGGTGCCGGTTTTATCCAACACCACTGCGGTGAGGCGATGCGCGGTTTCCAGCGCTTCGCCGCCTTTAATCAAAATACCACCCTGCGCGCCGCGCCCGGTGCCAACCATAATGGCGGTGGGTGTCGCCAGCCCCAACGCGCAGGGGCAAGCGATGATGAGCACGGAGACAAAGGTGAGCAGCGCCATCGTCAGGCGATTATCAGTCGGTGCGGCGATGAACCACACCACGAAAGTGGCAATCGCCACGCACAGCACAATGGGCACGAACACGCCCGAGATGCGGTCGGCTAGTTTTTGAATCGGCGCTTTGGAGCCTTGCGCTTCTTGCACCAGTCGCACGATCTGCTGCAGCACTGTATCGCGGCCCACCTTGGAAGCACGCATGCGGAAAGCCCCGGTTTTGTTGAGCGTGGCACCGATGGCGGTGTCGCCGGGGCCTTTTTCCACCGGCAACGCTTCACCGGTGAGCATGCTTTCATCGACAGTCGATGTGCCGTCGATAATCTCACCATCGACAGGCACTTTCTCGCCGGGGCGCACCAGCACTACGTCGCCCACGCGTACTTCTTCGATGGGGATATCGGCTTCCCGCCCATCGCGTTCCACACGTGCGGTTTTGGCTTGCAGACCCATGAGGGCGCGAATCGCACCGCCGGTTTGGGCGCGGGCGCGGGCTTCGAGCAGACGGCCCATGAGGATGAGTGTGACCACGATGGCGGCTACTTCGTAATACACCATCACACCGTGCTCGCTATGACCGCCCGGTGCGCCGTGGAAAAGCTGCGGCGCGACGGTAGCGGTGAGGCTGTAGAGATAGGCCGAAAGTGTGCCGACCGCCACCAGCGTGTTCATATCGGCGGCGCGGTGGCGCG
>DAITOV010000371.1:0-4989 GCA_036833945.1 Abditibacteriia bacterium
TCTCTCCGATTGGCAATGTTCTGGCCAAGAATACTGCGTTCACGATTCAATGAAATTTGCGCTAAACGTAGATTTTCACGAGAGCGAACCACCTCCGCTCGCCGCGCGCGCTCATCGGCTTGGGCTGAGGCTAAACTACTCACAGCCGCTTGAACTTCCGAAGCGCCTGCTACATCGGTCGCTGCCAGCTTTTGCTGGCGTTCCAGTTCGCTCTGGGCGGTTGCTTCATCCGCCTGAGCCGATTCGAGATTTGCTTCCGCTGTGTTAAAAGCCGCTTGAGCCGTTTCGAGATCGCGTTTTGAAATCAATCCCTCGGACGACAATGACCGGACACGGTTGAGATTTGCGCGGGTCGTAGTTACCTCGCTTTGAGCGGCGCTCCGAGCAGAACGAGCTGCTGTGAGAACACGACGCGCCTCTTCAACGGGACGAGAAACATAAGCCCCGGAACTCGCTAACTGCCGACGACGTTCTAATTCACGTTCTGCAGCCGTCACGCTCGCCTCCGCGTTATCCAAGGCAGCTTGGGCCGTCTTAAGTGATTCGTTCGCCGCAGCATCTTGAGCTCGGGCAGCTTCAACAGCCGGGGAAGCATAACTTCCTGCGCGAGCCAAACGGAGTGACGTATCGAGAGCACGTTGGGCCGCACGCACGTTCGTTTCTTGCGTGCGGACATCAGCAGTGGCATCCACGACAGCGCGCCGGGACGCTTCAATCGGTGCTCGCGAAAAAACACCAGCACGTGCTTGCTTTAAGACAACGTTCAAATTCGAATTCGCATTGCTAAAACGAGCTACGGCTTGCTGATAGGCTGATTGTGCCTCGCCAATAGAACGACTCTCAATCACGGCTAGCGTCTGCCCTTTTTTCACCGTATCTCCCGGCGAAACATAAAGAGCGCGAATACGACCAGGAACTAGCGAGGAGACACGCACTTGCCCATTAGGGTTCGGTGCCAATTGCCCATTGAACGGAATACCACCCGTCTGCAGCTGTGAAACAACAGGTGCAACCACAATTCCTGCTGTGCTCGCAGTATCATCTTCAAACTTAATGTCCTCTTCGCTGTGTTCCTCACCATGCTCTTCATCTTCTGCACCAGGCTCGTTCTTTATTGCCTCTTCACTACCCGCACCTGACACAGGACCGGGCGCAGTCCCACGACCTATAAGAAATGTCAGAATTCCCACTCCTACTACGGCAGTTGCCATTACTGCGGGAAGTGCGGCATTCTTTTTGACTGACGGGGTATTCGTAGCGTTTTCCGAGGAAGTTACTCGTTCATTATCATTAAAGCTCATTAATTGGCACTCCCTTTGTTATCCGACTGAGTCACAGAATTTTCTCCCGAAGTTCCTGGAGGTGTTATATTTGACGCAGGGCTTGTGCCTTCCTGCTCACTTAATATTTCCAATAAGCCTTGAGGCAAGGTCTCTCCGAGAGCACTCTCGAGCTGTGCTTCGCTAGTTCGCACCCCAACCAATGCTTGGAGATATTCAGTTTGGATGGTTCGAAGTGTGCGCTGCGCTTCCAGAACTTCAAGATAAGAGGTTGCGCCTTGAGCAAATCCGATTTGGGTTTTGCGGAGTAAATCTAATGTTTGTGGCACAATACCGTTACGGTAACGCTCAACTGTTGTTCGCTGTTGATCTAAACGTACTAAGGCCTGCTCCACTTGGGCAGCAGCTTGACTACGGAGTAATGTGACAGTGGCTTCTTGCGCACGGACTTCCGCTTCTGCAGCACGTTTCTCACCCTTAATAGAGCCAAAGTCGAAGAGTGGAGTTGTAATCACAGCGCGCATAGCAATAGTTCCACTTCCTGTTACCGAGGAACGTCGGGCTTGCAACTCAACTTGCGGTAACCGTTGGCGGGAAATTGCATCTATTTGGGCGCGGCGAGCCGCCAGAGTCGCTTCAGCCCCGACAATATCAGGACGATTAATTAGGCTGGATATCAAAGCTCCGCGCTGTGAGAAAATGGTCCTGCCAACAGCCTCACTGCCCGCTTGCGAAGAAGCTCCAACTGATGGCTGAAGCGACTTAATACCTTCCGGGATTTCAGTGGAGGGAACTGCTCCGGCACTGATGTTAGGAAGCGAAGCGCTATTCGCTTGGCTTGGAACAACCTCTGTCCCACGTAATCGCAGCAAATCGGCGAGTGCAGGACTCAAGGACAATGAAACCCGGAGCGGTGTCTCCGGTGCTTGGCCAATCAATTGATTAACAACTGCACTGCGGGCTAAACGTTCAGCCTGTGCAGTATTCAATTCATTTCGCACACGGAGCAGTTCAAGCTCAGCACGTTGCACTTGCACTAAAGGGACATCGCCAAGCTCGGCTCGGCGTGCGGCGGCATCACGAAATGCTTGGGCAACGGCCACTTGGGCTTGTCCCAAATTCTCAGCTTCTTGGGCGGCGAAGAGGTTGGCCGCAGCATTTTTAACTTCGACAATCAAACCGCGTGTTATCAAAGTGCTTTCCGCAGCGGCACGGCGCGCTTCCGCTTCTAAGACACGCCGCTGGGCTTTACGCTGGCCGAACAGATCGATGGATTGCGAAACGATGATTTCTTCGTCTCGTGCTTCTTCGCTCCCTGTGAAACCAGGAACAATTTGAAGAATAGGGTTAGGTAATGAACGAAGTGATCCGGCACGTTGACGAGCTGCCTCAACGTTCGCCCGTGCGATGGCGGGCTGGGGATTACTTTCAAGGGCAAGTTGTACGAGTTCTTCGACGGTCAGCTCAGATTCAATAACCGCATCATCAGCCACGGACACACTATCGGTTAGGCTGGTTTGTGGCACTAAACCAGTCGGTTTAATGGCTGCATCTTGCGCTTGGCTGGGAAGGTTTGATAGCGCTACGAGCAGTAACAATGACGCACTGCGATAAAAGTAAGGGGATAAAAAAATCAAGGAAGCCTCCTTTAGGCTTAAGGTCCACGAGGAAAAACGACCACAAGCCGCAGTGCCAAACCGGCACCGCGACAGAAGTCGGGTGTGAAAACTAAGCAGAAAAAGGAGGGGAACGGCCAGGGAGGGTACTACGAAGGCAGAGGGAAACCAAAGTCACAACATCCGGCCCATCACGGCTACGCATAGTACCGGATGGCGGTTCAAGGATGAACACATCTATCAGGATTGCGTATGCAGAGGAGACAACGACATCGGGGGTCGCTAACTGAAAATCGTAGGCGGCTACCGTTGAAATTTCAGAGATAACCTCACAAATATCCGACGCGTGCCGTAACGGTTTATGTGCCGATTGACAGAGAAATCGTGGATTTTTAGACGCATCCTGATAACTCTGATGTGTTGTCTTCTGAGATGAATTTAATGGAAGGCCAAAGTGTGCGGTGCAGGAGTCGAACGAATGGGCCGCTATGCAGAACAAAAGCAGAAGCGCTGGCCAGCGAAGGCGATTACGCAACGCATCTATATTCCATCCCCATTGTCGTTTTGTGCTCCTCATTGCGTTTTGAATATATTACTATATCTGCCAGAGTAATGGCTACGCAATTTTTTTACTCTCAATTATTAAATTGTGTAAAACGCAAAGCGTGCCGCTTCCCAAAAACAGACGGTTGATGCCCCCAGGCCCGCAATAGCTGTGAACTGCTAATTTTACTGGTTGCCTGTAGCCTCGGAGGCATTCTTTCACATTTGACGTTGATAACCTCTCCTATCCAGTCTCCATTTTCAATAACTACTCGCCGTTATTCCTCGATCTAAACGGTGTCTGCAACTTTCGACTTTACTATGCGTCATTTGTATTACCGAAAACCCGTTGGGCTCGGACTCTTTCGCCTCCTCGGTGGTGCGGACTGCCGTGCATCCTTTCACCGCCGAAGGTAAAACGGGGGCATGTCTTTCCCGGTTACAGCAGGTCAGCTCTAGCTCAGTATTGCTCCGATTACGATGACAAGCTCCCGGTTACGGAATACAAAAGCGGCAAGGAAAGAAAAACATGGATGACAAGCTCCCGGTTACGGAATACAAAAGCGGCAAGGAAAGAAAAACATGGGTGACGGTGCTACGGGAACGGAGAGCGGATTCTGTCAGATTCACCCGCCCAATGTTCGGCGGCAGCAGCGAAGGCAGTATTTGGGAATGCAAACTCAAGAAACCGGATGGGCCACGGCAGCGAAAAAGGTATCTGGGATATTCGACGACATGGAGCAGTGTGATTGTGGTCAATTGTATGAATTTACAAAGAAAAATCCGCATCAGTACCGATATGGGTTTGCTGTTATCATGTGAATGATTCTCCAGTTCCCATCAGGCAAAACATCCATACTGCTTCTGTCTTCATAACTTCATACAAAAATCGTTTGTTGCCTATTGTCAGCTTTGATGCTCTGGCTCAACTCTCAGAACCGAAGGAGTTTCGGGCAGGAAGAGGTTAGGCGCAACGCGATCCACCGAATTAAGGAAATCTCGCGATGCTTGCTTCTGTCATCTCTATTATGGGACTTTAACGCCTGGAGTTGCATTGATATAATATTCAACATTCAAATTTGATTTGAATCAGCGGAAATATCTGGAACAAGAGACGGTTATTTAGCTAAGACGAAGACATATATCATTTGCAAATGTGCTGGCCGAATTGGCAAACGAGACCTAACCTCCCCATGACAAAATCATGGATACACCCGGCTACTTCTACTGGGACATCGCACACTACAAAAGAAGGAGCAACTAAATGAGCCTGAATTCAATCGAAGAGAACTTGGCTCTGGTGCTTGCCACCATGAATGAACTTGCAAATGGGCGTAGTGGCCCCTATGTAGTAGATGAGCAAATCGTTGCACGAACGGGAATAGCGATACGGGATGTATGTGACTACATGGATATTCTTGAAGAACGTGGCTTGATTGAATCGGCTAATGCTGGCGACGAGCATTGCGCCGCGCTAACGGCTAAGGGCCGTGCCAAGTTAAGGGATCCTTCTTTTGGGAATAGCGAACGCGCTCCCTCAATTATCGTGC
>DAITOV010000372.1:0-4973 GCA_036833945.1 Abditibacteriia bacterium
CGAAACTCGCACCCAGGCAAGCGCCCAGCGCGGGCGGTAGCGGGCTGACGTTAGCGCTATGGGCGATGGCAATGACCACCGGAATAATCATCGTCGCCGAAGCGGCGTTGCTGGCGGCTTCGGAGAAGAAAATCGCCATCAAAATGGCCAGGGCTGTCAGCGCCCACAACGATTGAATGCCCAGCAAATTGGCCAGACTCTTTCCCATAGACTCGGCCACGCCGGTCTTGAACATGAGTGCGCCCAGCGCCAGGCCGCCACCAAACAAGAGGACGGTGCCCCAGTCGATTTTGGAAGCCTCCTCCCAGGTGAGGGTGGCCTTGCCTTCGCGCGAATTGGTGGGCAGCACAAAGAGCAGCAGAGCACCGATCAGTGCTACGACCGCTTCGGGCAGGTGCTCGCTCATCCACGGCCCCAGCGTGTTGCCCTCGAAAAGCGGGGTCTGTAACACACCCGGCATAATCCACAGCGTAACGGCGACGAAAAACGCAAAGAGGGTGTTCTTTTGTCCCGTCGTCCACGGGCCGAGTTGCTGGCGCTGCAAGCGGATATATTCCAGCAGG
This sequence comes from Abditibacteriia bacterium, assembly GCA_036833945.1. Classification (GTDB taxonomy): domain Bacteria; phylum Armatimonadota; class Abditibacteriia; order Abditibacteriales; family Abditibacteriaceae; genus DAITOV01. The sequence goes on from DAITOV010000372.1 coordinate 564, forward strand.
TCGGGTGGCGCGTCTGTGCTGTCGGTGGTGGTTTCCACTTTAGTCTGCACTTCTTTCGGGCCGCGATGCAGAAGATAGAGCAAACCGAACAAAATCGGCCACATGATGAGTAGCAGCGGCACGGTGAGCATCATCCAGCGAAGGAAGCTGATATCGACCTTGGTGGCTTCGCGAATCAGCCCGATGCCGACGAGGTTGGTAGTGGTGCCGATCGGTGTGCCGATGCCGCCCAATGAAGCGCCGTAGGCGATCAGCAGAATCATGGCGGTGGCATAGGGCCAGTTGCGGGCATCCAGGGGGCCGCTGGCCTCGCCGCGCGCTTTGCGAATTTCATGCAGTGCGCCCAGAATACCCAGGGCGATCGGCAGCATCATGGCGGTGGCGGCGGTGTTGCTGATCCACATCGAAAGCCCGCTGGTCACGAATCCCATTCCGGCTAATGTGAGCGCCGGGCTGCGGCCAATGACGGGAATCGCCAGAAATCCCAGGGCGATGCGCTTATCGAGCTGGTGCAGCATCATGGCGCGTGCCAGCATGAAGCCGCCAATGAGAATGAAAACGATGGGGTCGGCAAACGAGGCGAAAACCGTCTTGGCATCGGCTACGCCCAGCGCCACGCACAGCACGGCTCCCAGTAGCGCACTGGCCGCCAGGGGCAAGACTTCGGTAATCCACAGCAGGGCGACACCCACCAGAATGGCGGCCAGCATGCGGCCTTCGGGCGCTAAACCAGTGCAGAAATAATAGGTGAGAAAAAAGCCGATGGGCGTGAGAATGCTGCCCAGGCGTTTGCGCCATTTTTCGAAAACTTGCTCGCCGGCAGAGATTTTTTCTTCGATAACTTCAGAGCCGGATTCGAGGATGGGAGGTTCAGTTACGGTGGACATTGTAAAGCGGTAATAAATGTGGCGTTAGCCAGCCAGGCCGAGCAACGGGCACAACACACGCAAGCCGATGAGAATGACGACGAAGCCCACGATATCGAAAATAATGCCCGCCCGCATCATACGCGGCAGCGGCACCAACCCCGAACCATAGGCAATGGCATTGGGCGGGGTCGAGACCGGCAGCATAAAGCCGAAGCTCGCCCCCAGACAAGCGCCCAGCGCGGGGGGCAGCGGGCTGACATTGGCGCTTTGGGCGATGGCGATAACCACCGGAATAATCATAGTCGCCGAAGCAGTGTTACTGGCCGATTCGGAGATGATGATGCCCATCGCGATCGCCAGCGCAGTGAGCGCCCACAGCGATTCGACGCCTAACTGTCCGGCCAAACCTTTACCCATCGCTTCGGCGACACCGGTTTTGAACATCAGCGAACCCAGCGCTAAACCGCCACCGAACAGCAAAATGGTGCCCCAGTCGATTTTCACGGCTTCGGGCCAGGTCAGGGTCATTTCGCCTTTCCGCCGGTCGATGGGCAGAATGAAGAGCAGAATCGCCGCGATGAGTGCCACAATCGCTTCCGGCAGATGCTTTTCCATCCACGGTGAAATGGGGTTGCCTTCAAAAAACGGCAGTTGCAGAATGCCGGGCGCAACCCACAGCGCTACAGCAACGAAGAAGGCCAACAGAGTGTTCCTCTGGCCTTGTGTCCACGGACCAAGAAGGTGGCGTTGCTCTTCAATATAGCCCAGCAGGTCTTGCCCCGTCGAGGTTTTCGAATCATCGCTTACCGGGGCTGCGTCCTTTAGTTTCTTTTGTGGGTGCAGAACGTAGAGAACGAAAAAGAGCAGCGGACCCATTACCAACAGAAGCGGCACGGTGAGCATCATCCACTGGAAGAAGCCGATATCGATTTTAGTGGCCTCGCGAATCAGCCCGATACCGATGAGGTTGGGCGGCGAACCGATGGGCGTGCCAATGCCGCCCAACGAAGCACCGTAGGCGATCATCAGCATCATGGCTGTGGCATAGGGCCAATTGCGGGCATCGAGCGGGCCGCTGGCCTCGCCTCGTTCGACGCGGATTTTATGCAACGTGCCCAAAATCCCCAGCGCAATGGGCAGCATCATCGCGGTGGTGGCAGTGTTGCTGATCCACATCGAAAGCCCGGCGGTGACGATGCCCAGCCCGGCCACGGTGCGCCCGGGGTGGCTGCCTATCCAGGGAATCGCTAAAAATCCCAGGGCAATGCGCTGGTCGAGCTTGTGCAGCATCATGGCGTGCGCCAGCATAAAGCCGCCGATGAAGACGAACACGATGGGGTCGGCAAACGAGGCCATCACCGTCTTGGCATCGGCCACGCCCAGCACCACGCACAGCACCGCGCCCAATAAAGAGGTGACGGCCAGCGGGATGATTTCGCTAATCCATAATAAGGCTACCGCCACCAGAATGGCGGCCAGCGTGCGGCCTTCGGGGGTCAGCCCGCTGCACAGAGAGTAGGTGAGAAAAAAGCCGATGGGCGTGAGGATGCCGCCCAGGCGTTTGCGCCAGGTCTCGAAAACCTGTTCGCCCGCCGAGATTTTTTCTTCAACGACTTCGGAGCCGGATTCAATAACTTCAGGTTCGATCGAGGTGCGCATGGGGAAGAGGAATGCAGTTTACTGGCCGATTTTCAAAAGTTCGGCGACACAAAGAAAGCCGAAGATAAAGAAGGAAATGGTGAGCAGCAAGTTGGACAGCCAACCATTACGAAACTGCTTCTCGACTCCGCGGTTGAGTAGCCACAGCAGTGTTCCGGCCAGAAACGGCATGAAGAAAGCGCCGAGCACGCCATAGATGAGCACCGACTTAACGGGGTCGTTTTGCATCAGGAAGAGGATCACCATCGGAGGGAAGGTGAGCCACAGCATATAAGCGCGAAATTCCGGGGTGCGGGTGGCCGCTTCGCCGGTCACTTCGGGCAGGTTGCGGGCATGGCGCACAAAGTCGCTAAACATCAGGCTCACGCCATTCCACACGCCAATTAAAGAGGTGAAGGAAGCGGCCCAGAAACCGATCAGGAAAGTCATGCGCATAAACGGGCTATAGCGCTCCGCAAGGATATCGCTGAGGTCCATCAGCCCCTTGTTATTCTCGGTAATGACGATACTGGAAACGTATAACAGCTCAGCTCCCACCACCATCATGGAGAAAACGAACAAACCGGTGATGATATAAGAGACCGTGTTATCCAGGCGCATGAATGGAATCCAGGCCGAACCGCGCCAGCCCTTGGCATTGAACCAGTAGCCATAGGCCGCCATGGTGATGGTGCCGCCAACCCCGCCCAGCAAACCCAGCGTGTAGATCAGCGAACCAGCCGGCATACGGGGCACCAGCCCGGTGAACATATTGGGAATGTTAGGAAGCAGACGAATGGCGATGCCGACGACGCAGATAAACATGACGCCCACCAAAGCCGTCATCAGACGTTCAAAACGGATATAACCGCCAAACCACACGAGAAGCAGGCCGATGATGGCATTAATCGCGCCCCATTGCCCGATGCTCAATTGGGGAAACAGGGCATTGAAAGGCATGCCGGTAGCCGTCATGATAGCGACACCGTAGCTTAAGCCCCACGCCACGATGTAGATGCCTAAATACCAGCTCGTCCAGATGCCCAGGCCGCGCCAGCCGCGCAGCAGTGTGCTGTTGGTGGCCAGGTGATAACGCCCCACGGCTTCGCCCAGAGCGATTTTCACGACCACGCCTAAAAGCACGGCCCAGAGCAGGGTGTAGCCCAGTTTGCTTCCGGCAGCCAGGGTGGCAACCAGGTCGCCCGCACCCACACCGGTGGCGGCGGCGACGATGCCGGGGCCAATGGCCTTAATCCGTGAATTGGGCAGCGGAGTTTCTTGTTCGGTCGTTGTCGTTTCCATATAGAAGTATCGGTATTGGTTTGGATATGATAACAGTATTCTAATACTGAAATAACAATTTTTTGAAAAATTATGACTGAGAAATTAACCGAACTCAAAACCCGATTAGCTGAAATCAACGATCTGCGCGCCGTTTCGGCTTTGGCCTACTGGGACCAGGCGACCTACATGCCCGCCGGAGGCGCCCCGGCGCGTGGACGGCAAATGTCTACCCTCAACCGCCTCGCGCACGAAAAATTCATCGACCCCGAAATCGGCGAGCTGCTTGAAGCCGTGCGACCGCTCGAAGACAGCGCACCGCACGAAGACGATACCGTCAGCCTCATTCGCGTGACGCGGCGCGAGTGGGAAAAAGCCGTGAAAGTGCCCGCCGAATTTGAGGCTCGGCTTTCGGACCACAGTGCGCAAATCTACCAGGCATGGACGGTAGCCCGGCCCGAGAACAACTTCAAAGCCGTGGAGCCGTTGCTGGAAAAGACCCTCGACCTCTCCCGCGAGCTGGCAGGCTTCTTTCCCCACCAGCACATCGCCGACCCGTTGATCGATTTCTCCGACGAAGGCATGACGGTGGAACTCATCCGCCCGCTCTTCGCCCAGCTCA
>DAITOV010000373.1:0-4970 GCA_036833945.1 Abditibacteriia bacterium
CAAAAAATTAAGAGAAAACCAAAAAAACGATTGACAAAAACCATAGAATCTACGGGTGGTTGCCAGGATTCATCGTTCAGTATTCATCATTCATCGTTGGCTGTTCTGCATTCTGCATTCTCACTTCTGCCTTCTTCTTATGTCTACTCAACTTGAACTATCGCCTTTACCGGTAACGGCGCATAAAACGGAGCCGGTGCGGCGGGAGCGGGTGGTGACGGCGCAGCAGGCGCGGGAGCTTTATCTGGCGGTGTTGCATGAACCGGCGACGGCGGCAGTGCCGCTGGAGGTGAGCAACCTGGAGGCGATTGTGCGGCGGCATGTGCGGTCGGCGCGAGAAGGCGATGCGCGGGCGCGGGAACAGATGTTCGACAGGCTGTGGGGCAAGGCGATGCAGCCGGTGACGGGCGTGGATGGCGGGGCGATACGAGTAGAAAACAGTGCGGCGCAACTCAGTGACGACGAGCTGGCGCGCATAATTGCGACTGGCGATGATTAAGGCTCAGGAGGCGGCGCAGGAATTGTGGCAGCGACGGCAGGCGCGTCGCTGCCTTTTGGCGTTTACGCGCGCTGTGATGCCGCTTTATGATGCGCAGTGGTTTCATGAGGTGATTTGTGAGAACCTCGACCGCCTGGTGGAGGGCGATTACAACCGGCTGATGCTCTTCGTGCCACCCCAGCACGGCAAGAGCCAGTTGGTTTCGCGTTTGCTGCCGGCTTATGTGCTGGGGCGCGTGCCGGATGCGCGGATTATCGCGGCTTCGTATGCGGCGGAGCTGATTGCCAGCATGAATCGCGATGTGCAACGGATTATCGATAGCGATAACTACCGGCAGCTTTTTCCCGGCACGCAACTGAGCGGCAAGAGCCATCGCACGGCGGGTGGCAGTTTCTTGCGCAACAGCGATTTGTTCGAGATTGTAGGGACGCGTGGCAATTACCGCTGCGCCGGTGTGGGCGGTTCATTAACTGGTTTCCCTTGCGATTATGGCATTATTGATGATCCGTTCAAGGATTATCGCGAGGCGATCAGTGCGCAGCACCGGCAGACGGTGTGGGAGTGGTATACCAGCGTGTTTTTGACGCGCACCCATGCACAGACGCGGATTTTGCTGACGCTCACGCGGTGGCATGAAGACGATTTGGCAGCGCGTCTGCTGCAAAACGAAGGTAACGTCGATGAAGGCGGGGCCTGGAAAGTGGTGAAGCTGCCCGCGCTGTGCGAAGACGAAAACGCGCCCGGAGAAAGGCGTAAATATGGCGAAGCGCTGTGGCCGGAGCGGTTTCCGGCCAGCGTGTTGGAAGAGCGGCGGGCGTTGAATGCGCACCAGTTCGAGGCGCTTTATCAGCAGAACCCCACGCCGCGCGAGGGAGCGTTTTTCAAGGTTTCGCAATTGGAAGTGGTGCCTGCCCTACCCGCTGGACTTCGCGAAGTGCGGGCGTGGGATGTGGCAGGCAGTGAAGGCCGGGGCGACTTTAGCGTGGGCGTGAAGCTGGGCACGCGCGGCGACGGCTTTTATTATGTCACCGACGTGGTGCGCGGCCAGTGGGCCAGCGACGAGCGCGACCGCGTGATGCGCCAGACGGCGCAGCTTGACGGGCCGGGCGTGCGGGTGCTGCTGCCCCAAGACCCGGGCGCGGCGGGCAAGAGCCTGGCGTTGCATCTGACAAGGCTCCTGGCCGGGTATGGCGTGACGGCGACGCCGGTATCGGGCGATAAACAGACACGCGCCGACCCGGTGAGTTCGCAGGTAAATGCCGGAAATGTGCGGCTTCTGAGCGGGGCGTGGAACCGGGAACTGGTGGAAGAGCTGCGGCAGTTTCCGCAGGGGCGGCACGACGACCAGGTGGATGCGCTGGCGGACGCGTTTAATGAACTGGCTCGGGGGAGTGAGTTTTTCTTCTTGTGATGTGGGATAGCACGCTAACTATGTTCGCTAACTTCGTCGCGGGTTTTCGCGATTTTTTTAGATGGAATTAACCACAGATGAACACAGATAAACACAGATGGGGGATGGGGTAAGCAAGTGGGTTTTGCCCTATGCATTTTGCCGTGTACTGGATACCCGCAGAACGGCAAGTTTGAATGATGAATGCTGAATTATGAATTGAAGTTTTGCACAAGCTATTTGCCTACGTCCTCATCAAAAAGCCGTGTACTGGATCCCCGCGTTCGCGAGGATGACGAGCAGTGAAGCTGGCGGTTGACATCAGCGCCCGGTTGCCTCCATTCGACGTTCGATGTTGAAAGTTCAACGTTGGATGTTCGCCGTTCCTCCTGTATTCCGTATTCCGTCTCCCGTATTCCAAAATTATGACCATTTTTTCAAAATTAACTTCGGCGTTAAAATCCTTGCCTTTTTCCGGTTACGGCGGGAGTGGCTACGGTGGCGGTGCGGCTTATGTTCCCGGGGTTTCGTTGACTGGTTCAGGGTTTCCCGGTGCCGGGTTGCCGGGGACGAATTACGACTATAGAAGTGCAGCGGGGGTGTTGTGGCAGAATCCTTCGGCGGCGGCTTGTTTTGTGGCATTGACCAAAGCCTTTGCGCAGTCGAGGCCAGTGCTGGAGCGGCATGAAGGGAAAGCCTGGCAACAGGTCGATGAACATGTGTTGCTCGATTTGCTCAATGTGCCAAATGAGTTTTATTCGGGTGAACGACTGTTTGGCGTCACTCTCATTAGCACGATGGCTAATGGCGCGGGGTATTGGCGCATCGAAAGAGATCGAAAAGGCGACCCGGCAGAGCTGTGGTTTGAGCCGCCTACCGGGGTGGGGCCAACGGGCATCGCGCCCGCCTGGGATGAAGAGCATTTTATTCGTGAGTATTTTTACTTTATTGATGGGAAAAGGCATGGCGAACCGTTGCCGCGTCAGGATGTAGTCTATTTCCGACATGGGTTGAATCCCGCCAATTCACGGGAGCCGTGGGCGCCTTTGTCACTTGCGGCGCGGGAGATAGCTACGCTTAACAGCGCCAGCACTTATACCGGGGCTTTGCTGCGTAACAGCGCGGTGCCTTCGGGCATGGTGACATTGGAAGGCTCCAGCCTGGCATCGGGAACGCCGCCCACACCGGAGCAAGCCGAGGAGATGAAGCGGCGTATCAAAGCCGGGTTCAAGGGCGACCAGGTGGGGGAACCGTTCGTTTCTTCGCTGCCGTGGAAGTGGACACCGTTTAACTGGTCGCCGGAACAGCTCAATATCAGCAAGCTGCAAACCTGGCCGCAGGGCATGGTGTGCGCACTCCTGGGCACTCCCGAAATTGTTGCACTCCTCCCGACCGGCGAGCAACCGACTTACCAGAACCTGGCGGCTTCGATGGAGTGGTGGTGGAACAATACCGTCATTCCACTGGAAGATGCGTTTGCCGATGAAATTGAAACTCAGCTTTTTCCAGCATTTGGGCTGGACAGGCATGAGTATCGGTTGACGTGGGACAGGTCGCAGGTTCCGGCGTTGCAGGAAGATGAAATCGCCAAGCACCAGATGGTGCGCGAGGATTACCGCGCCGGGGTGATTGATTTGTTTACGGCAACGGTGCAGTTGGGTGGCGAGGCGGTGGAGGATATGCGCGGGGTGTATCACCCGAGTGCGGCTCATAAGGGTGGTCGCGAGGATAGTACGAAAGCGGTTGATAATCACTTTAGTGAAAGTGATTGGGTGCGGGATAAAGGGCGGTTTCACCGGTATGTAGGAACTACACTGCAGCCACATCAGAATAAAGCATACGAACACTTGACCCAGGCACTTCGAGATGAGAGGGGAGATAATAAATACAGACAATCGCTCCGGGATGCACTAAGGCACATGCCCGAAAAGGCAACTAAGCGTATTATTGAAAATGTCACCAAAACAGAATTTCATGCGACGCGCGAGCTGCTTTCTCCTCGTGTAGAAGAACCATGGATGCGAATGTATCCATCGGGAGCCTATGATCCTGATACAGGCGAACTTTATTTAGATGAACGTGATGCCGACAGAAACTATCGGAAAGAACTATATGCCCATGAACTATCTCATGCCATCGATGGGATCGATTTCAAATTGAGTTCGAGTAAGGAATGGCATCAAGTCTGGCAACTGGAAATTAGTAAGGGACAACTGACTGAATACGGCGCATCGAGCGCTGTTGAGGGCTTTGCCGAATTCGGTGCTACTCTCTATTCGGATATAACTCCTGCTGAATATAAAAAGAAATTTCCACTCTGCTATAATTACTGGAAAGAGAGGGGGTTGATTTAACATGCCTGAAAAGAAAGTCTATTTTCGCAAAACGTATTTGGGACCTCCGGTGCGGATTGGAAGCCTCCACGCCAAACTTCCCCGCACCGAGCCTGACGACCCTAATGTTACCTATATCATTGACTTTGATGCTTATTCGCCTAAAGACGACGATGATGACGACGAAACAACGTCTGAGGACGTAGAGCCTACTCCAGACACGAAAGCTCCCTCCTCATGAGCATATACAACAAGAAAGCTCTGCAAGTTGCCACGAACACCGGATACGGGCAGTATGGCCGGTGGGCCGAAATTTTGCCTAACAAAGAAAAATTCCCGCAAGTGATGTTCATTTGGACGGATGGTTTGACCAACCATGCCCCACAGTTGATTGAGCAACTTCACGAGGCGCAGAAAGTGCGCGAGCCTGACGCAGATGTGAAGGGCGTCATCAAAGGTATATTACGGGTGAGCGAAAATGCTCAGCATGTGATGATAACAAACGGGTTAGCAGCAGGTGCACATTTTCTCTCTGACGAGGATGAAGAAGATTTGGATGAGAATGAGTAATTTAAGATAAAGCAGAGGCTTGGGCTGTACTCGTTTCGTTACGAGACTATATAATCGGCAAGAAACGGCTTCCTTACCAGATTAGTGGCAATCTGATGAGGGAGCCGTTTGTTTTTCACCGGCGAGCAGCCGACTTATCAGAACCTGGCGGCTTCGATGGAGTGGTGGTGGAACAACA
>DAITOV010000374.1:0-4967 GCA_036833945.1 Abditibacteriia bacterium
GATGTGGCGCGTGACCTGGAAGTCGCTAACTGGGCCGATATTCGCAACGCTAAAGCCGGAGAGCAGTCGCCCCACGGCGGCGGACCGCTGCAGGAATCGGCCTGTATCGAACTCGGTCACGTCTTCAAGCTCGGCAACAAATACTCCAAGGCCATGAACGCCACCTTCCTCGATGAAAACGGCAAGACCCAGATCTGCGAGATGGGTTGCTACGGTATTGGCGTTTCCCGCATCGTCGCAGCAGTGGCGGAAGCCTATAGCAACGACCGTGGCGTGCTCTGGCCGCAAGCCTTAGCACCGTTCGAAGTGCATTTGCTGTTGCTTGATAAGGACGAAGAACTCAAGGCTATTGCCGAGAAACTTTACGCCGAATTGAAAGCAGCCGGTGTGGATGTCCTCTTCGACGACCGCAACGAGCGGCCCGGCCCGAAATTCGCCGATTCCGACCTGTTTGGTATCCCGACCAAAATCATGGTGGGCAAAACCACTCGTGAAAGCGGCGAAGTGGAAATCAAAGCCGGTGGCGAAAGCATCTCCAAAGCGCCCGATGCCGTGTTGGACGCAATTTTGCAAAGCATCCGTTAAGCGTTTATTTCCCCTATCGGGAGTCACGGAGGCATTTTGATGAGAGGATCAGGAAGCGGTCGTTTTGTTATTGCCATTGTGTTAGCCATTATTTCCATCATTGGTTATTATGGCTCGACTTCCTACAATGAAGTAACCGGGGAAAAGCAACGCGTTTCCATTTCGCCTCAGCAGGAGATTGCCCTGGGGTTACAGGCTGCGCCGAAAATGGCACAGCAATTCGGCGGCCTATATCCCAATCGGGAAGCGCAACAGCTCGTCGATCGTGTCGGGCAAAAACTCGTCCGCGAAAGCAACGCCTCCAAAACACCCTACAAATATGAGTTCCACCTGTTGCGTGATGAAAAGACACTCAACGCCTTCGCGCTGCCGGGTGGGCAAATATTCATCACCGCTGGCCTGCTTAAACGTCTAAAAAGCGAAGGCCAGTTAGCCGGTGTGCTGGGACATGAAATCGCCCACGTCGTAGCGCGCCATTCTGCCGAGCACATGGCAAAACAGCAGTTGACACAAGGCTTAACCGGTGCCGCCGTGATTGCAGCCTACGACCCCGATAATCCTGCTTCACGTAACTCCGCCCAGGTCGCAGCCATGATCGGCGGCTTGATCAACATGAAATACGGTCGTGACGATGAACTCGAATCCGACCGTTACGGAGTACGTTTTATGGCACAGGCCGGTTATGACCCACGAGGGTTAATTGGCCTCATGAAGATTCTGGGTGAAGCTTCACAGGGCCAGCGCCAACCGGAATTCTTCAGCACTCACCCCAATCCCGAAAACCGCATTGCTAAAATCCAGCAAGCCATCAAGCAGGAATTTCCCAACGGTATTCCGCAAGGTTTGAAACCTTGATCGCTTTTCTTCGTTAAACAACATTGAAAATTTTATTCGTAAAATTCATACTCAACACCCAATATGTCAGATACCCCTGAAAACAGTTCCCCCGAACCTACAAAACCCAGTTACAACAACGGAAATCGTGATGTCCTTTTCCGCTCTGCTCTGGGCAACATGATCTTCCTTTCGCGTTGGCTCCAGGCCCCCCTCTACTTTGGTCTAATTCTCGCGCAAGGCATCTACGTTTACCACTTCATGATCGAATTGTGGCACCTGCTCGAAAAGAGCACCCACATATCAGAGACTCAGATCATGTTGACGGTATTGGGACTCATCGATGTGGTAATGATCGCCAACCTGCTCATCATGGTAATTGTCGGCGGTTATGAAACCTTCGTTTCACGCCTGAATTTGCAAGGTCACCCCGACCAGCCCGAATGGCTCTCACACGTCAACGCCGGTGTTTTGAAAGTGAAGCTGGCCACAGCACTGATCGGTATTTCATCCATTCATCTGCTCAAATCGTTCATTAATGCCGATAACATTTCCGACAAAGCCATCATGTGGCAAGTGCTGATCCACCTGACTTTTATCATTTCGGCATTGGCGTTAGCCATCACCGATCGGATTTCCAGTCCGCCTAAAAACAGTCATTAAGTCTTGGCGCGCAATTGGCAGGAACGTTCTTGCCAATTGCGTTTCTATTAACATAAGCGAAGTCACAGACCGGCAAAAACGCAAAGGAGCCCCTTATGTTACCTCTGAAGAAGATTTTATGCCCAACCGATTTCAGTGAGCCGTCGTATACCGCGCTGGGCCATGCCGTCGAATTAGCCCAGCATTTTGGTGCCGAATTGTGGCTTATTCACGTCGTGCCCTTTTTACCGGTCACGGCACCCGACCTGGTCGTTGTCGCCAATGTCCCCTCCGATGCCGAGCGCATGGACGATGCCCGTAAGGAATTAAGTAAGGCCATCGCACGCGTCCCAGCCGGTGTGCAGATACACACCGAAGTACGCATGGGATATGCCGACAAGGAAATTGTCTGTGCTGCGCACGACGAAGGTTTCGATATGATCGTCATCGCCACCTTCGGGCACACCGGATGGCGCCATCTGGTTTTCGGCTCCGTCGCCGAAGCCGTGGTGCGCCAGTCGCGCTGCCCGGTCCTCACCGTTCATGCCCAACCACCGCACGCCGAGGCATAACCAAACGTCAACCTCGCCGTTGAGATACGTTTTATACCAATCCTGAAAACAGAATACAGGAAACAGGAAACCTATTCTTGAGATAAGCAATTTGGTTTTACCCTGAACAAAAAGCTGTGTTCTGGCTCTCCGCATTCGCAAGGATGATGGGCGCGGGATGTTTGCGGTAACCATCAAAATCTGGTTACCTCCTGTTTCCTGTATTCTGTCTACCTGCTGCAAAGAAAGATAATATCGGGGATTGGTATTACTTCTCACCGGCGGGTTTACGATGCGCTGCGGAGAATTTTTCGTGCAGCTTCTGCATCAACTTTTCTTCCAGCAACACGCGCTTTTGCAAAAGCTTGCCGCGCGATGAATTCTGAAAGAATGAAATCGTTTTATAATCGCGGTTTTGCGCCCCGAAACGGTATTTATATTCCTCTTCACCCTTAAGGAAATCGAATTCGGTTGCGCCTTCTTCAATCGCCTGGCGCAACACCCTGGAAAACAGGCACACGCCCACGCTCCAACGTGAAAACTCCGGTGCGAAACCGCCGATGAAGAAATAATATTTCCCTGCGTAAAAATAGCTCAGCAGAACGCAAACCGCTTCGCCGTCGCAGCGTAGCGTCCACAATCGCAACCAGCCGCGTTTGGCAAAAGCGCTGCATACCGCGCGGTGAAATTTCTGACGTCCGGGCGTCGCCAGAACTCCCGTCTGGCCGCGCGCCCGCCAGCGCGCGCCATGCAAGCGAAACAGATCGCTCAGCGCCGATTGGATTTCGGCTTCGGTCTGTGCCAGTAAATATTCCACCGCGAACTGTTTTTCCAACCTTTTGGGATAGCGCTTGATCTGCTCGCGCATGTTCTTCCCCAGTTGTTTGAGATATTCTTCCCAGGTTGAAGGCAATGAGAGCACCGGGCATTTTTCGGCTTCACCGATGTGCCAACCCGCAGCCTGCGCCAAAGCCACTAACTGCGACCCGGCAGGAATCTGCGCCAGGTGCGCCCCGTCGTGATGCGAGGCTAAAGACTCGATTTTGTGCCACAACGCAGCAGCGGTTTCAGGACAGTTGTAAGCGGCATCGCCAATATCGTGGATACCAGCACCCCACCACTCCAGGCGACGGGCGCTACGCCCACGCGTCATCAGAAACGCACTGCCGGTTTCACCCGCACGCAAGCGATGAAACTTCTTCCGCGCGCCGAAAGAGCGCCGATAGGCCATCAGGTATTCGCGCGTGTGGAAGGGAGTTGGCGCAGCAAACGAATGTAGGGGCGCAGTTGGCTGCGCCCCTACATTGTCAGTCGATTCAATTGGTTCCGGCAAATTGCTCATTAATCCAGTTTCCAATTGAAGCCGTCATTCGCAGAGTCGTCTCCCGGCTCGGCTTGCTCATCGGCTGCCGGGGTTTCATCCACGATCTCTATGGTTTCTGCAGCGGCCGACTCTTCCCCACCGCCCTCGTTAAACCAATTTTCGTCGAACTCGCCTTTCTCGGCACTCTCGGCTTCATCGGTAACGATAGTAAAATCAGCATCCTCGTCGTCCTTGGCCATGGCCGTATCAAACGAAAATCCCGCGATATCTTCTGCCGGTGTGATTTGAAGCACTTCGTCGTCAACCGAGTCGGCTACTTCTGCCGGAGCTTCGATGACCATCGGCGCACTTTCGGGCACGATCTCTTCGGGCACTTCAACAATTTCTTCGGGCACCGGCACCGGAGCAACCGGCACTTCAGCGGCCACCGCAGCGAACGGCGCAGCGGCTACGGCTGCACTGACGGTGGATAATTCCTCTTCATTGATGACAGTCGCGGACGCACCTTGCAGCATCACTTCGGTAAAGCTGGCAAGGTTCGGAAAGACCGCATCCGGGCGCATTTCGCCCTTGGCGCGGCGTGCTTGCTGCAATGTCGTGACACCGGTCGTCACCAATAAAGCTGCAACACCGGCACGGCGCGCGCATACCACGTCGGTATCGAGACGGTCGCCGATAAACGCCAACTGCTCGGGCCGCAAGCCATACTGCTGCATAATGAGCTGCAACATCACCGGACGCGGCTTACCGATCGTTACCGGCGTGGTGCCACCTGCGGTTTCGATCGCCGAGACAATGGCACCGGCACCCGGAATGACGCCATCTTCGGTGGGATAGGTCGCATCGCGGTTGGTCGCCACAAACAGAGCGCCACGCCGAATGAGGCGCTGGGCAATGTTGAGCTTGGCATAGTCGAATTCGCGGTCGATGCCCGCAACTACGCAATCGACATTGCTCTCTTCGGTGATATCGGAATCGGGCACGATGCGCGCACCGATTTTCTGAATCGCCTGCCGGATGCCTTCGCCACC
>DAITOV010000375.1:0-4952 GCA_036833945.1 Abditibacteriia bacterium
TGGGTTTTCTCTTCCACCCATTCCAGGGGTGCTTTGGTTTGGTCTTCGGTTGGGTTGGCTAAATACTGCTTGCCATCGCGTTCGACAGTATCTTCGTCGCGGAAAAAAGTTTCGTCAGGCACCGAATACCAGCCCGAATACTCCCCGATTTCGAGACATCCGGCGTCCCATAATTTCTGGATGGCACGTTGCGCGACGATTTTATGGCGATCTTCGGTGGTGCGGATGTAATCGTCGTAGGAAATTTCCAGCGCGTCCCAGACATCTTTAAACTGCTGCGCCAACTCGTCACAAAACTCCTGCACATCGCGGCCTTGCTCACGCGCCACGCGGGCAATCTTGATCGCATTCTCGTCGGTGCCGGTCAGAAAATAAACCTCACGACCGCGCAACCGCTCGAAACGCGCCCGGGCATCGGCAGCAAACTGGGTATAAGCATGGCCGATATGCGGCGTAGCGTTAATGTAATAAATCGGTGTTGTAATAAAAAATGGCTTCATAAAACTAAAGGTCAACTTTCGGCAGACGGTTTAGAACTTTGATTATTCCCGCCCCGGCGCGCATTACTGGACGCAGGACGTTCGGGGTTCGATGTTGGACGTTCGGCATTTCTCTCCCGCTGTTTGCGCGTGAATTTGGCCGATTTAGAACAACCTCCGCCGTTATCAATATGATTTCCGCACGCCTTTGGCGCTCCGCGTTCCTCGCGTAGTTTCCGCAACTCTTCAGCAGCAATGTGAATGACGCGGCCATCGCCCAGGCGGATGGAACACTTCTCCGATACTACATTCACATCCAGCACTTCACCAGGGCCTTGCGGCGAATCGACCGGATCGCCGGTGCGCGGCAGCTTCATATTCTGGTCGCGATAGAACTCGACCTCGTAACGCAGGCAACACATCAAACGGCCACAAGCGCCGCTGATTTTCGAAGGGGTCAGAGAAAGTCCCTGGTCCTTGGCATTTTTCAATGTGACCGGCGGCATGGCGGTGAGGTGGGTTGAACAACACAACTCACGCCCGCAAGGGCCGCAACCGCCCAGCACCTTGGCGGCATCGCGCGGGCCAACCTGCTGGAAATGCATGCGCATCTCCAACCGCGCCGACAAATCGCGCAGCAATTCACGGAAATCGACGCGATTTTCACTCTCGTAAAACAAATACATCTTGGAGCGATCATGCAAAATTTCAACCTTGATTGGCTTCATACCCAACCCGAAGAAATTGATGCGCTCGCGGGAAATTTCCAGGGCCTGCACTTCAAGCGCCTGGTTTTCCTGCTCCATATGAAGATCGTCGCTTGATGCAACACGAATGATAGGGCGAACCGGCCCGGCGATGGAATGTTCCTGAACTTCGCGGGGACGAAATTTAACAGTGCCGATTTCCAGCCCGCGTGCCGTCTCGGCCAGAACGCGCATTTGAGCACTCAATTCCAGTTCGCCGGGATCGAGATAATATGTTTTTGCGGGTTCACGAAAAGTGCAAGTAACAACATAGGGCATAAGTACTCGCTTATAAGTTAAAGAAATAGGTCTAAAGTATAGCTCGAAAAGCAGCCCTATTCGGCGGCAATTTCATACCAGACCGTTTTCCAGCGCGACGCGATGGAAAACCGCAGGATACCCGCACGCAAGGTGCTGGGCACTTCGCTCGCCCGTACACCCGTTGGCCCTAATGCAAAAACCCGCATCTTCTTGGCGTCGGTCACGATTTGCACATTCGCCCCAATGCCTTCCACCACGGTCGGCCCATTGCCCCAGTTGTTACCCACCGAGTTACGAGCCGCGTTCCAGCCCATATTGATATTTTCGGCTTTGCCCACCGCCGTCAAAAGCATTTTCTTCGATTGCATCACCGGCTCGTTATCGAGGCTGGCCAGCGACAGAGTCGCGAAATTATTACCGGCCGGGGGCACGTCGAGACGCAATTCGCCCAAAGAGAGACGGTAGCCGCCCAAAAACCCGGTCGCCATCTTCGATTGCGGCGTGTTGAGCGAAAAGAAACCCGGTGTTTTGTTCCAGCGAATTTGCTTGGTATCGGAGTCGTAGTGGCGGCGCGGATCGTGATCGATGCGATTCGCGGTTGCAAACGCCGCATCGCCAAACTCTACATACACCTTGCCACGGAGCGGAGCGCCACGCGCTACACCGGCATCTTTCCATGTTGGCAATACCAAGGCGGGAGTGGGTTGGCCGGTGGAACTGGCAACCTTGAGCCACAAAAATTCCGGCGGGACGATAAGCGAATACTCACGCTTAGCGGTTGCCACATCGCCCAACACTGGTAGCGCCTGCTCATTATTGACTTGCTGGGGCCGCCTGAAAATCAGGGCTGCTGAAGGCGCCGTCGCCATTTTCGCCGGGTGCGAATCGATGGAGAAGAATCCACGGATCATATCCCGGTCGTAGCTGCCACTCGAATGATAGTCGAACAGGTAAATTGCCGACCAATCTTGCCACGCGGCGTAAGCGGAAATCATCAGGAGGCTCTCGCTGCCGAAATCGTTGGGCTGGCCGGAATTCCACTCGCTCATCACGAAGGGTTTGCCTTTTAAGCGGTAGAAAGAAAATCCGGATAACGGATCTGTCCCGGCCCCCTGGGTCATGGAATTGTTACCGACATACCAATCGTTACCCGACCATCCCCCGCCGCTAAATACCGGATGTTTCCAGTAAGCGTGGATATCGATGGCGTCCGAATCTTTCTCACGCCAGACGCCGCCCCACCCGCCAAACTGGGCCTGGGAATTCCACAGCGGACATTTCACCTGCATCTTCTCACGCAGGAACGCCTTCATATCGGTCACGAAAGCGCTTTCGACCGAACCCAGGAACTGTGCGAAATCGCGGCGGGCATTCCACACCTGGGTGGTGCGTTGCTCAATCAGCGGCACGCCGTTGCGCAGGGTCCAGTCCGGCGGCGCAGCCAGGCGTCCACCGCTTCGCAATTCCATTTCGGCCAACTGAATCGTCCCGGTGTTGTTGCCAAAATTGAAGTTCAAACGCACACTGCCCGGCTCGGGTTCTTGAGGACGAAAGACGAACGTGTACTGGCGCCAATCCGTGCTCATATCGGCATACCCCGTGAAACCCAGGAAATTAAAAGGCTGCTTGTCTTTCCACAGGTTGATTGAAATACGCCGTCTCCGATCGGCCCGCGCCCAGAAAGTCAGGGTATAGGGCTGATTGTTGGTCAGTGTCAGGCCATCGCGATTGAGCTGAAAACCCCACTTTTCGTTGCCCAGGTTTTGGAGCAGAACGTTCAACCCTGGACGCACAAAGCCGTTGAGGGTCGGGCCGCCCATCGAATCGAGATCGGCACTAATCTGCGCGCCGCTATCAACCTTGGCCTTAAACTTTCCTAACACCTGCATGCCAATAGTCTGCCGTGCATCCGGTGCATTGGGATTAACGATGCCCTGTGGGAGAGGTAATGCCAGCACGTCAGTCGGTGAAAGCGGATCGTCCAGTTCGGTCCAGGCCGCACGCAAGGTGTCTTCGTTGTATTTAACCTTGAGCCAGTCGTTCCACTTCTCCTGCAACGGCTCTTGATAATGGTTGGAAATTTTGGAGAAGCTGCCGTCCAGCCACATGCCCAGGAGCGAATTTTCGTTGGTGATTTCCACCGTGCAAACGCCCGGTTCATCGGCGTAGCTGCGCTGGGTATAGGGATTAACGTGCGTCAGGATTTGAGAGGCGAAATCCTTGGAAGCCGCGATGAGCTTTTCATCGTAATAATTCACGCCCTTATCTTTATCGGGCAATTCACCGGCGCGCGAGATACCGTCCTCCACCTGCATCTTGCGGCCGACATGAAGATTGAGGTTGATATAGATACCGTGCTTCATTAATTCGGCCATGAAGAAATCGAAGCGGTCTAACTGTTCGGGGTCGAACTCACGCGGCATTTTTAATCGAGTTGAACCGATACCAGCCGACTTCCAAATCCCATTGGGCGCTGCGTTGCCATCGAAATGGTGAATGCGGGCCGCATTAAAACCGAACTTGGCCATGC
Source organism: Abditibacteriia bacterium (assembly GCA_036833945.1). GTDB lineage: Bacteria > Armatimonadota > Abditibacteriia > Abditibacteriales > Abditibacteriaceae > DAITOV01. The sequence goes on from DAITOV010000375.1 coordinate 4,017, forward strand.
GCGCTGCAATGCCCGGCGCTTGCTCTTTGGGAGGGAAGACACCGTTAAAATTGATGTTAACGCCCCAGAAACGAATTCGATTGCCTTTGCCGTCAACGAAATGCTCGCCTTCAGTCCTGATAAAACCATTGGCACCGGCCGGAACGGTATTCATCCAGGAAACATCGGTGACAGTTTTAGTACTATCGAAGGGCGGGAGTATGAAAGGAAACAAAGCGTTACGGGTATTCGAAGTGCCTGTAGAGGAGGAATTCTGCGCCAAAACCACCGGACAAAACAGCAGGAGACAAAAGAAGAGACGAAGAAGAGACATAGAACGGATTTAATAACGGTTTTTTATGAGAATTTCTCCGCGCGAGTATAGCCTATTCGCCGGTTCGAAACGCAAAGACGCCTTGAGAAGCCAAGACGTTCATTTCAGTTATGGCATTCATTAGAAAACGATTATCCCTGCATATGCCTCATGCGGCCCAATTTGCACAGTATCGGGTTGACGGTGAAAAAATTCACTGCTACAATTGGTTCGTCCCGCAGGTGAGCAGGAATCGTTGTGACGGGAGTTACGTGTTATGAGCACTCGTCGCGAGCCGGAGCAGAATCGCTTAGAAAAAATCGGCGCGCGCGTTCGTCAACGCGCGTTAACCGGCAGCGAAGCTTCAACGGTCGGTTTCACGCTGGTAGTTTTCATTTTTGCCGGAGCCGGTTTAGGCTATTTGCTGGACACGAACCTTGAGACATCATATTGGATTGCAATCGGAACCCTGCTCGGGGCTGTCGTCGGCTTTCGTCAGATGTTCGCTCTCACTAAGAAACTGACTCGTGAGAGCGCCCTGGACGACGTCGATGAAGAACTGCCCCAACAGGAAACAACTGTGGCGGAAAACGAGCCTCCAACGCCTAATAAAGCGGGGGAGAAGCTTTCTGAGGAGAAGCCTT
>DAITOV010000376.1:0-4933 GCA_036833945.1 Abditibacteriia bacterium
GTAGGATTAAAGAGCTTGCCGTAAAATTCCAGGCGGCCCGCATATGGCAATTTGCTGAAAGTCTCGCCCTCTCGATGGAGGGTGTCGCGCAGGAATTGATAGTAAGCCCGCACCGCCGGTTCAGCCGGGCCAAAGGCGCTGTAAAAGTCGTCCAGAATGGTTTTGGGGTCGGCGGTTGGGTCCCAGAGCAAATGCGTAGTCATGTAGGTGTTAGGCCCCTGCGTCGCCCAACTCTTGCTGGTTTCACCATAGGCACCGATCATTCCGGCAGTGGTTGCGGTTTTCAGGGCGGTCGCGATTTCTTCGGGAAACAGAATCGGCAGGTCGAGCCAGTAGTGGACGCCCCAGTACTCGCGCATCACGATATTGACGCCTTTGGTACTCCAGCCCTGAATATATTTGTCGTAGGTTTCGCGTCCTTCAGGCGTCATGAGCGAGGAGGCCTGCACCTGCATGGAAAGATAAATATTATTCGGCAGGCGCTTTATCTTGGCGGGAGGGTTGCGCGAGTAGCTGTAGGCAAAAGTGCCGATACCCACGTCGGGGCGTAGTTTCTGGACGCGTGTGGCAATGTCGTTGACGAAATCCCAGTAGGCATCGCCGATATCGCCTTTAGCCTTGCAGAGTGAACATTCGCAAAAACCATAACCGTCATTGGCTGAGACCGAAATGATGTCCAGTTTTTGATTACCCGGTAATGACAGAAGCCGTTTCACGAATTCGTCGCGCATCTCCCTATTCGCCGTGCAGAGCTGCGCCGGAGTGCGCTTGCCATTCACCTCGCCATACCATTCAGGATGCTTGTCGAAATACAGCGCGTGTGGCAGCACCGATTCCCAGGCGTGGCCGAAGTTGGCGTTAATCTGGTTGCCGAGGCGAGCGCGCTTGCTCCATTGATCGAACTCTACTTGCGATTCCTTGCTGTTGAGGCCATTATAGCTATGGAGAAACTGCCGGCGCTTCATGGCCGGTTTTCCAACGTCGTTTAGGTTGGGGAGTGTTAACTGCGGGTTATGCGGAATCACTTCTCCGGTTTTGCCCGGCCAAACCCAGCGCACACGGCAATATTTCTCCAGGAATAACGGCACGCTATGGTAGCCGCTGGGAGTTTTAGGAGAGGTGCCTTTTTCCTCGCTGGCCAGCAAAATGCCATTATCGACGCTGCGGATGAGCCAGCCTTCCACCGGCAATTTGGCAATCTCCTCATCGTGTCCGGCACGGGTTCCCCCGCCCACGAAAAAATGCAGGCCATCCTGGCCGGATGCGTTTTCCACGAGGGGGAAAGCACGCCCCGCAATTTTCTGAAGATGATATTGTAATTCTCCGGCGGCTTCCCTGGCTTCCTTGGAAGCATTCTTTGCCACGACGATATTGCGATACTGATCGAGCGTTGTATCGGCTGTGGCGTTTCCGGTAGCAAGCATAAGGGAAGAGGCTACAAAAACGAGTAGGGCATGGAGAATTCTTTTTTTGAGATTTATCATTGGTTTGGTGAAAGCGATCAATCAGCGGTGCGGCGCGGATTCCATTGCCCGTTCACTCCGTCGTTGGCTTCTTGCACCAGAGTGCGGATAGGAAGCCATTTGGCATGGCCATCGGCAAAGGACATTACATTGCCTTCTAAGTGTCGTGGAGTGTTGCAATCCTGATGGGTTGCATTCGCTCCCGACACCACCGAACAGGCACCGGGAATGCCCCATGTGACATCGGCGATACGGACGTAACCGTGGGTGGTGACATAGGTGCGCGTTTCGGTAATCAGGTAAGTGCTGGAGGCGAAAGTCATGTCGCTGAGCGTCAAGGGAGTGACGCCGCCTTGGGGCATGGCATCGCGATTGGCCCCGTAGTTGCCGACATAGTTGGGAACGGCCCCTGTGTTGTTGGGAGTGAGGGTATCGGGACACACAAAAACCTGATTGGTTTTAACATAGGGATAGAGCAGGTTTTCCCACAACCAGAAGGTCGCGTGCCAACGGCCACCGGGCGGGTCGGCGGCGTTAGTGAAGTAGCCGGCGGGATAGCGTTCGTCGTTATCCTGTGTGTACATCATGACGCCAAGCCCAATCTGCTTGAGATTACTCACGCATGTGGCACGCCGGGCGTTGGCCCTGGCCCGTGCAAAAACAGGAAACAAGATGGCTGCGAGGATAGAAATAATGGCGATGACAACCAAAAGCTCTATCAGGGTAAAGCCTCGTGATGTGCGGTGTTGTTGTCTGATCATGATGTTGCCTCTGTGTTTATTAAAGAGTTTGCACTTCCAAAGTGCATTTTTCTATAAATTATTATTCCCGTTTTTCGACTTTAAATAACGCAAATTCCGGCTATTGATCGCCTGTTTCGGTTAAATTTCTATTTGGCGCGTTTGATGATGGTGAAACAGCGCCTGGATTTGTTATTCCTTTTCGAAAATCTTTGGGAGAGACGTTATAAGTCTGGTGAAAAAGATCGCGCAATCGTGAGGTGGTGATACCGATGGTTTGGGCGATTTTTTGGATGGACCAGGTGGTTTCGCTCAGGAGACGTTGGGCTTCGGCCATGCGGGCGGTAATGAGATATTCCTTAAAAGTTTGCCCGGTTTCTTGTTTGAAGCGTTGGGTGAATTCGCTCCGGGAAAGCAAAAAGCGATGCGCCAGGTCGTCGATGCGCAATGGTAAATGGAGGTGGTCTTCGACGTATTGGCGCGAAGCGGAAATAGGATCGATGAACTGGCGGGGCGGTGCTTCCTGGGATGCCTGCACTCTTTGATAATTAAATTGAAAGATACGGTTATCTTCAATTTCACGACACAGCGCCGTGAGTAGGGCAAGCATGATATAGCCGCCGATCTGCCGGTTGTCGCGCTTTTGCTCGGTGCATTCATAGATAAATGCTTTCAAAAGGGCGACGCAATGAGGGTCGAGAACATAGCAGCTTTCGCCGGGTAGCTCGAAATGGCGTTCGTTTTCAGAATGGCAGATCCAGCAACCAATACCTGATTCATCTCCAATACTCATCCAAAGTAATTGACATGTGCCTTTGCCTTCGAGGTGGGATTTCGAGCCGCGCGGTTGTGGAGTGCCCGGTTGCAAAAGCAGGGAATGTCCGGCAGAGCAGTGCAAAAGTTTATCCCCGATGCGAAAATCGGTTTGGCCATCAATGACGAAGACCAGGATGGGATTCCGGCGCGCCCATAAATCGTCCTTGGGCCAGCGGGCAATAATTGCACTCCGATTAGCATTGTCTCGCGGGCCTTTGACTGCGACGCGAGGACCTCGATAGGGATAGGGTGAAATTCTTGCACCGGTTTCCAGCCACAGTTGTAAGAACTCTTTATCCTCTAAATCGGTTGGAGCAACGAGGCAACGTTCCATACCCCAACGTTCCCAATGAGGGAGGACGCGTTTGGCGAGGGCACTGAGAATGGGAAGAGGGGCGTTTTGCGAGTGATCGTCCATAGTTTGTGTTCACCTGACGCGCGATTAAAATTCCTTGAAGTTCTCTATCAAGCCGTCTGCCGACAACCTATAATTGTATTACTTTTTGATGGAGCCTATTAAATCGATTCACAAGGAATTTCTGAATGCTGAAAAAACCGAAGTTTGCCATGTTTTTGCCGTGCCTGGGGTTAGTTTTGTCATTTGCGATCGCGGGACAGGCCGATACCGCGACTCCGCCGGCTGAAGGCATAAAGCTCCAGTTTTGTCCTCTGGTAGGGCAGGAAAGGGTTATTCGCTTACAGGCGGTGCAGAATATGACCCAGGTGCGCCCGCAGGGAAAATCGACCATGCGCCAGACCATCGCACTCGACACACGTTACCAGGTGCTGTCGGTAGATGAAAACGGGCTGGTGCGTCTGCGCGCCACGCCGGTGGCAGTGCGATTTGACCGGGCGATTGACGGCAAGGAAGTCGAGCGTTACGATTCAGCGAATCCGCCCAAACAGCTTTCCGATATGGCCGAAACGTTGGCGCTGATGAACGGTTTTGAAATCGTTTTGCAGATGAACTCCGACGGGACCGTAAAAGAGGTTGAAGATCGCGAAGCATTGGCTGAGAACATGATGGATCGCTTGAAGGTTTCCGCCGAGAACCGTGAAATGCTGCGTCCGATGATGATTGCATCTTTGAGTGACAATGCCTTCAAAAATATCGGCAATACTTTCGCTTCATTTCCGTCGCAGACCCTGAATGTCGGTGATTCATGGCCCAAGCGCGACGTGGTTTCGGGCGATTGGAACTTGATCTATGACGGCCAGCTCCAATTAGCGAAAAATGACGAGCAGCGCAGCACGCTGCATTTGAAATCGGTGATCAAACCCGATCCCGCTCGCAAAGAAGGCGCTTATGTGTTCCCGGTTCAGGGTAGCCAGAAAGGATATTTCTTTGTGGAAACGGATACTGGCTGGACGCAACGCGGGCGGCTCGAACAGCGCTGGACTGGCCGCTTGAATGAGGATGGACAGTTTGTGACACAGGACGAGAAAAGCAGCTACGCCCTCTATATGAAAATGACGTTCGACGTCGGCACGCTGAGCGAAAAATAGGAAACAGAATACAGGAAACTGACTGTGGAGATAATTGCTCTGTAGAAGAAATCTTTTCTCGCATCATGTCTGGGAGCGCAGGCGTCCCGCCTGCGTTCCCAGGAGCGACGAACTACCGACAAGTAAAAACTTAATTTACAAAGTGATAATTAGTCTGTAAAATAATTAGTTATCCCCTTTATAAGCGAGGACCCGTCATGAAGAACCGCGCGCGTGAGCGAGTCGGGTATGGGCAGGCATTGTAATAAGCCAAATACAGTCTCAGAATAAGCAAGAAGTCCGAGGATACCCGGCTTGCTTACGCGCGCGGTTCTTCAGGCAAACCACACCTGTAAAGTAATTTATTTCCCAACCATTCCTGGAACGGCAGACTACTATTGGTGGCTCCGGCCTCCGTGCCGGAGGGGA
>DAITOV010000377.1:0-4887 GCA_036833945.1 Abditibacteriia bacterium
CGGTATTGGGAGGTTCGACTTCGATGTTCGATGTTGAACGTTCGCTGGTGGACGTCCGCCGTTCCTGCTTTAGGCGGAGCGCCGCTTCCACGGTGCGGATGCCAAACACCAACCCTTCCAGCATCGAGTTCGAAGCCAGGCGATTAGCTCCGTGGACGCCGGTGCAGGCGACTTCGCCGCACGCTAACAGTCCGGGAATATTGGTTTGGCCATCGAGGTCGGTGCGCACACCGCCCATCATGTAATGAACCGCCGGCGAAACCGGAATTGGTTCTTTGGCAGGATCGACGCCATAAGCCACGCAAGTCGAATAGATTTTGGGGAAGCGCGCCGCAATCTCGGCTGCGCTTTTCATGGTGAGGTCGAGCAGCGCGTAATCCGCGCCGGTTTCTTGCATTTCGGAAGCGATGGCACGTGAAACCACGTCGCGCGGGGCCAGTTCCCCATCGGGATGATACTTGCTCATAAAGCGCTCACCGCGATTGTTATAAAGCAAGCCACCTTCGCCCCGCACCGCTTCGGAAATGAGGAACTTCGGATGCTGCGGGCCTTTGGCAAAGGCGGTGGGATGGAACTGCACGAACTCCATATCCATCAAATTCGCTCCGGCGCGCCACGCCATCGCCATGCCGTCGCCGGTGAGTTGAGGCGGGTTGGTCGTCACTTTGTAAATGCCACCGATACCGCCCGTCGCCAAAATGGTGGCGGCCGCGCGGAACAACTTCAGTTCACCGCTATCGGTATCCAGGGCAACCGCACCGACGCAACGCCCCTCTTCCAGAAGAAGATCGACGGTGAGTGAGTTCTCGTAAACCGCAATTCCCGCGCTTTGCAGCACTGAAGTGGAGAGCGAACGCTGCACTTCGCGCCCGGTGGCATCGCCGCCGGAATGGATAATGCGATTAGCCGAATGGGCGGCTTCTTTGGTGAGTTTGAGGGCGCCCGTGGTGGAGTCGGTATCAAAATGGGCACCGCGCGCAATCAGTTCGCGCACCCGTTGCGGCCCTTCTTGCACCAGCACCTGCACCGCATCGCGGTCACACAAACCGGCACCGGCATCGAGCGTATCGCTTTCGTGCAATTCCGGCGAATCAATGGGTTCGGGGGCCAAAGCCGCAGCAATACCGCCTTGCGCCCATTGAGTTGAGCCTTCGCCCAACACTTCTTTAGTCAAAACCGCCACGTTACCGTGCGGTGCAAGTTCGAGTGCGCTGGAAAGACCAGCCACGCCCGAACCAATAATCAGAAAATCGTATTCTTCGACAACGAGAGTACTCGAATCGTATGCGAGTAGAGAAGGCATGGGCAAATTATAACGAGTTTCGCCAGTCCGCAAACCCTTAAAAGTATCTTGAAAACAAAAAGTGCCCCGCGAGAAAGCGTTCTCACGGGGCACCAGATTGAAGCTGCTACTCGGGTTAACGGCGACCGGCTTTTTTGCCTAATTGCGTAAAGACCGCATTATTGGCATCGTAGCGACGCTTCACGCCTTCCTGCATCTGTGAGGGCAGTTGCTTATAGGAAGGATTCAAGGAAGGTGCGGCCAAGGGATTGTGAGTCTTGAAAAAAGCCTCGGCTTTTTCCATCCCTTTACGCCAATCACCATCACGGCCACCGGGACCACCAGGGCCACCACCACGACGATCGCCACCCGGACCGCCGGGGCCACCACCACGGCGGTCGCCATCACGACCGCCACGCGGACCATCGCCACCGCCGCGACGGTCGCCACCCGGACCGCCACGACCTTCACCGCGCCGGGGACGCAAACTTTGCAATTCCTTGGTCTGCGCACTGGTGAGGACAGCGTTCAGCTTTTTAGCCAGGTCTTTGGCCTGAGCGTCGGTCATGGTCGATTTCCTCCGCCACGGCGAAACCAGATCGAGCACCTTCTTGGCCTGCGCAGTGCTCAACTTAGCCTTGCCCTTTTCTTCCAAGCGCCCTACGCCGGCAACGAAACGGCTGACATCTCGCTTTGCGCTATCGCGCATACCGCCAGGACGGCCGGGTGGTTGTGCCCAAACCGACGAAACCAATAATATGGCCAGCGCCATCAAACTCCAGCGCATGCTCCACTTCATTTTCATAACGTAATCCCCTTATTCCTGCTTTGATTTATTGATTGCCCTGACCGCCGCCCTGGCCACCACCGCGGCCACCACGGCCACCGCCACGCTGGCCGCCACCTTGACCGCCCGGGCCAAAACCGCCGCCACGGCCACCGGGGTTACCTTCAACTTCACCGGTAAGTCCGGAAACCACCAAAATCGCTTCCAGACGCGGGCTGCGGCTATAACCGATTTTCTCATCCAGCTTGGCTAATGCAGCTTCGCGCTGGGTCTTGGCAGCCGCGATTTCAGCGCGGAGTTGGGCTAACAAAGCCGCGATATCAGCATCGGCTCCGTTATTAATAGCCTGGGAAAGAGCACGCACTTTCTGCTGAGAAGCAGCTTCATCTTGTGCCTGGGCATTGGCGAATTCGACAATGGCATCTTGCACGTCTTTCTCGTTGTAACCGGCATCGTTCAACTGACGGCGGATATTCTCCTCACGGCGCTGGCGCATTGCCGCTTCGCGCTGTTCGGGTGTCATATTATTGAAGCCGCCGCCCTGGCCGCCTTGTCCACCACCGCGTCCACCACGACCGCCACGCTGGCCGTCTTGCTGGGGCTGATTATTCTCGACCGGCTGGGCATGCAGCACTCCCGCTGTGGTCGTTACTGCCAGACCCAACGTCAACATCCCCAGAGTCAGTCGTTGTGCTTTTTTATAACCTTTCATCTTTTTCTCCTCTGTGCTTTGGCACTCGAAATGGTGTTGTGCGACTTAGTTCTGCCTGTTTTAGATGCACGACCCAGCGAAAAGTTGGCTCTATTCTTTGTAAAGAATTCTTAAGCAGGCAGTTAGCGGCAGCGGAGCAACGTAAACTCCTCCATATGAACACCGCACCGGCAGTTTTCGAGAAAGTGCTCATCATCGACGATGATGTCGAGCTTACCGAACTCGTCACCGAATACCTGCGGCGCGAAGGACTGAGCACCGACGTGGCGCACGACGGCGAGGAAGGAGTGCGGCGCGCGCAAAGCGAGCAATATGCCGTGGCCGTGCTCGACGTCATGCTGCCGAGCATCGGCGGCTTTGAAGTTTTGCGGCGCATCCGCGCTTCGGCGGGGCCGACTGCTCAACTGCCGATTCTCATGCTCACGGCACGCGGCGATGAAGACGACCGGGTGCGGGGACTGGAATTGGGGGCCGATGACTATTTGCCCAAACCGTTTTCCTCGCGGGAGTTGGTGGCCAGGCTGAGGGCGATCTTGCGACGTTCCCAGGCCGCACAGGAAATTTCCACAACACGGAACGAAGCAATCCACATCGGCGATATCGAACTCCAGCCAACGACACGCGAAGTTTTACGTGGGCAGGAGCGAATCGACCTGACTTCTGCCGAATTCGATCTCCTGACCTTACTTTTGCAGCACGCCGGGGAAATCGTGACTCGTGAGGCTATTTCCAAACTGGCTTTGGGCCGCCCTTTGGTGCCTTATGACCGCAGCATCGACGTTCATATCTCCAATCTGCGCCGCAAACTCGGTCCTGGCGCAAACGGTGGCGAACGAATTAAATCGGTGCGCGGCACCGGCTATATCTACGTGCAGTTAGCTGAACCGGCATAACAGGAGAACTTATGATGATGAAAAGCCTGTTCAGCAAAATCTTCGTCTGCTTCCTGCTCACGCATATTCTGGCTTCACTGTTGACCTATGCCTACATCACAGCCACCCGGCCTGAGCCACGATCTGGCCAGTGGACACGTTCGCAAAATAGCGCCTCCCGCAGCAGCCCCTATCGGGGCCGTCGTTACGGGCCACCCCGACGAATTCAACAGCGATTAGAGCTTTTACGCTGGGCGGCGATTTTTGCGGCGGCCACCGCCGTCTCCTATGGCCTGGCCCGCTACCTCACGGCTCCTGCCACCAAACTGCGCCAGGCAACCCAGCAGTTGGCCGATGGGGATTTAAGCACCCGAGTCGCTCCACAGATGGGCAAACGCCGTGACGAACTGGCCGACCTGGGCCGCGACTTCGATGAAATGGCAGAGCGCATCGAATCGCTCGTCACCGCCGAACGCCGTCTGCTGGCCGATATTTCGCACGAACTCCGTTCACCACTGGCCCGGCTGCAAGTCGCACTCGACCTGGCCGGACAAACCGCCGATGAACCCACCCGCCAATATCTCGAGCGTATTGAGCTTGAAGGCGAACGGCTCAATGAACTTGTCGGACAGTTGTTGGCCCTCACCCGCCTGGAAAGTAGTGCCGTGGATGCCTCGCGCGAGTCGATTGAAATTGCGACCCTCGTCGCCGAAGTCGTTGCCGATGCCGATTTTGAAGCGCACGGGCATAACCGCGCTGTTCAAATCGTCGCCACGACACCCGGATTCATCAAAGGGAACACGACTTTGCTACGGAGCGCCATCGAAAACGTGATTCGCAACGCCGTGCGCTACACCGCCGAAAACACCGCCGTGGAAGTTGCCCTGACAGGTGAAGGCGAACAAGCGATTATCCGCATTCGCGATCATGGGCCGGGCGTGCCCGAGGATGCACTGGAAAAACTGTTCGTTCCGTTTTATCGCGTGGAGTTGGCGCGCGACCGCCAGAGCGGCGGTGTAGGGTTAGGACTCTCCATCGCAGCACGCGCCATCCGTTTCCATCACGGGGAAATTAAAGCCATTAATGCGCCTGAAGGCGGCTTATTAGTTGAGATCCGTTTGCCGCTGGCGATCGGAGCGCAACAAGAGGATAAATAATATCAATCCTGAAAAGTAAGGCCCTACAGTCGAGTAATGGGAAACAGAATTCAGGAAACAGGAAACCTATTCTTGAG
>DAITOV010000378.1:0-4887 GCA_036833945.1 Abditibacteriia bacterium
CCGGACGTTGATGCTTCTTTGAAAGAAATTAACCACAGATAAACACAGATGGACACAGATGAAGTTTGTGGTTTATGAAACGCACAACCGCGGTTTTATCAGCAAAGCGAGCTTTATTGTTTGGAGATAAACGCAGTCTCCAATCCAAAAATCATCTGTGTTTATCTGTGTTCATCTGTGGTTAATTCAATAAAAAGTAATCGCGAAAACTTGCGACGCAGTTAGCGGTGCCGAAGGCTTTGCGTGCTATGGGGCCTCGTGCCTATCGCCAGAAATGGCGATTGGTATTAAACCGCCGTGCGATAAACCTCGGAGATACCGTCGCGCGAGGAAACAGCGACGTTCAAGTCGCGGATTAAACCGTCTTCAAGCGAATAGACCCAACCACGCACGGTCAGATTCTGGCCATTTTTCCAGGCGTTTTGCACGATGCTGGTATGGCAGACGTTAAATACCTGCTCGACAACATTGAGTTCGCAGAGCTTGTTTTCCACTTCCTTGGGATCGGTAAGCTGAGTGAGATACGACTCATATTTTTCGCGGACGTCTTTAATATGGCGCAGCCAGTTATCGATGAGGCCGAATTCGGAATTGTTCAGCGCCGCGCGCACGCCGCCGCAACCGTAATGCCCCACCACCAGAATATGCTCGACCTTGAGCACCTCGACGGCATACTGGATGACGGAAAGACAGTTTAAATCGGTGTGTACCACGACATTGGCCACGTTGCGATGCACGAAGACTTCGCCCGGCATCAAACCGATAATTTCATTGGCCGGCACACGTGAATCGCTACAGCCAATCCAGAGATAATCGGGATTCTGCTGGGCAGCCAGGCGCTCAAAAAAGTGGTCGTCGCGATCTTTGATCCCTTCGACCCAACGACGATTGTTTTCTAACAGATGATTGAGTTGATCAGACATATTAATTTGTTTTTTGGTCTTTGATCTTTGGTCTTAGATTTTATTCTCCGGAATGCAGCAAGGTTTGGATCTGGTTCATCGCGCGGGCGCGGTGGGAGATTTGGGCTTTGGTTTCGGGCGGCACCTGGGCCATTGTGTGTCCTTCAAATGCAAGCGGTGCGCCGGTGGCGGCAACGATTTCAAAAATGGGGTCGTAACCGAATCCGTTCTCGCCGCGCGGCTCGAAAGCGATTCTGCCCTCGCAAGTGCCTTCGGTTTCGAGCACGCTGCCATCGGGGAAAGCCACGCAAATCGCGCAACGGTACCGCGCCCCGCGCTCGGGCGAGGCTACATCGGCCAATTTATCGAGCAAGGCACGGGTGCGGTCGGCATCGCTACCGGGAGTCCAGCGCGCTGAGTAGACACCGGGCGCGCCATCAAGGGCGTCCACTTCTATCCCCGAATCGTCGGCCAAGGCCGGCAACCCGCTCACTTGCGCGCAAACCTGGGCTTTGAGGCGGGCGTTTTGAGCCATCGTCTCCCCGGTTTCCTCGGGCATTTCCAGGTTGGGGAACGCCCGGAGCGACACCAGTTCGTAGCCCTCACCGAGCAACCCGGAAATCTCTTCGACTTTATGTGTGTTGGCGGTAGCGATAAGTAGCTGTATAGGCATCACGATTTACGCTATAGTTTACCCGCCCAACGAATGATGAACTATGTAATTGAACGCTGAAGGTTCAACATCCAACATTGAACGTTGAACGTTCAACGTTCAACGTTCAACGTTGAAGGTTCGATGTTCGACGTTCTACTCCCTTTGCGTCCATATTGTTTCCAGCCATAACTTCAAGTTTGTTTTATAAAAGAAAGAAGTATTGGCGCTATAGCCAACAAGCTCCTATCGTATTAAACACATTATCTTTAGGAGAATTCAAATGCCCTACGTTATTACGGAAGCGTGTATCGACGTGAAGGACAAGGCCTGTGTCGAAGTGTGCCCTGTCGATTGTATTCACGGCGATGACGACTCGCCCCAGCTTTATATCAATCCGGCCGAGTGCATCGATTGCGGTGCCTGCGAACCGGAATGCCCGGTCGAAGCCATCTTCGAAGAATCGTCGGTACCCGAAGAATTGAAACACTTCGTCCAGGTCAACGCCGATTACCACGCGTCTTAAACCAATCCCCCAAATTAACATCCTCTCTAGTGATGGACTTCCGGTCCTATAGCACACAAAGCCTTCGGCACCGCGAACTTCAAATTAGATCTTAGATCTTGGATTTTAGATCTTAGGGAGGGTATGGGAGAGCGAAGGGCCTAAGTTCTAAGCTCTAAAATCTAAGTTCTGCCGTTAATAGCTGTGTTTGCTGGTCGAAGGGCGCCTGTCGGAATATTCGTTGCGGAATTCAAGAATCTCCGGCAGAGCAGCGTTGAACATTTCAACCAGGTTGGGGTCGAAGTGTTTGCCCGACTCGCGGTTGATATGTTCAACGGCCTCTTCCACCGGCCAGCTATGCTTGTAGGGACGCTCGGAGGTCAGAGCGTCGAAGACATCGGCCAATGCCGCAATGCGACCGGCCAGCGGAATATCGTTTTGCTTTAAACCGTGCGGGTAGCCGCTGCCATCCCACTTTTCGTGGTGCGTCAAAGCAATAATCCGCGCCATATCGAGCAGACGCGAACGGTATTCGCCTAAAATCTCCGCTCCGATCACGGCGTGCCGCCGCATGATGTCCATCTCGTCTTCGGTGAGCCTGGAAGGTTTGAGCAATATCTCGTCGGGAATCCCGATTTTGCCGATATCGTGCATTGGCGAGGCCTGAAAAATCAGGTCGCTATCTTCTTCGTTCATGCCCATCTCCTGCGCCAACAGGCGACAGTAGTGGCTGACCCGAATGACGTGACGGCCGGTTTCGTTATCGCGAAACTCACCGGCGCGGCCCAGGTTGCGAATGATTTGCAGACGTGTCTGATTGAGTTCGTCAGTGCGTTCGCGCACCATGCGTTCGAGTTCGCGTTGCTGGTCGTAGAGCGCCAGATGGGTGCGCACGCGCGCCTGCACTAATGGCGGGCTTACCGGTTTATGAATGTAATCGACAGCGCCCAGTTCAAAACCCAATGCTTCATCGGCTACTTCGCCCAGGGCGGTGACGAAAATGACCGGGATATGGCGCGATAGTTCGTTGTGCTTGAGCCGGCGGCAGGTCTCGAACCCGTCCATATCGGGCATCATCACATCGAGCAGGATGAGATCGGGACGCACGGCAGACTGGGCGATGTTCAGGGCAATTTCGCCGCTACGCGCAGCACGGACTTTGTAGGTGTCGTTGAGAATCTCATCCAGAAGAAGGATGTTCTCTGGAGCATCGTCTACCACCAAAATCGTTTGCCTTGGAATGCTCATTGGCTACTTCGCCCCGCCAAAGTGCGAGGCTCTTGTCCCATTGGAGTTATAGTCGGCTTTGCTGCCACGCCACAAACCTTTTCAGCGCCTTGTCGAAATCGTAGTTTTCCACGGCCCGTGCAATCGCTTGCATGGTTTCTTCTTCAGAAGTATCTCTCAAAACCACGCATAATTGTGCAACTATTTTCACGGCACCGGCATCGTTATCGAGCAAAGCGGCACGCAAGGGTTCCAAGAACGGCTCCACAGCTTCACGATCGACGGGCCGTGATATTTTATGAGCCTCTTCCTGCGATTCCGCTCCACCGGCGAATCCCTCGATTTCCACCAATACCGGAATCATATCGGCTTCCAGCTTTTGCATCAACTCTTCCAGCTGGCCTTCAGTATTGTTTCGCAACTCCATTTCCAGCAAGTTCGCCGTCTTGCTCAGTGTCGTGGCTCCGATATTACCCGCCAGCCCCTTCAGGGTATGCAACTGCCGCACCGCAGCGGAGACGTCGCCACCTGCCAGAGCCAGGCGCAACTGCTCTAAAAGATCGGCCTGGCTGTCGCGAAACTTCAGCAAAATTCTGCGATAGAGCTTGGTATTGCCCTGCACATGGCTCAAACCGGCTACCACGTTGATGCCCGGCTGGCCGAACTCGCTCTCCACTCCATCGGCTGACACCAACAGCTCCGCCGCCACAAACGGCCTATCGCCCGGCATTTTAATCCACCGCGATAGCACCGCGAAGAGTTCCGGCACCTGAATAGGCTTGGGCAGATAATCGTTCATGCCTACGGCAAGGCACTTTTGCGCATCGTCCGCCATGGCATTGGCCGTCATGGCGATAATCGGCAGGTTAGCCAGGCTCTGGTCGCTCCGCAAGCGGCGCGTGGTTTCATAGCCATCGAGCACCGGCATCTGGCAATCCATCAGCACCGCGTCGAACCCGCTCCCGGCCCTGACGACCCGCTCGATGAGGGCAATGGCTTTCTCGCCATTGTCTGCAATCGTGACGTTGATGCCTGCACCTTGCAGAATCTCCCGAATAATTTCCTGGTTGATATCCACATCTTCGACTACCAGAACCCGAGCGCCGTGCAGCGCCATCGATTCTTCTTGTTTAAGCGACAAATCGTGCGTAGCGCCCACGTTACGCCCTGCCTTGCCCAAGACCTGCAAAGTGCTATCGAGCAGCACGGAAGGACTCACCGGCTTGATCAGAAAATGTGAAATATCGAGTCCGCGCGCCTGGTGCATGAGTTCTTCGCGGCCATGAGCACTCACCATCATCACCGGCGGCAATTCGAACGGTAGTGTTAAAGCCCGCAGCCGGGCTATGGTTTCAAAGCCATTCATTCCCGGCATCATCCAATCCATAATCACCAGATCGAAGGGCTGCTCGGCCTGTTGCAACAGTTGAATCGCTTCGGCCCCCGACTGCGCCCACTGGCACTTGAAATGGAACGATTCCAGCATTTTTTGCAAAATTTCATGTGCGGTCGCGTTATCATCGACAATCAGAATATTCAGCCCGGCCAGCGGAATCTCCGGCTCAGGAGTGGAATTTAACGCCGGGAGTTGCTGTTGCAAC
>DAITOV010000379.1:0-4884 GCA_036833945.1 Abditibacteriia bacterium
ACTGGCACTAACCGTCAAATCGGTGAGCTTCGTGAGTTGGCCATCGGGAGAGACACGCGAAATCGAACGCGACAGCACCAGATAAACCGCACCTTTATCGTCACGCACGAACGACTGTCCGGCCTGAAGCACAGCGCCCAACTCGGCCACGCTTTTTCGCCATAAAATTTTGCGCGCAGCGGCATCGAATAAAAACAGTTCAGTGCTGGAAGTGATTCCTATCACGTTCCCATCGGGCAACACTTCCAGACTATAAACATCCGCACCAATCTCCGTTTTCCAGAGAATCTTCCGGCTGTCGGAAGACATGAGATACAGCGCCGATGCCGTCGCCATGCGCTTTCCGCCGCCGGGTACTTCAGTGCTGGTTCCGCCGACCAGAAGGCCATTGGGAAACTGCCTGAGCGCAATCGTGCTATGTCCCGGCAACAGTTCATCGGCCGTCAGCACCTGTTTCTCGGCATTGGCTTGCAAATCGTAGAATACCATACCTCCGCCAGTGTGCCCGTAGCCGGGGAAGCCGCTCATCACGGCGGTATGCCCATCGTTCAAAAGCAAAGCGACGCGCGGGCGCTCCATCACGTTATAACGTCCGACCCGCTTAGGATTGGCCCCGCTCCCTATACCTCCCGTCCATGGTTTGGCAGGGTCGAAAACATACACGCTGCCCCCCAGATAAACTGGCCCGGCGATCTTGTTTTGCCAGGCGATGAGGTTGGGAAAATTGCCGCTGGAAATAACCGGCGAACCACCGTAATCGGTCAGGGCACCGATCGCCGGATCGTATCGCCACATGTGCATGGGGTGATTGGTCGAACCGTAAATTACTCCGTCGTTACCTGCGACAAGCGAACTGATCCGCGAACCGTTGGTCTGGTAGTCGAAGCTAATATCGTAACGCTTTCCCGCCTTGTCCTGGTAAGAGGCTTTCTTGGTTTCAAGGTCGATGGCCAGCAGCCTGCCGCCATCGGGATATTCCCGCACAACACCGCCAAAATGGATATTGAGCGGTGCCTTTAAAGACACTTCCTTCGCTTCTACGGAAGATATTTTACCGTCGTGTAAACGAAAGTATGGTAATTCAGTGTTGTTCTCCCGCTGCTCCTTAGCATAGATTTCCCCATCGGCCCCCTGCACCACCAGGCCGCTTCCCACTCGCCGCTTAGACTCCTCCAAGAACTGCACCCGGCGGCCGTCAACCACATTCATCGCCACCAGGTTATTACGCGCCGTACCGATACCGGCATACACCCAACCATGCCCATCGGCAGCGACGGAAAAAGGATACTGCTCGGTCGCGTCCAACTGCCCCACCCGCCGCAGCTTGCGTGTGGCGAGGTCGAACTCCCACAGCGAAGACTTGGGATGAGTGCCGAAATAGATTTTACCGTCCGGCGATTGTGTGAACGACATCGCCAGCCCGTCGATCGGCAAGGCCAGGCTCCAGCGCCGCTCGCGCAGATTGAACTCGACGAACTCTTCACCGATGGTCGTGTAAATACAACCGTTATCGGCACGAATCATGTGGAACATGGCACCGTTGGAAGCAAACTCCCGGGGATACCAATACTGCTGCGCTTCCCCGGTTTTAGCATCGATAATTAAGAGCGAATTGCGCGGCCCGGCAGGGCCTCGGTCGTAGGCGAAGGCGGCGATAAACGGCTGACCGTCGATCTCCACTGCCATACGTCCGTGATTCTCCGAGATGTTGACCGGCACAACGAGCAATTCGGGCTTACCCTGTGCCACACAACCGAATTGCAATGCTAGCAAACAGCCGAGAACGGGGAGATACCGTCTTGTCCGATTGAAAATCTTCATGCTTATGCCCTATCGGCCAAAAGCGGCCCGGCGTAATCGTCGGGCCGCTCGTTCATTTTTCACTTTGCTTACGGTGCCGGATTAAATGTCGGGTTATTACCTGAAATGCTGCCGGGTGTACACGCGCTATAAGCACTTTCAATGTAGCCTTGTAGTGTGGTCGCCGGTGAACGACGTCCCTTATACCACTTAACATGCCCGTCGGCGAAGGCAAAATTGACACCATCGAAATGACGCAAAGCATTAGGGAGCAAGGCTATACCTGCCCCGGTAGCCAAGGGAAACGAATAACCGCCACAGGTACCGTTTGCCGCAGCACGATCACCGGTAACATAGGCATAGGAAACATTGGGATTATAATCCGTCAGTAACACCGTTAGCGATGGTTGAGTAAACACCGAATTGCTTAGCCCCGCACCCAAGAAACCACTTCCGGTGCTACTCCCCACTCGGTCGTAACCGCCAACCCAAAGATTGTAAGCGTAATCGGTAAACTCCGTATCCAAATACGGATCGGGATTCGTTCCCGGTGCATCGCTTTCGCTGGGACACTGCAAAAGCTGAGTGCTTTTCAAATAGGGTTGAATTCGCTGTGACCAACCAATGCGACTTCCGGCAGGAGCACTGTCGGAATACGGAGGATGCCGTTCATCGTAATCCTGCGTATATTGTGTCAACCCCAGATTCATCTGCTTGAGGTTACTCTGGCAACTGGCACGGCGTGCATTCTCCCGCGCCCTGGCAAATACCGGGAACAGGATTGACGCAAGTATAGCGATAATAGCAATAACAACAAGTAATTCTATTAAAGTAAAACCGCGTGTGCTCCTGGTAAAAGATGGCCCGATTTGCATAATTCAAACTCCGCTATTCAAATGATTTCAACGTCAATAATATACCCGTTTTACAGGCCCTATAAACCACTTATACTGTGACTTTATCCGGCCAATCATTGTCTGAATCCGCTTTTTCATGAATATTACCCCGATTACACCCTACGACGACGCCTACAAAGTGGAACCTGATCAGGTCAAGCCGGTTATCACCGACATCATCTGGTACGACTACTCAGGCATCCCCGATGGCCACAAAAATCGGCTTCACCTCCATCATTATCACCAATTAGACGTCATTCTCGATGGAGAATTCACCCTGACCCGCCCTGACGGCGAAGAACAAATCGGACGGCCTGGTGATGCATGGCTCATTCCTCCGTTGGTGTGGCACGGCGTAGATTGCGCCAATCCGTTTCGTTGGTGTTCATTCAAGTTCCACCTCACTCCCCACCTGTGGCCCATGCTGGGCACCGAGTTCCAACGCTTCACCGTTCCCGCGCATCTACGACTTTGCATTGAAGATATGGTCGAACGTAATCTGGTTGAAAAGCCCCTGGCAAGCGAACAGATTACAGCCGTGATGTCGTTATGTCTGGTCGAGCTTATCGATCAACACCCACAATCGGCCATCGCCGAACCGGCAGCCGATTTTCGCCACGCACTCTGGCCATTGTTAGGAAAAATTCAAAATGCCCCGAGTATCGACTGGAATGTGAAGCGAATGGCAGCGGAAATGGGCCTCTCGCCCGATTATTTCGCTCGCTGCTTTCGTCAAATTATCCGGCAAACACCTCAACAATATATCCTGGAAACCGTGATGCGCGCAGCCGCAGCCAACCTGATGAGAGTGCCCGAGATTCCCATCAAGGAAATCGCGGCGCGCGCCGGATACGCCAACACTCAGGCGTTTACCCATGCTTTCACGCGCGTCTTCAATGTCAGCCCTGCCGCCTATCGGAAACAATAGCGCTTTAAGGTTTACCCACCAGTGCATCGAGCGCGAGTTTGAACGATTCCAACGAAGTAGACGGCAAGACATAGACCGTCGCCTTGTAGTCGCCAGTCTCAGCGACGCGAGCGTAAACTTTACCGCCTGCACTCCCCAACTGAATAATCTTAGGCGCGTTCCAATCGCCGCTTTGCAACTCGACTTGCAGAGCCGGTTTATCGAGTCCATAGGCCTTGAGGTCTTTTAATTGGTTGATGAAATCCTGCGCCGTGAGGCCCTGCAAGCCAACCAGAATGTCGATCGCGGCCTGCGGAACGCCTGCCGTATTGGCCGGTTTATCGCCATCGCTCAAGCCCCATCCCTTACCATCATAACGGAGCGATACGGCCTTACCTCGAGCCGTCACTTTCATGCTTTGCACGTCCTGCGTGCTAAAGCGGAGGATTTGCTTATCGCGCCAATTGCGATGCGGACGGGAAAGCAAGTCGAGCACGGTTTCCGGCACTACGAACACGACGCGAGAAATGGAGTTTTGCGCTGCCCTGCCACCCGGCACCACTTTGCCGATGCGAAGGCTGTTTTTCACCCCGGCGGTGGTTACTTCTACATCCGCCATCGGCTTATCAAGCCCCCATTTAGCGAGGTTTTGCGGGTTATCTTCCAGAAATTGCGGGGTTTTAGTCTGTGCTAACTGGTCGAATAATACCCGAATCGCACCGGCATCGGCGCGGTCTTCCACCGGAGTTTTCATCAGCCACTGGTCGGGTTCGCCGTCTGTGCCTTTGAAAATGCGCTCAAAACTGGCTTTAATCGCAGGTGCGTTTACCTTCAATTCCGTCGTATCTTCAGCTTTCACCCGCAACGCAGCTTTGTCGCGCCAGTCGCTAAACGGGCGGTCCACTAATTCCGCAATATTGACAGGTAACAGCGTAATTTGCGGCTTACTCGAACTGGTAACACGAGCATAAATTGCGGTGGCATCGAATGAAGGTTTTTTCCCGAATTCGATTTTCGCATCATTGATAATCAAAGTGCTGCTGGGCCTCTCCAGGCCGAATTCGGTCAGCTTACTCGCATCATTTGCTTCCACAACCGCCGGGCTTTCCAACAACTGCGTAGCATCCAGCAAGGCATCAACAATATCGCTATCTGCGGGAACTGAAACCGATTGAGTCCCTACCCGCTGCACTTGCCAACCGTCTTTATTGCGGGTGATTTCCAGGCGCTGTTGAGATGCCGGTTCAATGACCAGCGTCTGCACGTTTTGCGGCAAAATCC
>DAITOV010000380.1:0-4824 GCA_036833945.1 Abditibacteriia bacterium
AGAGATTGCCTGAACAGGCTCTTTGCAGGATAGCAATTCATTTAATGAGCCACAACACAACGATTATTAATTAAAAATTCAAGCTTGTCAGTCGGGTTAAAATCAATGTAAAGTTGTCTGCATGGCATTTCAAACCCATCAGTGGGAGCGTGATTCGCGTAATCCCGTGTTCCCCCCAGGCGAGTCGTTCGATTCCACCGCCTGTATGAACCCCTTCCTTCTCCGCCGTGATAACGAATATTGGATGTTCTATGCCGGAGGCGATGAAAACCAGCAAAAGCGCATCTGCCTGGCGATTGCGCCGGTCAATGACCTCACCAACTGGAAGCGGCTTGGCCCGCTTTTCGACTGGGGCAAAGAAGATGCCTTCGACGATCTCTGGTGCGTGTTGCCATGCGTGCATTTCATCAACGGCAAATGGCACCTTTATTACACCGGGCGCAGCACGGTAGGCAGCGGCCTGCAGTCGTTTCACGGCATTGGGCTGGCTATCAGTGACGACCTGTTGAACTGGACGCGATATTCCGACGAGCCGGTGCTGACCGGCGATGGCTTTATCGACTGGCCGGATAACCAGGGTATTGCCGGAGGCGCGCGTATCCACGAGTTCCAGGATGAAAACGGCGAAACCTTCTACCGCATGCACTACACCCTGGCGACCGGAACTCCCAGCGACGACTTGCTGATCGACCAGGCCAAGCAGGCGGTATGCGCCGAGTCGCGCGACGGCATCACCTGGACCAACAAGCAAGTGCTGCTGCGCCCGCGCCTGGAAGCCGACTACGAAAACGCCGCCGTGATTGCGCTCAACATGTGGGAAACACAGAGCGGCTATCGCGCCATTTACGCCGGTATCGGTTCACGTTTCGGTGCCTATTCCATTTGCGAAGCCCAGAGCGCCGATGGCCTGAATTGGGAACGTGGCGAGCGCGATGAGAACCTCGCTCTGCCGCCCAGCGCAGAAGATGGCAATGGCGTGTGGGCCGACCAGATGTGTGAATATCCCAACGTTATCGAAGAAGACGGCAAGCTGCGTCTCTTCTATTGCGGCAACCGTTATGGCCGCACCGGTATCGGCACTGCTATTGCCGAACCGATTGAGTAATATCAATATCGAGAATTGTTTCCTCTTTATGTCACGCGAGGAGCATACAAACTCCCCTCCCTCAGGGAGGGGTTGGGGGAGGGAGTCGGGGAGTAATAATAATGCTGAATTATGAATGCTGAACTGTGAAAGTTCTATGCCTTTCGTTCATAATTCATCATTCAGCATTAAGCCCCGATTCCCCCCCAACCTCCCCTGAGGGGGAGGAGTGATGCCTCTCTTTCCAAAGAGGTAAGCTATTTTCTGAGATGGAATAGAATCTTTTTCGTTTTATGTCTAAATCTACTATCCGTGTTGGTGTTATCGGAGCCGGTCTGCGCGCCGCCTCTTACTTCACCAACCTGCCCCAGGAGTTGCATAAGCGTGTGCAACTGGTGGCATTAGCCGACCCCAACCCACGCCACAGCGCGGCGTTTGCCGAAAAATATGCCCCCATCTTGAGCGATGGTGTAACGCCGCGTTTCTACGCTCGCGGCATCGACTTGCTGGAAAACGAAGAACTCGATGCCCTGGTGATCGGCAGCCCCAACAATGCCCATGCCGCCGATGCCTGCCCGGCTTTCGAGCGCAAAATCCCCACCCTACTGGAAAAGCCGGTTGCGGTTTCGGTGGAAGAGTGCCGCCAGATGTGGCAAAGCTGGCAGGCTGCCGGTGAGCCGCCGGTGACGGTGGGCTTCGTGCTGCGCACCACGCCGTTTTACGACCGCATTCGCGAAATCGTGCAAAGCGGTCAGTTAGGCCAACTGCTCACGCTCGATGCCGATGAGAACATCGGTACCGGCACCACCCGCCAGATGCGCAGCGGCTGGCGTTCGTGGTCGCAAAACTGCGGCGGCTTCATGATTGAAAAATGCTCGCACGATTTCGATTTACTGCGTTGGATCAGCGGTAGCGAAGCCAAGCGCGTGTTCTCTTTTGCGGCTCGCACCCATTTCCGTCCCGGCAACGAGCAAGCGGAAGAGCGCTTCGACCATCAGGCTCCCGATGAGGAAAAGCTCGATTACGGCGATGCCGCCACCCGCCGCCTCTTCACCGAAGATTATAGTGGTTCGCTCTACACTGATGAAGGCGATCTGCCCGATCATCAGTCGGTGCTCATCGAATGGGAAAACGGTGTCACCACTTGCTTCACCGCCACCTTCGCCCAGTTGCGCCCCACGCGTCGCATGCGCGCCGCAGGCACGGCAGGCAATGTCGAAGGCGATGCCCATCGTTCGCGTTTGCTGCTCGATACCGAAGCTGTGGGGGCCGTGAATACTGAGGAGATCGAGATTCCCCACGATTCCACCGGCCACCACGGCGGCGATGGTAACACTGCCGCCCAGTTCTGGAACAGCGCCTTTGGCGTCGTCAGCGATGAAGCCGTCCCCGCTGCCGCTGGCTTGCGTGAGGGCATCGAAGCTGTGCTCATCGGCATCGCCGCCCAGCAATCAGCCGAGAGCGGGCAAGCGGTGGATGTGAGTGAGTTGCGGCGACAAGTGTTTGGAAGTTGATTAAATGCAAGGACACAAAAACGGGATACGCTGTTGCGTGTCCCGTTTTGCTTTGCCTGGCCTGCCTTAATTTATTTTCGTCACTTCCCGTTCACTCAACCAATCAAGATACCCGCGATAATCTGCAATTTGCGTCCACCAATCGAATTCCCTTTTCTGGCGTGCCTGGAAAACTTCTTCGGGCGATTGCGGGTAGCTTTCAATTTGATACACGAAATTGTCCACCGTAACCCGGTTATCCATGCGACGGTCGGTGTCGTTGATGGCATCATATTTCGGGTCGTAGAAATCGTTGATGAAAGCGGGCCACAACTCCTGATAGAGACGCATAATCTCAGGCAGCGGGCTTTCCACCAAACTTCCGGCGCTTCCGGCCGACATCGAATCGGGGCGGCTGGCCACGTTTCCGGCGCTGATGATGGCCTGCGAAAGCCCGACGAATTCGTTGAACTCGGCGTAAGACATAGTACGCAGACGCTGGGTATATTCCATCTGGTCGTGCTTGGCGTTGGCGGCCAGCCAGGGGCGATATTCGCGCAGATAATCGCTGGCCGCCAGTTGGGCCTGCATCCCCACGATTTGCATCATGGCATAATAGGCGGCGGTGTCGGCGGTTGGCTTGTCGCCCTGGCGGTTGGCGGTGCGCGACATGGCCAGCATACCGGCGAAGATGCCGCTGGCTTCCTGGTGGCCGTTGCCCACGCGCAGGCCGCTGAAGCTGTCCCAAGAAACGCTGGTAGCCCAGTCGTGGCTATTGCGGGTGGCGTTGAAATACTGTTGCAGCAGCTCGTATTTTCCCTTGAGCCAGTCGTAGCGGTTGAGAGTGTGGGCGTAGTCCCAGGCCAGATAGATATTCATGGCGTCGAAATACACCTGATCGATGCCGAACTTCTTCTTGCCCTCAGGCTCCAGCGCAATGGTAAGGCCGTTGACGGGGTTGGTGACCCGGGCAATGAGCGGCTGGCCTTTCAATTCCGGCAGCAGCAGTGCGGCTAATTCGGGTGCGGGCTGGCCGTCGTTGAGGAAATAGCGTTCGGTTTCGGTGCGAATCTCTTTTTCCACCGCCGCGCGCAGTGGCGCATCGAGGTAGGGCAGGGTAAGCAGCAGGTTGCTGTACTGCGCTCGCAGGTGCCCGGGAATATAGGTCTGGCGCGCAATAGTCTTGCTCCAAGGATGCTGCTTAAGCTCGGTCTCCAACGCCTGCGCTACGATACGGTTCAACTGCGCGCGCGCCGGGCTGCTCATCGCCTTATCGCTGATTTTCACCTGGCGCACTTCGTTGATGCGCTTCAACTGTCCGTTGACGGCAAACACGGCGGTGTCGGTATTCTCCAACGCGGTCAGCGGGCCTTGCAAAGTTGCCATTTGCAGGTCGCGCGTACTGCGATTAACCGCAATATCAATGTTGCCTGCCTTTGCACTCAGCGCCAGCGTGGGGCTGAGCGGGGCGAGCTTTACGCCGCGTGTGCCCCAGGCATCGTTGATGTTGAGATGAGTGAACCGGTCGCGCACCGTGAGGCGGTCGGCCTGCATATCGACCGAGGCCGTGCGCTGCACTTCGTCGGGCGCGTTCACTAATACCTGCGACCAATAGCGGCAGCGCTCCACCACTTCGGTGGGTAACTGACGCACCCAGCCTTGGGTGGCTTTGGGGCGCTGCAAAGTCACGCCGTAAAGCGGCATCCCTTGAATGGTGCCCGCGCTCTCGGCGTAGCTGAAAAAGAGCGCGGTGTTGGCATAGCACTGCACGGTTTCCGGCTTCTTTTCCAGCACGAAAAGGTAAGGGGTATCGAATTCTTCCCAGCCCTTGGAGTTGCCAAACCAGGCCAGCACCCAGTTGGCGCTCATTTCCCCGGGTTTAATACCGTTCTTGGCATTGACGATTTTCACCTTGCCGTTACTCTCAAACGCCAGGTGCGAAGGCAGGCCCACGCCAAACTTTTCGATATCCTCGAAAACCCGCACTTTTTGGGCATTGGAACGGAGCACCCACGCCGGACTGATAGCGCTGATGGAAAAATCCATCGCCACATTATCCTGATACTCATAGCGGTAGCTGCGCTTGGCCCACGAAGTGTGGGTAACAGTCACGTTCTTGACTGCACCGGCGCGATTGGGGCGCACCGTGCCATAGGACCAGGCGCTTTGCACACCGTCGTACTGCGAACCGGCGGCGCGGTGATAGCGGCCCAGCACATTGGGCTTTTCGGGCACGCGGCGGGTATT
>DAITOV010000381.1:0-4820 GCA_036833945.1 Abditibacteriia bacterium
CATATCCGCCGTGGTGATGCCGGGGGGATTCACGCGCATCAGCGTGGGGCAAACCGGCCGGTAGGCGGCGACCGGTGCATGAACACCCTTAGCCACTAACACGCTATAGGCCAGCGGGTCGATGCCGTTGGAGATGAGCTGCTGCAAGCTCGAAGAACCATGACGGCGCGAAGTGAGCATGACGGTGATGCCGGAATCGGTTTCCACCACAACGGTCGGCCCCATGTTGTAGAAATTCTTGCCGCCGTGACGGGCTTCGCTTTCGTAGTAGGTTCCTTCATGGAAGCTGCGCACCGTCACTTCGGCGTCCAGCGGCTCGCCGTGCAAGGGGTCGGTTTTGCCGCCGATTTGCAGCCGGATGCGGTCGCCGATGGACGCTTCTTGTGCCTTCTTAACCGACTCCTCATCGTAAACAGTGAGAAAGCTCTTCAGCCCGCCGTGATTATGAAGGGCGTGTAGCATAATCGTGCTATCGGCCGGGCCGCCGCCGCCGACGTTATCGCCCATATCGAGCAAGCATACCGGCTGCGGGGAAGACTGGGCCATTTGTAAGGCTTCATCCACGCTGATCATCACGCCACGGAAATCTTCACGGTGCTCCCACAGATAATCGGTGAGTTCATCGGCATATTTCTGCGCCAGTTCACGGTCGTTATCGGTGACCACAATAAAGCCCGACCCCATCTCCGGCACGTCGGCATAGGGAAAGCCCAGAATCAGGCTGGCCGAAAGCACACCTTCGCGGGCGCGTACTTCATCGAGTTTGGCCGCCATGCTCAGGCATGGCTGCGCATCGGTGAGTTGGCGTTCGATATTGATGGCGATCGGCGGCAGCGACACCGCCTGCACGGGCTTCACTTCGCCGCGCAGGGTGCGCGTCATGAGCGCACCGGCTTCCAGGCCGCGCGCTTTGGAATCGAGGTGGGGATTGGTGCGAAAGGTGATGCTGGCATCACAGGCCGCGATCATCTTCTCGGTGATATTGCCGTGCGGATCGAGGGTGTTGATAATGGGAACATCCGGCCCCACCCTGGCGCGCAGTTCACTGAGCCACCAACCATCCATATCGCCGTGCGGCTCATCCACCGCCGCGCCGTGCGGGGCCACCAGAAAGGCATCGAGCGGACCGGCTTTGTCGATTTCTTCAACAACCATCTTCCACAAAGCATCGATGGTTTCGGCGGTAATCATACCACTGGGTGTGGCCCAGGCCATAAAGAGCGGGACGGCTTCAAACCCGACCGCTTCCATCGATTCAAAGAACCCGGAGACTTCGTGGTGCGACTTGCCGTATTTCTCACGCACCTCCTCGCCCCGAAAAAGGATGTTGCGCTGAAAATCTTCCAGCGTGGTGGGCTTTTTCAGAAAAGTGTTCGATTCGTGGGAGAGGACAATCAATCCGATGCGTGGCTTGTGGTTGGTAGTTGAAGGTGTCATGGTATTTATCTTACAGCGATTGAGCAGAACCGGTCTGCCCGGCGGACAAAATTTTGCGGGCCTTGAGATACACCGGCAAGTCGATGAGTTCTCCGTCTAACTCGAACGCCCCGGTGTTGCGCGTCTCATATTGCTCCACGACACGCTGTGCCCACTGGCGTTCTTCATCCGTGAAACGATAAGCTGCTTGCACCGCTGCTAATTGCGCCGGGTGAATCACCATTTTGCCATAGAAGCCCATCTGCTTACCAAGCTTTGCATCGGCTTCGTAGGCCTGGGTATCGTTGAGCACAGGGAACACGCCATCAACGGGCGGCTCTAATTGCAGCACGCGCGAGAAGAACACCAACTGCCCCATCGCAAAGCGGCGTTCTTCGCCGGTTGCGCTCCATTGCGTGCCGAGATCGAGTGCATAATCGACCGCGCCAAACGAAACCCGCTTCACCTGCGGCGGCAAGGCATCGCTACGCATCAGCCAGTGCACACCGGCCACCGATTCGATGAGTGGTAGCACTTCGATTTCGCCCAGTGCTTCAGTCACCGCCTGCACATCGGCGCTGGACTCACATTTTGCCAGCACAATGCCATTTGGCGCGACTTCCTTCGCCAGTGCCATGTCATCGGCGAAGAACGCCGTGTTGGCACTGTTACAGCGCAAATAGAACGGCTTTTGCAGCGTTGCCGCGCATCGCAGTTCGTCAATAGTTTCCCGCACTATCGCCCGCGCCGCCGACTTTTGGTCGCGCGCCACAGCGTCTTCGAGGTCGATAATGACCACATCGGCCGCGCTGCCCAGTGCCTTGGTGATTTTGCGGGCACTATCGCCGGGAACAAACAAATAAGTCAGGAACATGATTCCTCAGTGCCGGGCAAAACCGTGCCTGCAATGCCTTCATCCAACGCTTCATAGTCGAAGTAACGGATGGTTTCGTAAAGCTCGCGACGGGTGAGCATCTGCTCCACCGAAGCAGCCTGGGTGCCGGTTTCGAGAATCTGCTGGTAAACGGTTTGATAGGCCTTAGCCGCAATGCGGAGCGAAGTAACCGGATAGATTACCATCTGGTAGCCCCAGCTTTCGAACTGCTGCGCTGTGTAATAAGGCGTGCGGCCGAACTCCGTCATATTCGCCAGCAGCGGTGCATCCAGCCCATCGCGGAACTGGCGGAACTCTTCTTCACTCGAAAGCGCTTCTGGGAAGATGCCATCGGCTCCGGCCTGCATATAGAGCCGGGCACGAGTGATGGCAGCATCGATGCCTTCGCTATCTTTGGCATCGGTACGCGCAATGACAACCAGACTGGGCACGACTTCCTTCACGGCACGAATCTTCTGCGCCATCTCCTGCGGGCTCACCAACTTCTTGCCGTTGAGGTGGCCGCACTTCTTGGGCAGTTCCTGATCTTCCATCTGCACCGCCGCTACACCGGCTTCGACCATCTCGCGTGCGGTGCGGGCCGCATTGAGCACACCGCCAAAACCGGTGTCGATATCGACCAGCACCGGCAGATTGGTAGCGCGAATCAGGTCGCGAGCACGCTCGGCGACTTCTTGCGAGGTGACAATCCCCAAATCCGGCAAGCCCCGGCTGGCGGTATAGGCCGCGCCGGAAAGATAGAGCGCACCGAATCCGACGTTGCGCGCAATCTGCGCCGCCAGGCCATCGTGCGCGCCGGGGATGCGCAGAATCTCCGGCGCAGTCATCAGGCTTTTAAACTGCGCAGCCAGTTCAGCTTGCGGGACAGGTTTTTCAATGAGCCACGACATAATAATCTGTACTTTAAATGATTTCCCCGCCCTCGGTTTGATTTCATTTCAAACATCGAACAAGGCCAAGTCAGTATAAGCGTGTCATCCTCGCGAAGGCGGGGATCCAGAACACAGCACAGAGGGCCAACCTTAGCCTAAAGCTACCGTTTGCCGCAAAAAGCCGTGTGCTGGATTCCCGCCCTCGCGGGAATGACGGATTTCCAGGGTATCGCTTATACCGATACGTTATACCACCAGTTTTTCCACAAACAGGTTCACCGGCATTTTTTCCAGTTCTGAGCGGCTGGCAAATAGCTCCGCGATTTCCTGCTGCGCGCGCTTGGCGTAACGAGTAGCGACACTGGCGGTGAACTTCTCGCGCAGCTTGGGGATGCCTTCCTCGCGACGGGCACGGTGGCCGATGGGATATTCGCAAATAACTTTCTCGGTGTGGCTGCCATCTTTAAAGAATACCTGTACTGCGTTGGCGATGGAGCGTTTGGCGGGGTCGAGATAATCGACACTGTATTGCTTTTCTTCCGTTACTACCATTTTGTCGCGGAGTGCGTCGATACGCGGGTCGGTAGCGGTTTCGTCTTCGTAGTGGTCGGCAGTCAGGTCACCAAAAATCAGGCCGATAGCCGTCATATATTGCAGGCAGTGGTCGCGGTCGGCCGGGTTGTTGAGCGGGCCTTTCTTGTCGATGATGCGGACTGCCGATTCGTGGGTGGTGATTTCCACGCGCTCAATTTCTTCCAAACGGTCGGCGATTTGCGGATGTAATTCAATCGCACATTCCACTGCCGTCTGGGCATGGAACTCAGCCGGGAACGAAATCTTGAAGAGCACGTGCTCCATCACATACGAACCCAACTCACGGCCCAAGGTCAGCTTCTTGCCGCGCATCAGCACATCTTCAAAGCCCCACTGCGGCGCGGAAAGAGCGGTGGGATAGCCCATCTCGCCTTTGAGTGTCATCCAGGCCAGGCGCACGGCGCGGCTGGTGGCATCGCCCGCCGCCCACGACTTGCGCGAACCGGTGTTGGGGGCATGACGGTACGTGCGCAGGCTGGAGTTATCGACCCAGGCGTTGGAAAGCGCGTTGACGACATCTTCCTTGCTACCGCCCAGCAGCGCCGTCACCACGGCAGTGGAGGCAATTTTCACCAACAACACGTGGTCGAGCCCGACGCGGTTGAAGCTGTTCTCCAGCGCCAATACGCCCTGGATTTCGTGGGCTTTAATCATCGCGGTGAGCACGCCGCGCACGGTCAGCGGAGCTTGCCCACGCGCCACGCGTTGCTGCGAGACGTAATCGGCCACGGCAAGGATGCCGCCGAGGTTATCCGAAGGATGGCCCCACTCAGCGGCCAACCAGGTATCGTTGTAATCGAGCCAGCGAATCATCGCGCCAATGTTGAACGCCGCATGAATCGGGTCGAGCACGAATTGGGTTCCCGGCACGCGAGCGCCGCCAGGGACAACGGTGCCCGGAACGATAGGGCCGAGATGCTTGGCGCATTCGGGGTAGCGTAAGGCTAAAAAGCCGCAGCCCAGGGTGTCCATCAAAACATTGAATGCCGTTTCGTAGGCTTCTTCGCTTTCGATGGTTTTGTTCAGTGTGTATTCGGCTAATT
>DAITOV010000382.1:0-4734 GCA_036833945.1 Abditibacteriia bacterium
AATGCCACTAAAAGAATCGCCAGAAGCGCCACGCGCCCCGCTGCCGGAGGCTTGTTCATGAAGCGTTAATACCGTCTAACCAGAGTTGATGCAGGCGGGCTTCGCCCACCACTTCGGGGTGGAAAGTCAGCGCCATGATGTTGCCCTGGCGCACTGCCACGGCTTGTTCGTTGCGGGTGGCCAGAACTTCCACCTCTTCGCCGGTGCGTAAAATTTGCGGGGCGCGAATGAAGGCCACGCGCAGCGGGTCGTCGCCGGCCGCGGGTACTTCGAGCCAGGTTTCAAACGATTCGATCTGCGGCCCGTAGGCGTTGCGCGCTACGTCAATATCGAGCGCCTGGAGCGTTTTCTGCTCAAAGTTCTTCGAGCCGCCGGTGATATTCTTTGAAAGCATAATCAGCCCGGCGCAGGTGCCCAGCACCGGCAGGCCGCCGTTGATTTTGTTGCGGAGCGGCTCCCACAGCTCATAACGGTCACACAGGCGACTCATCGTGGTGCTCTCCCCTCCGGGAATCACCAGGCCGTCGCACTGTTCCAGGGCCTTGGCATCGCGCACCGGGACGATTTCTTCAACACCGCAAGATTGTAAAATTTGTGCATGGGCGTCGTAATCGCCCTGCAACGCTAAAACACCGATTTTCATTAAGATGTAAGTATACCGATGCCGCTCGATTCAGAACTCAAAACTCAAAACTCAAAGCTGTTGGTGATTGTCGGCCCTACCGCCAGTGGCAAAACCGAAGTCGCCATCGAGCTGTGCCGCTTGCTGGATGGCGAAATCGTCAGCGCCGATTCGGCACTGGTCTATCGCGGCATGGATATCGGCAGCGCCAAACCCACGGCGCAGGAACAGGCGCGGGCGAAACATCACCTCATCGATATTCGCAATCCCGACGAGGAATATTCAGCCGCCCAATGGGCCCAAGATGCGACGCAGGTCATTGCCGATATCCGGGTGCGTGGCAAACAGCCGATCATCGTGGGCGGCACCGGTTTTTATGTTAACGCTCTGCTCAAACCGCAACTGCTGGCCGGTGCGCCGCAGAACTTTCCACTCCGGAAGGAATTAGAAGAGTTCGCCGCGCGCGAGGGCGTGGAAGCGTTGCATCGGCGCCTGGCGGAAGTCGATGCCGCCGCCGCGGCGCGTTTGCACCCCAACGACGTGATGCGTGTGGTGCGCGCCATTGAAGTGGCGCAGTATGAAGCGACTCAACCGGAAAATGTGCCGGTGGCAGAAGCGCAAGTTGGCCCGGAATATAAAGCATTTGCCCTTGAATGGCCGCGCGAGCAGCTTTACGAACGCATTGATAAGCGAGTGGATTTGATGCTCGAACAAGGCTTTTTGCAGGAGTTGAAATCGTTGCTCGAAGCCGGTTACGGCGATACCATCGGTTTGCAAAGTCTAGGCTACCGCCAGATGCGCCCTGTTCTAGAGAACCCCGAGCTTCTTGAGCAAGGACTGGGAGAATGGAAACGACAGACGCGCCGCTATGCCAAACGGCAGGGCACCTGGTTCCGGCATCAGCTTGATGTGAGGTGGGTTCGGGCGGTAGATGGCGCAGGGCAAAAACGTAGCGCGGCTGAGGTTGCTGCAGAAATTGTGATGGAGTTTTAGATCAATGAAAATTACGGAAAAAGCAGTAACAACGCGCTTTACCATTGTATTACTGCTGACTTTGGCTTGGCAGATGTGCTTTGTCCATCCAGTGTTGGCCAGAGAGAAGACATTAACTGCTCAGCAGTATTTGGCGCGGATGGTCACTACCTACAAGAGCCTCAACTCTTACTCGTCTCAAGTTCAGTTGGAAGTGCGGATAAAAGGCCAACCGCCAATTCCCAAGATGCAAGGTGAGTTGCAGTGGAAGAAGCCGTATTTTGCGGCTATTCGTTATAGACAGAGTGGTGAAAGCGGACGTGCTGTTTTTGACGGCAAACATTTATGGGCAGTATCTTCTCTACATAAAGGCAGCTATGTCAGGCAACCCACCTCCACGACTTTGGGCACAATGCGTGTCCTCACCAGAGCGGGGCTTGTCGGGAATGGTATTGGCGTTCTATTGACTCACCCTGAATCTGTTCATCTTGTAGCAACACCCAAATCTCTATCACTAGGTACTAAGACAACGCTTAAAGGTGCGCCAGTGGTGACTGTGATTTCCCAAACCGGCCAGGGCCAAGAACGATTAACACTCACTTTCTCCATTGGCCAGAAAGATTTCCTGTTACACAAAATCACAACTGAGCAGTTAACCAATGGGCAGGTGCTGACGATGCATGAGACATACTCTCAGATCAAAATGAATCTTAGGCTTCCAGCGGATGTGTTCAAGTTCATCCCGCCACATGGCGCTAAACAGATCGAAAAATTTCCGTGAAATAATTTTATCTGTGTCTACAGGAACGGTTTAATCTTAACTTTCAACAACTCAACCAACTCCGGCTGCATGTAATCGAATTCATCGGGGATATCCAGACAGACTACGCGCTTGTCTTTCAAATAACGCGAAAATTGCCGAGTCAGCCGTGTGCGATGGACTTTTTCCATCACGAAAATAAGTTCGGCCCACTCGACCAATTCGCTATCGAGCAAAACCTCCGCATCGGGGCTGAGTCCGGCGGAGGCCACTTCCCAATCGGGATAGCTGCTGAAGATTTCTTCGGCAGTGGGGCTGCGTAAGCGGTTGCGGCTGCACACGAAGAGGACGCGTTTTTGTTTTGAGTGAGAGCTTATTTTAATCCTTTGCGTTTTCTTAACCCCGAGCGTGAGCGACGGGCTGACTTCTCAGTTTCGCAAGCGTTTACGCCAGCCCGTCGCTCACGCTCAGGGTTCGCAAATAAATGTTACTGCCCGGTATCGAGGGCAAAATAGAGCATTAAGCCTAACGAGACCATATTTTCCGCAAAAAGAAAAAACAGCCACGATAATCTCGCGGCTGCTTTTCTTTTAACATATTTGCGAACTACTTAACGCTCGCATTGAGAGTCAGGCCATACAGGTTTCGTTTACGTTCACCGGAACTGTTGGTGGCTTTGATTTCGATGACGGCTTCTCGGGCAGGCAGAAGTCTCGCCGGGATTTCTAGCTCTTTTTCGACGGCTGGCTGGCCTTCGAAGGTTTCCACGCCTTTGGCTGTTGTAACGCGAATGGTGTAGCTGAAAGCCGGGTCCGGGCCAAGCGTGCGCCACTTGAATTTTACTTTGCTTAGTTCATGCCCCGTTGCAGCCGTGACGGGAAGTGTGATCGAGCCGGTCTTGCCAGCATCGGTCCACCACCCCCAATCATCGGGGATGAGGTTTTCGACTTTCCCATAAAACTTAGTCAGACCGCCCATGTTCATGTTGTCGGCGTAGGTATGCTCACCGGCGGGCAGGGCATTCAACGGCACGAAGAAACGCGGCGTGGAGTCCCGGAATTTACCCAGATTGATGGTGCTGTCGATCATGAGCGGACCCCACTGCGAATCGAGGGCGTCTTTCACAAACTGCATTTGGTCGCGTATATATTGGGCGTCTTTCACGTCGCCGCCCCGGTTATAGCGGGTGTAAGCGCGGGCGATGGCGGCGCTCATGCGCCAGCCGCGCACGGCAAGTTCGGTACGCCATTTGGTGCCTTCGTCCATCTGGTTCATCACGGCTTCGGCCGCCGCGATCTGCTCGTCGCCCAAAGTGACGACGTTTTCGGGCAGGATGTTGGGCACTTCCCATTGGTCGCCGAGCAGATAGGGAATGGCATCCGTCGCCTTCTGTTGGGCGACAAACAAGCGATACATTGGCTCGGCAGCCGGGCCGTAGGCTTTTTCGCAATAGTCGCGCACCAGGGCGTCTGCATCCTGTGTGGGGTCCCAACTCAGCTTGGCCAGTAAGTATTGGCCTATCGCCTGGGTGCCCCAGTTGCTGTGGTATTCACAGGAGAAGCCCCAGAACTTCGGGTTCTTTAAAAGCAGCTTCAGGTCGTGGTCCATCTGGGTTTGCATCGGCCACGGGCTGAAGATGTCGTAGTGCCCGTAATATTGATAAATCCCGAACTGCTGGCTGATTTTCTCCCACTTTTCAAAAGCACGTAGGAACTTGGGATTCGCTTCCGAGAATGCCGGTTTGGAATTGTTGACGGCGAATGACTCATTACCCGACCAGTAGGTCAAAATAGGCATGACAGCCGGTTCCAGTTTGTTGATATGGTCCGGCGGGGTCGAGTGGTTCAGATAGGCGTAACAAAGCAGCTTGACGTCGGGATGGTCTTTCTGCAAGTCTTTGGCGACCAGATTGGCGAAATGAAACACCATGGAGGTGGCCGAGCCGTCTTTATCGACCAGCTTCTGGCATTCCGGGCATTCGCACCAGGCGCGGGCGTCGTTCGGGCTCACCCAGATGATGCGGCGGCGCGGGTCGCCATCGGCACTGTTGTTGAGGGCGATGCGGATATTTTGAGCAAATTCGTGGGCTGCGTCGACATTGGTAAAGCACACCTGCACGCTTTCACCAATGGTGCGCAGACGCTTGCCGCCCACCAGGTTAAACCATTCGGGATGTTGGTCGTGATATTTGTTAGCTGAGAGAAAGTAGTCGTAGGAATGGCCCCAACCGAGATTCCGGAAACGGTCGCTCACACTATGGGCGTTATATTCCGACCAACTGCGCAAACGAAGCTGGTGCAACTGCCAGGCGGGCATGCCATGCTCCATAGCTCCGAAATACTCCGGCTTGGTTTGATCGCCTGCAGCCCACGGCCAGATC
>DAITOV010000383.1:0-4723 GCA_036833945.1 Abditibacteriia bacterium
CTTCCCAGTCGGTTTCGAGACGGTCGCACACCGCGCGCAGGGTGCCTAGCGCCAGGGCGAGGTCAGAGTCGTCGTTTAAGTCGAGCAAGGCGAAGGGTTCAATCGCGCCCAGGGACGAGGAATCGACGGTTTCATCGTTATTGCCGTGGCTATCGAGGCCACGCACCAGGCAGGAGTAGTCGCCATTATCGCGCACGAACTGGCTTAGCACGCCGCTTTTCACACGCTGCGCGCCTTCGCTGTATTTGGCGTCGCCCAGCACATCGGCGGCCACGCGCAGGGCGGCATAGGCCGAAGCATTGGAATAGGTAAACGAGCCGACGAAAGTTTCCCAGGTATCGAAAGCGTTGCCCAGCACGTCGCGCTCGGTGAGCCGCGAAAGTAGATAATCCGCCGCACGCCGCACCATCTCAAGATGCGCTTCCTCCCTGTCTCCTGTTTCCTGTCTACTGTCTACCGCCGTTAGCCATTTGCCATAGCCCCACAGCACCGCGCCGACCTGATCGACTTGCAGCATATCGGGCGGCAGGCACCAGTTGGGGGCGGGGCTGCCGTTAAGGAAGTAGCGCTGGTGCCACAGGCCGCTTTCGTCCTGGTGGCGCGCGCACCAATCGAACATCTGCGCGGCGAACTCGGGGTAACCGGCGTCGATGAGGCCCGAAACATACTCGGCACCATCGCGCGGCCAGAAGTAGCCGTAGCCGCCGCAAGCGATAAATTCGGGGTCGAACTCGGGCGCTGCTACCGCCGCGCCTTCTTCGCCGCACAGCAGCGGCAGGGCTAAGAGCGAGCGCACATAGGCCGATTGCAATGATGGCGATAGCTCACCGCGTGCCTTGAGCGTGTCCAGCCCGGTTTGCAGCCAGGCGGCATCGGCTTCGCGGCGCAGTTGTTCGTGCCTTGAGAATGGTACGGCATGCGCTTCTCTGGCGGCAGCCAGGGCGGCGTTTTCGGTGGGAGCCAGTGCCAGTACCCAGTGACGCGCCAACTGCTGGCCGGGGATAAGATCGAACTCGAAGCCGACCGCCCAGTTGACATCGCCGATTTCCAGGTCTTGATGCTGGAGGTGGCCATCGTTTAAATCGTAGCGGGCGTTGCTGCCCCACCCTTCCCCGGCTTTGCCGCACTGCCAGCTTTCCACGCCGTCGCCGCCCACGGCCAGCGAGGCATCGCGGTGGGTTTGCAATAGTTGACCTGTATCACGATCGAAGCGCGCCCCGTTACCCATGCGCACGCCGCTCATGTTCCAGTCGCCATAGAGGAAGGCGGTGCCGCGCCGCGAGCCTTCGCCGACGTTTTTCAGTTGCACCCGGCGCACCAGCAGCGTACTGTCTTCGGGCACGACGTCGGTGAAAGTGATTTCCAGCCCGTGCCCATTCAAGATGGTGGTGAGCACGTTGCTTTGGTCTTCATAATATTGGCTGCGCTGCCACGACTGGTCCCACGTCCATACCAGTTGGCCTTCGCCGGGCGCGCCCAGGTAGATGGCGGGCAAGCATTCGTGGATTTGCTGGGCGTGGTCTTTGTTGGGATAGAACCAGCCCATGATTTCGCCGGATTGTCCGAAGGTGAGAAGCGTATTGCGGTTGCCGAGAATGGAGGTGGGGAGGTAGACGGGCATTTTTGAAGTGTGAATTATGAAAGATGAACGATGAATTTAGGTGACGGGTGGGTTGATGCTGCAAGTTTAGCGCCGGAAGGTTAAGGGCGTGTTTCACCACAGAGGGCACAGAGGGATTTCACCGCTAAGGGCGCGAAGGGTTTGAAGAGGAGTTTTAGGTCACCCCAGTGCCCAGCGCCTCGTGCCCAGTGCCTGGTTCGTATTTTACGAGGGCGCAATTCGCTTTCAGCTTTTCATCGTAGAGGTGCATACCCGTTTGGCGGTCGGTGGCGGAACGCCAGATTTCGTTGCGGCGGTACCACTTGTCTTGCCAGTGCAGGAATTCGTCGTTTCTGGAGAATACTTTGTAGCTGTGGGGCAGCTCGCGGTCGGCGCGGATTTCGCCTTCAAGGTATTTCTCGCCTACACTGGCACGCAGTTGCAGGATGGCATCGGTTTCGTTTTTGAATTGCAAATCGACGTAGTTCCAGGCGATGGAGCAGCCCACGCCCCAGGGCAGCACGCGGCCGTTATCGGGGAAGGGGTCGAAGCTGTGCTGGGAGCGCTGCACCACGGTGAGGGGGGTGTGCAGCACCATCCAGTGCAGCAGGTTGGCCATCTGGCAGATGCCGCCGCCGATGCCGGGCACGGCTTTGCCATCGTGCAGACGCATGCCCATTTTGAAGCCGCGCCTGGCGGTGGCGTTACCGGTGACGCGACAGAACGAGAACGTCTCGCCGGGTTTGAGCAGCAGGCCGTCGATGAGCGGAGCGATAAGCCCCAGGTTGTGCACCTTGTTGTGCTGCAACCACATCTCCGATTCGCCCAGCGTGCGCAGCAACAGCGATTTATGCTGCTTGAGCCGCACCGGGAGTTCCTGCGGATTGCGTTCTCGTGCCCACTGCGTCCCTGCGGTGTGCCACTGCCACCAGCGCCGCGCACAATGCACCTGCACCGCTACCTTGTAGAGCGCGGGGACACGCTCGGAGAGGCGCGGTTTGCCCCGCTGCAACTGCGGCGGCAGGGCAAAGCCGGGCGGCAGAGTATTGGAATCGAGATAAAGTAGACGCGGCGTTTGATCGCTCATAAACGTGTTGAAACGGCGTCAGTCCAACAGGCACGAGACGTAGTATGGCATTTTCTCCAACGATGTTTCCAGAATCACCTGATTGGAGATAGGCCGCCCGCCAAACGCCCCCAGGTTAACCGTTATGGCCGGTTGCGGGCCATCCCAATAATCTTTTTCCACATCCGCCGCTTTTAGCGGACGGTTACACCATAAATAGCCCCGCACATCGGTTCCCCTGCCCCGCCAGGTGGGGAACAGCACCATTAATAAGTCGCCTTTGCGTGTCACATAGATGCGGCCATCGCGGGTGAGAGACGAGTGTGTGGCAGGAAGGGTCACGCGGCCTGCGGAATCGGGCAGGAGTTCACCGCGCTGCACTTGCTCGAATACGATTTTGGCCTGGGACTGATCGAGCGGGCTATCGATGAAGGCATCTCTCCATGGGCTCTTTACAAACCAAAATAAAGCAGCTCCCAACAGGGCTACTACCAAGCCGCAGGCCAATTTGTGCTTACTCTTTTTCAATTACTTTACTCTCCATATAGTCCGCTTGGGTTTGCAATCTTCAATCACCGCGAAGGACACTAAGAACGCGAAGGAGAGGAGGTGGCAGGGATAAGCAAAAAGCCAACGCCCACCCGGCTTGCTCACGCGCGCGGTTCTTCAGGCTCCGGTTGCCCCTGACACCTGACACCTGACACCTGACACCTGACCGTTATAGCCCATCGCCAATATTCGCGTTATCATCGCGCAACAGATTTTGCACTTCCTGATAAAGCGCCGGGGTTTGTGCAATTTGTTGCACCGAGACTTTTTGTTTGACGGCATAGGCGGCTGCAACGCCGCAGGCTTGGCCCACGGCCATGGTGATGGGGATGACGCGGGCGCTGCCCGCCGCTTCGTAGCTGGCGCTCAGGCTGCGCGAGGCGACCAGGACATTCTTGAGGTGCTGCGGCACCGCGCTGCGCAAGGGGATGGAGTAGGCATAGCGCTTGGGGCCGAAGGGGTTGCCCTGGCCTTTTTCGTAGGGATGCAGGTCGAGCGGATAGGAAGCCAGCGCGATACGGTCGGGGAACTTCCTGCCAATTTGCACATCATCGACCGAGAGTTGCACCTGCCCAACCAGGTGGCGGGTTTCGCGGATATAGAGTTCAGGAGCCACTTTGGCCAGCTTGATATTTTCCAGCCCCGGCATCGACTTGCGCAGGTAGGCGATATAAGAGGGGAGTTCTGCAATCATCTCTTTTCTGGCGCGATCTTTACTCGCAGGGTCGAGCCCATCCACCTCCACCGCGTTGAGGGTGTTGAGCATCACAGTGCCGTCTTTCTGGCGGCCGAAGTTGATGCTCATGGCGATGACATCGGGCGAAACTGGTTTATAGTTCTTCACCACGTCGCCGCGTTCCCAGATGTAGTTGCCGTCAACGCCACCCAGCCGGTGCATCACCTGTTTATTTGGGTTTTGGTTGAGTGTGGCTTGCGCGACTTCCTTCGAGGTGGTGGGGGCCACGTCCGAAGCATACTCCTGGCCGATGCGGCGCGAAACTTCCATCGGCCTGGCACTATTCACATAGTTGACCATCGCCTGCCAGTTGGCCCCCGAAACCGAAAATAACAGGCTCACCGATTGCTGCTTGCTATCTCTCCCACCTGCTTCGCGCCCTACAAAGAACCCGGCCCCGGCGCGCGCGGCGATATCGGCATCGTTGGTGGCATCGATCACGACGGGGGCGGTAACCATAGCATTGTTAGTCTCAAAACTTTGCGGTTTATCGCCGCGCGCGACCAACTCAACTCCGGCCACACGTGCATTGCTGGTTAATACCTTTTCGATACTCACTTCTTTTAGCACGGTGATATTAGGTTCAGCCGTTACTTTTTGGTCGAACAACCGCTGCGCATCGCGGATATCGAAGGCCACCCCCAGCGGTTTATAGAACTCACCGAAAATGCCATTGGCCGCAGTGGAGGAACCATTGGCATTCATGGGAACATCGAACATATTGAGCATGGCATAGACAATATCGCCACCCAGTTCGGGACGCTCTTCGATG
>DAITOV010000384.1:0-4722 GCA_036833945.1 Abditibacteriia bacterium
GAACCTTCTTTATATCGCCACGGTCCTTTTGGAACTTGAAAATGCTCGTGACGCGGAATTGACACTGTTTCTCGTTGAGGAGCCAGAGGCTCATTTGCATCCTCAACTCCAAGGGATTCTTCTCGAATACTTAGCGGAAAAAGCCCGAGAGTCGGTGCGTGCGGATCATGACGGACCGGCGGGGCGGATTCAAGTTGTGTGCACTACACATTCCCCAAATCTTGCCAGCGGAATCCCAATAGAGAAGGTCGTTGCGGTTCGCAGTAATGTGCAGGATGCACCTGATATAGGCACGCGAACGGTTTCTGTTAACGAACTAAAAATCCCAGACGTCCAACTTGCAAAAGTTTCGAGATTCTTGGATGCCACCAAAGCCTCTCTTCTTTTTGCGCGCAAGCTAGTGCTCGTGGAGGGGTTGGCTGAAAATATTTTACTTCCGGTCCTTGCGAGAAGTGCGCTTGGGGAAAGAACAAAGGAATTTGCTGGCGTTACCGTCATCGCGATCGGCGGGACGGATTTTGAGCCATACGTTCGCTTATTGTTGACTCCTATTGATGGAGTGTCTCTAGTCGATGAGCTTGTAATTATCACAGACAGAGACCCGAACGCTGAAGGAGAAGTTCGGGTTGACCGTAAGGCCAATTTTGAAAAGCTCGCACAAGAAATTGGAAGAGAAAATAGTCTTCACATTTTTGTATCGGAATTTACTCTTGAGGCTGACTTATTCGGAATTGCGACTAATCGTTCCATATTGCGTAAAGCGTATCTCGCTCAACATCCTAAATCAGCCAATAAATGGGACGCAATGGTGGAGGATGACAATCCTGCTCATGCCCTTCATGAAAAGCTGCGCTCCGATACAAAATTCTTTACCAAGGGCGAATTCGCACAGGATATTGCAGGGTTTGTAGCTTCTGGAGAAAATCTGACGTGTCCCCCATACCTTGGGTCAGCGATTGCATGCGCCATAGCAATCGGACGAGTAGAAGAATCTACTCAGGAGGAAGTTACGAGTGCCAGCTGAGCTTTCTCCCGATCAACGCGCTTTCGCCGAAAGTAATGAGCCGATGTTGGTAATCGCGTGCCCTGGTGCGGGAAAAACGCGTGCGATTATCAGCAGGTTTCTTCGGAGGACCCAGGAACTCGAACGAAAGGGCATCGCTTTGCTGTCCTTCACGAACGCTGCGATGGATGAGGCCGTGCGGCGAGCTCATGCCCAAGGATTTGCTGTCGGGCATCCGCATTTTGTAGGAACATTTGATTCTTTCATTCAAAAGAATATTGTCGGTCCAGTTATCGCTAATAGGATGCGACTGCAACCGAGGTTTGTGGAATCATGGAATGTGCTTAGTTACACCGAGGTGGTGCCTGATAAAAAGATAGGGTATTTACGCCTTAACCTTGAGGCTTTTGATTTCAATAAGGCTGGGCAGGCAACGCTA
Source organism: Abditibacteriia bacterium (assembly GCA_036833945.1). Lineage (GTDB taxonomy): Bacteria > Armatimonadota > Abditibacteriia > Abditibacteriales > Abditibacteriaceae > DAITOV01. The sequence continues at coordinate 1,443 of DAITOV010000384.1, forward strand.
AATAGGGACAGAGTTACTGGAATTCGCCGTAATGCTTTATTAGCGGCATACGATCGCAATTCTGCATGGTGTAATAATACCGCCACACAAAAACGTCGACAAAGAATTGAGCAGGGATATTTTTCTTGCTCGGAAGCACGGCGCATACTTTTGGAGTTGCTGGAAGGGAGACGGAGGAATTGGGTGGTCAATGCACTGAGCGCTCGGTTTGCCGAAGTAATCGTAGATGAAGCGCAAGACTGTGCCCAGGAAGAACTCGCTTTGCTTGAGGCATTGCACGAAGCCGGAGTCACCGTTAGTATTGTCGGTGATCCGGACCAGGCAATTTTCGAATTTAGAAATGCTGTCCCAGAGCGCGTTCTAGAATTTGGCGAACGACTTGGGCAATCCATTATATTTAGGGAGAACTACCGAAGTACTCCGGCGATCTGCGCAGTTAATGGAATCTTTCGAGCTTCAGGTGATCCAGATATATCAAAGGGGAAGTATGCGGATCTTAATATTCCAGTTTACGTAGTAGCTTATGATAATTTAAACCAAATCTTACCGAAAGTTATCGAAGTGCTTGGTCAGCATGGTATTCCTGAGGACCGATCAATAATATTAAGCCATAAGAACAAGGACGCAGCTGAAGCCGCTCAGAGATCAAATCACGATGCGCATTCAGATTCGTTGGTTCTTTTGGCTGCTCAGGCAAGCCTGACTTTGACGGACAATTCTATTTCTCCTGCGGTAAGAAATCGCCATATGCAGAAATTCCAAGCCAAGATGTTTGAGATACATCCAGATATTCATACTCATTATCCAGAAGAGGTTGCGGCGGAACTCGGTATTGGTCTTGGAGATTTACGTGCTAAGATGGTCCGGATACTCCGCTCTGTAAACGGGCAAGACATGGAGCGAATTGAATTTGCTGCGACTCTAAGGACAGCCATGGATACGAACGATTGGCAATTTAATTCTGCCAGTGTTCGTGCTTGTGATGAGGAGAGGTGGAATGAGCTTTTTTCAGGTGTCTCTGATCCCATTATATCTCTAGGCACAATCCATTCCGTAAAGGGACAGGAGTTCAAATGTGCGTGTATTGTAATTCCAAGAGTAAACACGAAAGGAGAATGTGGTTTGTCTGCATGGCTGAAAAATCATACTAACGAGGCCCGAAGAGTATTGTATGTTGGTGTGTCCCGGGCAGAGCAGCTATTATGCTTGGCGATTCATACACGTGATGTTGACCGTGTAAAAGCACGGCTTAGAGCGAGTATGCTTGAAGGGATTCAGTTCATATGAGTTGCTTAACAAATACGGCTTTAATTCCTTCTTCTAGGCTGCTTACCCGTAAGGACAATATCCGGCTGATCGCCGATAAGCGTTTTGCGATATCCAAGAGGGTCGACTTTCGGCTTTCAGAAGTCAGGATTGAACGTTAATATGATGATATAAAAGGAGGAAGCGTTCATCTACCTATATTTACGGAAATTTAGCATTCTTGCCAGCATGATTGCTTGCCTAAGTAAGGTTTAGCTATAATGCCAAATTTGTATCTAATGGAAACGCATGGCTTTCTATTAATTTTCGATATTCCGCTAAAGTGGTGTACCAGTTTGAAATTACCTTCTCATCAACCCCGTCTTTCCAGTTTCCAGAGCTGATTTTCAACGGTTCGATCTTTCCGAAAACCGAGTTAAGCTGAGATCGAACCGGTACGAAGATCGGGTGCAATTCAACCTGCAACTCCTTTCCATTGTTCAAATAATACGCTGTTGCCAATTGGCGGGAGATGAGTCGTTTTTCATCAGCCGTACACGTTGCAAAGCGGCTTCTGGCGGTCGTCGCAAACGATGCGGCTTCGCGGATGGCACGGTCTATCGGACTGGTATCACCGCTTGTTGTTGACGCAGCAGCCAGTCGCGCTTCCTGTTCCATCAACTCTTGCTTCTTCTCAGCAAATTCATCCGTCGTCAAGTATCCGGCCAGGCAGAGAGAAAGCAGCGCGTCTTTCTGTTTTTTAATCTCCGATAATGCTGCCTGTTGCCGTGTCTTGATTTCTTCGGCCGCCTTTTCTTCCTCGCGTTGCAGATCATCCAGAATCCGGTGACAGAGTTCCTTAAACTCCGGCGGCAGTGTGATGGACTCCAGCACTTCATCGATCAATCTTTCAATTTCTTCTTCCCGAATTCCCTTCTTGCTACAAATACCCAATTTGTTGAGGCAGTGGTAATACGTGTGTCCTTTGGATATCTCCGCAGTCACGGCATATCCACATGAAGCGCAGGTGATGAGGCCGGTAAAAGCGTGTGCATATTTGGTGCGGCTTTTGTAAGTGCGGCGGTTGAGTATCTGCTGGGCACGTTCCCATTCATCGGGAGTGACCATGCGCTGGCACTGGTGGGTATAGACCTCTCCCCGAAAGGTAAACATGCCTTTGTAGAACGGGCTACGAAACATATTATGGAGCGAACTCACGGTGATTTTACCGGAGGCGTTCGCTCGTCCGGTCTTACCGCGATAACCCCAGTCTTCGACCAATATCCGGTGCACTTCAATCAGCGTGTATTTCTCGGTTAAGAGAAGCTCCCATGCACGACGCAATACCGGGAACCTCTCAGGGTCAATCTCAATGGTGCGCGTTGCCCGGTTATTAAGATACCCCTGGGGCGCCAGGAACGGGAAGCCACCCTTTTCACATTTGCTACGCATGCCGCGTTCGACGCCTTTCTTAAGGTCGATAATATATTGCTCGGCCATAGCACTCTCCACAGCGGCGATCACGGCGTTATCTTCCGGGCTGTAGACCTGATACGGCGTGCGAATTTCCTTAAGATGGCCTTGCCGCATCATCCAGCGGAGAGTGGCCGCGTCGATAGGATTGCGAGCCAGCCGGTCCAATTTCCAGCAGAGGATCGCATCGGCTTCTCCTTTGCGGATTTTTTCGATCATGGCGTTGAAGACCTGGCGTCCTGGTTCTTTGGCGGACTTGCTTTCGGTCATTTCGTCCACCACGTTCAAACCGGCGTCCTGAGCAAAACGCCGGGAGTCGGCCAATTGGTCTTCAATCGACTGCACCTGCTTTTTGGATTTTTCATCGCTGCTGCGACGGGCGTAGTTGATATAACGCATACCTTGAAAGGGAGTGAACTGGGATTTCTACTATTTCTGTATTTTGCTTCTACGCTGGTAATCGGCGATAACCAGCAAGCGCATGAGTAGAGCGAGGGCTTCCGCCGGTTTGGGCTGGGTTCCGAAGCGCTGTTTGTAGAGTCGCCGGAACTCTTCGATATGT
>DAITOV010000385.1:0-4710 GCA_036833945.1 Abditibacteriia bacterium
CGGTTGGTGGATGCACGGTGAGGTATTCGACCGCTTTCACCGGTGTCGAGCGGTCTAGGAGTCCGGACGAATCCCTGGGAAATCCGGCGGGAAAAGCGCTGTGCGGGGTGGGGGCAAATTGGGCCGCATATTCGGGCGGTAGCGGTAAAGCCGCGCGCCATTGCGGCAAGAAAGGAAGAATTCCGGCCAAGAGCATGAGCGCAAGAACGGCATTGATGATTTGCGCCGGGCGCGGGATGGCAACAGGCAAAACTGGCGCGTGGCTTTTGGCCAGAAGTAATTGGGTTATTTGGGCAGCGAAGACGGGTGCCAGGAACAATCCGAACCAGATAATCGAACGACTATCCCGAAATGCCATCACAGCGAGGGTTGCTATGACCAGCAATTCCGGTAAACGCAGGCCAGGTGACTGCGAAGCGGGCTGGGAACGTTGAAGCAACCGTACACAAGCCAACGTGCATAAGCACAGAACCCCAAACGCGATGAAGAACAAGGCACCATACCAATCGCTCCAATGCGGACTTTGCCACTCCTGAATATATTTTTGCCCGGCTTCCAGTTCGGCCAGGCTAAAAACGTAGGTAAAAAGCTGGCCGCCACGCGGGTTCAGCAGGGCACATAAGCAAATGAGCGGGAATAACAACAGTGTAAGTCCGAGTGAACCGGGCGTTACCTGGCTCCATAAGCGCCGGCTACTTTCAGGGTTGCGTGTCAACAGCCACTGGAGCAACTCGCCAACTGAGTAAACGCCCAGCAAAGCAATGCCGGTAAAAAAAGCACCGTGGAGATTGGCCCACAATATCATGCCTGCCGCCAGGAGAGTGCTGACGAAAATTCTTTGTGGGGTTTTGAGAAACGGCCACTCGAAAAGACAGAGCACAAACAGTGCAAAGAGCGGCATGGAAAAGGTTTGCGGCCGCACATCCATATTCGAAGCGGCCAGGGCGAACGCCACCAAAACACTCAGCGCTGTAATACGTGCCAGTGTTGTGTCTGCCAGCGGATGAGGAGAAGCGTTATTAACGCGGCTGATGCGTCGCCAGGCGGCAACAAGGATGAGAAGGAAGGCGGCCAACAGGCAAACCGAGCGCAGGGTGACGATTCCCGACAGACCGTAACTCTCGAGGGTTTTAAAGATTAACAACTGTGCCAGCCAAGACTGGTAGTAATAAGGTGTTCCCGGCGGGACGGATGTGGTGAAAAGAGCCGTGACGGGAATAGAGCCGGTCATGGCGATGTGGGCACCGGCGCGGGCATTGTACCAGAAGTCGTTCGGGGCAATGGGTAGCAGCAGTGTATATATGGTCACGACCAAAGGAGTTAACATCAGCCATATCAGGCTGATGCGGCCCCACCAGGGTGCAGGATACGAGTGAGTTTGGGAAGCTGTCGCCACGGAATCAAAGAATACAGCAATAACCGGCAAACGGCAAAAAGCTGTGGCGGAATAAAAAAATACCGCTCACTTCGCGCTTATTTCTATCAGCCGGATAAACTATTAATATCGTGAAGAATCAAATCGTTGAAAATCAAAAAACCGTCGGCCTGGTTTCGCTTGGCTGTTCGAAGAATCTGGTCGATAGTGAAGTTATGCTCGGCCTGTTGCAGGGTGCCGGTTATGCCATCACCAGCGATGCCGAAAATGCCGATGCCGTCATCGTCAATACCTGCGGCTTTTTGGGCGCAGCCGTAGAAGAAAGTCTCAATACATTAGCCGAATTTGCCGCCCTGAAGAAAAACGGCAAATGCAAGGCTCTGGTCGCCGCAGGCTGTTTGCCCCAGCGCGATTCCCAACTCATCAAAATGCGGGTGCCGGAAGTCGATGCCATTCTGGGCACCACCGATTTTCCGCAAATCGTCGGCACGCTCAATGCCACTTTTAATCGCCCGGTTCCTGGAACGGCGCGGCCGTCGAATGGCTTGATCCAACTTTCGGTCACTCCACGCGAGCAACATACCTATGTCTATGATCACAGCACGCCGCGTGTGCGCGCTACTGCGCCGTGGACGGCCTATCTCAAAATAGCCGAGGGCTGCGACCATACCTGCTCGTTCTGTATCATTCCCAGCCTGCGCGGCCCGTTTCGCTCGCGCCCCATCGAATCGATTGTGACTGAAGCGCGCCAATTAGCAGCTTCGGGAGCCAAGGAAGTGGTGTTGGTTGCTCAGGATTCCACTCGTTACGGTCTCGATCTCTACAAAAAATGGGCTTTGGGCGAACTGCTGCAAGAATTATCCAAAATCGAAGAGCTGACCTGGATTCGAGTGCTTTACGCCTATCCCTCCCAGGTCGATGACACTTTCATTGAAGCCATGACCACCGCACCGCGCGTGGCCCGCTATCTCGATATTCCGCTGCAACACGCCAGCCGACCGATTCTTGCGCGTATGCGCCGGGGCGGTCATGCCGAAAGCTATGGCCGCCTGCTCGAGCGCTTCCGTGAAAAATGCCCGGAAATCTCGATTCGCACTTCGTTCATCGTGGGCTTTCCCGGTGAAACCGAAGAACATTTCCAGGAATTGTGCGATTTCGTGAAGGAACAGAAATTCGATCGCATCGGTGTCTTTAAATATTCCGATGAAGACAGCGCTCTTTCCTTTGGATTGGATGAAAAGGTGCCGCAGGAAGTCATCGAACAGCGTTATCACACCCTGCAAACCCTGCAACAGAAAATCAGCCTGCGCAAAAACCGCGATTATATCGGCAAGACGCTGGACGTGCTACTCGAAGCCGAAGAAAACGGCGGTATGGTGGGCCGCAGCCACCGCGATGCGCCTGATATCGACGGCAACGTTTTTGTCAAAATGACGCCGCGTGAACGTCGTAATATCACCGTGGGCAGCATGGTGAAGGTAAAAATCAGCGGCGCCAGCGAATACGATCTCAGCGGAAAAATCGTCGCATAAGTCCGTAGTCGTACCTCGCCCGGCCTGTTCAAATCATTTCCCGTAATGACGTGGCATTATGAAAAAACTGGTATTGTCGTGCGTTGTCCTGCTGGCGTCGGGTGTTATTACTGCTGTGCAAGCCGCACCCCAAGTGCTGGTAGAACGCGGTCACAGTGCGAGTATTGAAGCGATGGCTTTCGCTCCCGCCGGAGCGATGCTGGCCAGTGCTTCGTTAGACGGTTCCGTTCGTTTATGGAACGCCGATGGCTCCTGGCACAGCACGCTGGTGAGTAAAACGGGAGTCGGCGGGGCCATGACGGCCTTGGCGTTTTCTCCCGACGGGGCTTCCCTGGCCGTTGGCGGGCGGGATGGCAATGTATACCTCTGGCAGGTGCCTGCCAAAAGCGGTTTCTACCGCGCTGCCACCCGCATATTCAAATTTGGCGATGGCAAGGCGTTGCGCAGTTACAGTAGAAATACTTCTGTTGTCTTCGATGCAGAAAACGGTGACGAAGCGCTGACCAGCCTGACTTTTTCGCGCGACGGCAAACAGTTGGCTGCTGCAGGTTACTATGGCAGTCCCCAGGCTTCGGGCAACGGCATCCGGTTGCGTGTTTGGAATGTGCTGGATGGCAGTTCCCTGTGGACCAAAACCTACGAAAGCAACAGCCAGACGCTAATCGCCTATGAAGAGGCCGGTGTTCTGGTCGCAACCCGTGCCCCCAACCAATTACAGCGCTGGCAAAGCGATGGGCAAGAGCTAACAACCGTCACTATTCCCGAGGAACCGCTCCGGTCCAGGGACGAAGTGCTGTTGGCGCTCTCTCCCGACGGCACCCGTATTCTGGCCAAAGGACAGAGCGACTATCGCATTTACGACACCAAAACCGGGCAATCCGTGGCCGATTTGGCTGCCAATCCGTCGGAAAGGCCGGAAATGTCCCAACGTCAACGCGAACAGGCAGAGCGGATTATTGGCCGTCCTGTGCCCACCAGGAATCGTCCCGCAGCGTCGGCTGCCAATCGTTTGGGCGCGCCGGTCGGTGCCTTATTCTCGCCGGATGGAAAAACGGTGGCGATTGCCTTTCGCTCGGCTGAAACCCGTGTCTGGGACACCCAGAGTGGCCAGGAAGTGACCACTTCTCTGGCCCGCAATCGCAGCTTTAAAGGGGTATTAGCAATATCGCCGCAAGGTGTGCTGGCCCTTGACGATGCCCAGGCAGGCGGCGGTTTATGGCAGGAAGGCGCATTGAAATCGGCTTTGCCTCGCGCTTCTTATGCGGTGCAATCCCTCGACATTGTTTTGCGTAATAGTGCGCCGATACTGCTTGTCGGGAGTGAAGAAGGCGCTTTAACGCAGTGGAACTTAGCCACCGGAAAAATCGAACAAATTACCGGGAATGCAGGGCGTGAATTGGCGGCGACAGCGGTTTCGCCCGATGGACGCCTGCTGGCTGTCGCCGAATACCTGAAAACCTATACACTGACACTGCAAGAAAAAGGCACGGCGCGTGGCCGCTTGCGGGTGATTGAGCTGGCCACCGGTCGGGATTTATGGGCACGCGATGATTTTGGCCGGAGCAAGATTAGCCGTCTCAAATTTTCTCCCGATAGTACGCGCTTGTGGGTTACTGGGCAAGGTCGGGCAAGCATTTCCCGTGCCGGGTTGGTTGAAGGCGATGGTTTTGCGGCTTTGGAAGTGCTCAATGCCGATAGCGGGCAATCGCTGACCGATACCGTACAGCTCTCGGATGACGAGAGTGTTTCTTCTGCGCCCCAGATGGACCTGTCGCAAACCGGTTTGCGGCTGGCCGTCGGCGG
>DAITOV010000386.1:0-4699 GCA_036833945.1 Abditibacteriia bacterium
CGATTTGTCGAAACGCGCAAAAGGGTAAGCGAGCACCCTTCTCGTGGGGTTTCTGATGCCGTTTTTATGAGTAGCCGCGACGGGGTGCACTGGGACCGCCGGTTCCGCGAAGCATGGATTCGTCCCGGCCGCGACCGTCATAACTGGACCGACCGAAGCAGCATGACTGCGAGGGGAATAATCCAAACCCAGCCGGACGAATACTCTTTGTATGTCACTGAAAACTTTAAATGGCCGGAGAATCGCCTGCGCCGCTACAGCGTTCGCCGGGACGGATTCGCCTCCGTCTTTGCAGGGGGAGAGAAAGGAGAGTGGATAACGCGTCCTCTTACTTTTGATGGCGAAAACCTGGTCTTGAATTACAGCACTACGGCCACCGGCTCGATTCAGGTTGAGGTTCAGGATGAAACAGGCCAGCCTATCCCTGGCTATGAACTGGCAGATATGGAACCGATGTATGGCGATGAAACCGATGCCATAGTGTGCTGGAAAAAGCGCCCTGACCTGTCGGCCATTCAAAATCGCGTCGTGCGTTTCCGCTTCGTTATGCAGAGCGCCGATCTCTTCTCCCTCCAAACCCGCGAAATACGGGCCGGGGACTACAAGGAACAGGGGAGGGAACCGAATGTTGGTGGTGATGACTCACTTTGAGGCCAACGGATATTATCAGCATCCGGTAATCGTTCATTCTCCATTTTTAACTTTCCATACACTCACTATCTAAGCCCGATTCCTCATCGCTATCGCCCAACATGAAAACTATTATTTTACTTATAGCTTCCCTGGCTTCTTGCTCAGTCGCGCAGGCACAATCTGATATTCCGCCCAGCTTTGCACTACTTTCCAACAGCACCGGACAGATATTAGCGGCAGGAGAAAGGCCCCCAATGCAAACTTTTCAATCGCCCTGGAAGCCCAGTGGCGAGGAAATGAGACGTGGCTTTGCTATTGGTCGTGTCGATATCATGGTGGCTCCCCGGCCAGACTGGCTTTGGCCCGAACCGCAGCCGGAAAAGAAGATCGATTTGCTGCTATCGCGTGGGGAATACCGGGCAGCGGCGCTGGCGGTGCGAACTCTGCGGCCCATTCAAGGACTGCGTTTTTCCGCTTCCAAGCTGACTTCTACCACCGGTGCCGTCATTCCTGCGAGCCAGGTCGATATCCGCACCGTGCAATATCTTTCGACTCCGGTTGATGCGCAGCGCAAAACCTTCACCTGGAGCGGTAGCTATCTGGAAAAACGGGCCAGTCTCGATCTCGAAGCGAACTGGACTTGCTGGAGCAGGATCAGCGTCTATGCTCCAGTCGAAGCTCTGGCCGGTCTTTATCGCGGAACCGTTACCATCAGTGCTACCGGTGGCGCTGAAGTCGAGGTGCCATTGACGATACGTGTTTTACCACACCAATTCACTTACCCTGCGGGCGCCTGGGGCGCTTATCTTCCCGGTCACCTTTATCATGCAGGTAAAGGCAAATATGTCAATTATGCCAAGAGCGACTGGAAGGCAGAAAACCTCGAACGCTACTTCGCCTACTGGAAGACGCGCGGCTTCAATTCGCCCAGTTTGTTTCACCTCCACCCCGACCTGGCCTATAAAGACGGGCAGGTGGTAGCTCGTTTTCCTGATTTAGAGAAAGTGATGCAGGCTGGCCGCAAAGCTGGCTTAGATGGGCCGCTTTGTCTCGACACCACGTTTATGGAGTATTGGGCCAATACAGTCGCGCTCCGGCTCGACGCTCTACAGGCCAAAGGCGAAGAGGTTCCTGCCGATTTAAATATTACTGGCGAAGGTGGCATTCGGGCATACGCTTATCCAGAGCGAGCCAAAGCCATCTACGCTGAAACGGTGCAACAACTGGTCGCTTTTGTAAAGACGCAGCAGTGGCCGGGCAAGGTGGTTTATCTCGCGGCACAAGAGGTCGCGAACAATCCGTATGAAATAGCGCAGTATGAGACTTTCTTCCCCGTACTACGCAACATCGTGGGCGACGATGCCTTTCTTATCGATAACGGCATCGGCTATGGCAATGACAATAAAATTATAGATCGTGCGGCGCGCGATAAGATCAAAATACGCCAATACAATAACTGGACCGCGACCGGCCTACGGGCAGTGCGCGACTTGCCCGGTGCCGAGCTGTGGAACTACAACGGTGGCTGGAGCCGAGGCATTTTCGGACTTTATAATCTCACCACTGGTTCTACCGGTAATCATCAATGGGCCGATCAGTGGCAAAATCCACCGGCTGATGGTTCAACAAGCTATCAAGTCAGTCGTATTCAGGACGATGGCGTGGTGACCTCGATCGAGATGGAGCGCGCTCACGAAGGCTTGTGCGACATCGCTTACTACCAGAAGCTTCAACACTTGATCTCGGCGCTTAAAGATAAAGGCTTGAAAGATGAGGCAAACAAAGGGCAAAGTGTGCTAAGCGAGATTAGCCGCGATGTACCGTTGAATCGCTATGAAGCGGCTGCTTTTCTGGAAAGACTGAGTGAACAGCAGTTCGAGATGCGGCGCTGGAAAGTGATGCTTGCTATTGAAAAAGCGCAAACCGCGCTTGAAGCTCCGCAGCCATCGCCCGGAGGTATGGTGCAAGGCCAACCAAGCCTGATCGCGACAGCCGACAGCGTGCAAACAGCTGTGCGGGGAGACAAAATTTTGCGAGCCGTGCGTGTCGAGCAACCCATCGAACTCGATGGCAAAGAGACCGAAGCCGCCTGGGCAGTGGGAATTAATAGTACTGGAAACCTGGGATGGTTGGGGGCAACCGAAGCGGCCATGCGGGCGCGGGCCGGTAGCGTGGAAGAGTTTAATAAGATGCCGCCACCCAGCAGCGCTCGCGGCAGCATCGCTTATGGCGACCAGGGTATCTACGTCCTGCTGTCCGGCAACCACATGCAGGCCACTGCCAAGCGCCTCGATGACGATCCCAACTTGTGGCAGGACGACTGCTATGAAATCTTCTTCCAGCCAGACACGGCAGGCGGACAGACGGTTCACCTCATCGTTTCCAGCAGTGGGCGTCGCACCCTGCGGCGTGGCGGACAGGTAGTGCCCTGCGAGGTGCAAGTTGCAACGCGCAGCCCTATCAACGCCAGCGGTGGCACCATGCACGAAGTCTTCATTCTGTGGGGCGACTTGGGGTTAGAAGCAGCTCCTTTGCCGGGTGCTACCTGGAAGGTCAATATTGCACGTGAATTCCATAGTTGGCGGCAGGTTACGACCTGGGCACCTGTCCAGGCTTTCCTGGACAAGGAAATTCATAACTGGGGGATGCTGGTTTTTGAGGGCACCCTGGACAAGGTGCTTTTCACCGGCCTCGGTTTGGGTTCGCGCCGTTTAGGTAAAAGTAATTTGAGTGGTAATCTATCTGCCGTTATATCCGGACAAAACCTTGCACAGGCCAGCGTCCAACTTTGCGACGAAGCGGGAACCGTCCAAGCCGAAGGGGCAAGTAATGCGCAGGGCCGGTTTAGCTTTACATACGAGGTCCCTTACGCTCCGCAAGGCGCTCAGTGGCAGTTGCGTGCTATCGGCCAAAATGGCGAAATTCTCTCAGGTATGCCTTTTACGATTCCGGCGCAGCAACAGGCGGTCGTGGTGACACAGGCTCCGCCACAAGTTATCAGCGGCCAGCGTCTGCTCTTGAACCTGACTATCGCCATCGGTGATCTGAGTGCGGTCGACCATCCTCTAATCGGTTCTTTTAAAAACGCATACGGGCATGAACTGGCTTTAGCCCCTTTGCCGTTGCAAAGCAGAGGGGAAAAGAGTCTATGGATCGATACCAGCGGCTTGCAGCCAGGGGAGTGGCAGCTCGATTTGACATTGGGTGGAGCTCAGACGAAGCTGAGTGCGGCGAGGTTGAGTGTTACGGTGTTGGCCTCGCCGTTTGCGGTCGATAATTAAAACAGAATTTGCCCAACCTGTGAGGGGATAAAGAAGTTTATCCCCTCTCCTCAAATTTTATTTGCGGTATGGTGTGTTTATCGTTTATAACGTAGCTATGCTTACTGCGAAACGGTTGCACCGCTTGGCGATGGTCTTTGCTTTGACCGGCGCATTGTGCCTGTTTGCTGTTGCTCAGAAGAACACTGCGGTCCCGCAATTCAATCTCTCTTCGCGTCAGATGCTACCGTTTGAATCGGTGCAGATTCAAGATTCGTTCTGGACCTCTAAGCAAAAAATCTACCGGGACAATACCATCCCGTACTGGGATATATCACACGAGAGCAATACGAAAAGCAGTCCCTTATCTAAGTGCCAAAAATAACGGGGAAAGCCCAGGAGGATGCTGGAATTCAGTGGGACCTAATCAACTATTATCGGAGAGGGAAGAAGCTGGAACGATCAGCGTCGGATATAGGACGTTGGGTTTCCCTTTTGCGGCCTCAAAAGCCCTGTAATTTCGCTTCCAAAAAAACTCTAAAAAAACTTTAAGAAAAGGGGTGTTCACAGCCTGGAAACTCGCTATAATTATCTCCGCTTCCAGCCAAAAGGTTTGCGAAGCGAACCCTGATATTGCATCGAGACGCTGAGTTCTGAAAAAAAGTTTTTTTAAAAAAAGCTTGACAAGGAACGAAGCAGACGTTAAGATATCTTCTTGCCCCTGACGAGTTGCTCTGGAGAAAACGAGAGCGAATCGAGAGGCGAATAGCTCTTTGAAAACTGAATAGTGTTTACAAAATGTTCTT
>DAITOV010000387.1:0-4669 GCA_036833945.1 Abditibacteriia bacterium
GAAGCCGATCAGGTTGCCGCTGATGCGGCCGTAGCCGCCCAGTTCCAATTGCAACGCATCGCCCGAAAGCGGGGTGCCGTAGGAAGTGAAGCTGCTGCTCGTGCCGTTGAAGCGGGCCGTGAGCGGGAAGTCGGTATCACCGAACTGATGCACCCATGCCGCACCAAGCTGCAAGCCGCCCTTGAGCTGGTCGCCTTCGCCCAGGAAGCGATAGTTGTAGCGCACGCCCAACTGGGTGGTGAAGATGCTGTTGGAGCTGGCATCGATATCCAGACCGGCCCCGGTGCCGCTTTCGCTGATGGCACCGCGCTTGGTGCGCGCCCACAGGATGGAGGCATAGGGGGTGAGGTCTTTCTTGGCGGTGCGGCTCAAATGGATGCCGTATTCGCCATAGGCCGAAAGGCCACGGCTCTTAAAGTCGGAGCGGTTGGAGCCGATGGCATCGCGGCGGCGCGCTTCGTTATCGAAGCGGCTGTAGCCCAGGATACCGGTGAGGTAGGATTTCTGGTTTTTCCAGGTGCCGTAAATACCGGCGTTCCAGCCATCGAGCTCACCGCGCGCCGAGCGGTCGTTAAAGTCGAGGTCGGATTCCTGCTTGCCGGCAGTGATGCCCCAGCTAAAACGTTCGTTGCCCTGGGTGTAACCGGCCAGGAAACCGCGCGTAGAGCCGTCCCATTCGGGTGAACCCAAATTGTTGTCGGCTTCAGTTTTAATGCGGTCGCCGTAGACATCGAACCACACACCATTGGAAGTCGCACCGGCACCGGCAGCGCCCAGGGCACCATTGACTCCCAGCTTGGAAGGGGTGAGGGCGTGGCGCAAGGAGTAGAGCTGGCCGTGAACGTCGTTCAGGCTGCTGCCCCTCAGTTCGAAGTTCTCCACACCGGCATCGTTGTTGCGTTGCTGGGCGATGCGACCGGCGACGCGGTTGATGAAGTTGCGCTGGTTCTGGTAGGTCTGGCTATCGTGAGCGCCGTAGGTATCGCCAAGGAAGGAGTTGGCGACGTCCGGCCCCAGGTCTTCAAAGTTGTTGATGACGTAGGAGAGGGCACTTTCAGCGCCGCCGGGCAATGCCGGGGCATCGGGAGCGGTGATGTCGCCCAGATAGCGGAAGAAGTTGCGCTGCGCTTTGTTGCCGCCCGAGACATCGTAGGCATCGATATCAATGCCTTCGATGATGACGTAGTATTCACCGGTCAGCGAATCGTAGAGCAGGCCGCTGAAGTTGATGGGGGTGAGGGCGTTTTCGATGTCGAACGCTTCGTGTCCGTTCACCGCATCACTGTTGATGGCGGTGTTGGTCTGGATGATGACGTAGCGCGTGCCCGTGACCAGCGAACCGGTGACGCGATCGAGGATCAACTTAGCTCCGTCATCGACCGTTACTGTGCCGTCTACTTTCAATAGCGCAGTCGTTGTCGGGTCGAGCGGGCCGGTGGGGCGGTCGGGATTGGTATTGAGCGGGTTCTGGGAGGCATCGGTAATAGGTGCGCCCAGGGTAGCAATGAGAGTGGAGTCGGCAGCGAAGCTCACATTACCGTTGACGATGGTATGACCCAGGATGCGCAGGCGGGCGGCGTCATTAACGCTCAAATTGCCTTTGACCGTTGACATATAGCCAAAGACGCCCATGGACGTATCGTTGAGCGTGACATCCTTGTTGAAAATGTTGGCACTTCGATCATACTTGCCATAAGAGAAGAAGGTGTTGCCACCGTTGGAGATAACGGTACTGCTGTCGTTGGCGACAACGTTGCTATAGACCGTATTCATCTGGCCGAGTTCGAAGTAACCTTTGTCGTTTAGTACCAGATCGATTGCAGCCGTATCGAGGTTTACCCGAATGTTGCGGTTGCCGCGATATTCGCCATCGCCGCTAATGCTCAGGATGTTGATGATCGGCTGCTTGCCGGCGTTGTAATAGGCCTGGTGAGTGGTGTATGTGGTGACTTTGCCGGTGCCGCTGATCTCCATTGGGAACTGGGCATAGGCGCTCGAACGCTCGGTCGCATAGAACAACACCTGTCCGGCCTGCACTTTAAGCAGCGCGTTGGTGCCCACAGGCCAGCCGGTCGCAGGCTGTTGCGCGAGGCGGAAGTTGTGCGATTTGAAAACGATTACGGCATTGTCATTGTTGATGATGAGCGGCCCGTTGGCAAAGTCGAGTTTGGGGTCGGTGATATTGGGCGAGTCGCTGGCAAAAGTAATAACCGAAGGCGTGTTGCTGGCGTTGGCATTACCGATAGCCTGGCGCAATGTCAAAATGTTGGTGCCGGTGCTATCGCCGACTTCATTCGCTTTGAGTGGATCGTACGGGGCGTCCGCTTCGGTGTTAACGGTGTAGAGGGTATATCCATTAAAAGGTGCACGATCCAGGGGGAAGGCATCGTGAATGGAACCGTCATCAATGTCTCCATAACCACCAGTAACTTCCGGTGAACCGTTGGGTACAGGGTTGGCAAAGCCGCCGTCGGCGTGGTCCGATGGGGTGTAGGTGCCGTGAATAGGGTCGTTGTATTGGCTGGTTTGCGCCATGGCCGGGATGCTGTATCCGGCCGATGCAACGACGGCACCGGCCAAAGCGGCTTTCAGGGCCAGCTTTAATTGCCGTTGTTTTTTACTTCTACTACTTTCACCAGGTGCTGTGGTTAGCATGGTAGAAATCTCCTCCCAGAGATAAGATTGTGCGCAATAACCACTAGGAATTACTAACGTTATATTAATCACACAGTCACAGTACTTACCACAAAAAAAAGCCCTGATATCGATTATCAGGGCTTATCTATCTAATTAAATATTATTATTACAGAGTATAGAAAATATCGTATTAAGATACCATTAACACTTATGAATTTTAGGTAAAAACGAGGAATGGGAGGGGTATTCTTGTTGCCTGTAAAGCGCAATCGGTTTTCTTTACTCTGACCTTGGAGCGGATCCAATCTGGAAGTAATACAAATATTCCATTACCTGTCAATTAAATTAAGCCACCTTTAGTATAAATTTGTTGCTATTTTGGGTAAATTTGCCGCATGGCATAAAGACGGACGCAGATTAAGGTACAAGAAGTAGTCTTGCTGAATTAATGCCAATGGGCTTATACCGATGCCGTAAATTATCTTCCTGAACAACCGTCTTAACACAAAGGACACCAAGGAATCACAAAGAATGAAAAGATGTTTGTGAGCTTTGTGTTGAAAAGGGCATCATAATGAGGAAGATCATTTCTGGGATTGGTATGAAAGGCCGGGGAGATTCGAGAGAATCGGCCCCGGCCTTTTAGCCACAGATTGACACAGATTACACAGATGGTTTTCGAGGAGGCATCATCAGCGTCTCCTCGCCATCCGGTTCATCGCTCAGTATTCATCATTCATCGTTGCCGTTTAGATCACGCCGCGCCGCGCCGTATATTTGTCTTTGGCTCCAGTGCGGATCGGTTTAATAGTCACTACGTTTTCCGGTTCGTAATCGAGCAGCTTGAGCCAGTCTTCCAGCGTATCGGTCTTGGGGAAGATTTCGTTTTCGCGGAATTCACTGGTGATGGCGCGGCTCAGGTCGTCGGCGGAAATGCCCTCGTTGGACGATTTCACATCGATGGCGCGTTTGATGGCGTAATCCTTAGCGCGTTCCACCAAACTCATCAGCAATGCGCCTGAGAGCAAGTCTTTAAAGTAAAGAGTCTCCACACCGCCACTGCGGGTGTAGACTTCCACAAACTCGGTTTCGGGCGCCTGGCGGAAAATCTGCTGCAGGGCGTGATCGACCAGGGCTTGCCGGGTTTTTTCGACATCGCCACCGTGCTCCTTGAGAATGTCGGGCGAGAATGGCAAATCTTTGTGCAGGTAGATTTCCAGGATGTCGCGCGCCGCGCCTTTATCGGGGCGGTTGATTTTCACCTTGCGGTCGATGCGTTCGGGGCGCAGGATGGCGGGGTCGATGTAGTCGGGGCGGTTGCTGGTGAGCATCACCACCACGTTCTCCAGCGATACCAAACCGTCCATCTCGGCGGCGAACTGTGGCACGATGGTGTTCTGGATGAAGCTGCCGCCACGCGTGTTCGAGCGGGTGCGCAGCAGGCTTTCGGCTTCGTCGATGAAGATGAAGACCAGATGCCCGGCCTTGGCTTTTTCGCGGGCCGACTGGAATATTTCGCGCACCTGGCGCTCGGTTTCGCCCAGCCACATGTTGAGAATCTGCGGGCCGTTGATGAGCATGAAATACTCTTTCAAATTCTGCCCGGTGCGCTCGTTGTAGGTGCGGGTGAGGTTGTAGGCGGTGGCTTTGCCGATGAGGGTCTTGCCGCAACCCGGCGGGCCGTAGAGCAAAATGCCCTTGAGCGGCTTTTTGCCGAAACGCTCGAACAGCTCGGGGAAGAGTAGCGGCAGCTCGATGGTATCGCGGATAAGCTGGATGGCTTCCTGCTGGCCGCCGATTTTCTCCCACGGAATTTCCGGGACTTCTTCCAGGAAGTAGTCCTTGGTATCGTTGCCGGCAAACAGCTCGAGCGCGACTTTGAAGTTGGGTTCCATGCGCACTTCGTCGCCAGTTTTGAGTTCGACGTCTTTCAAATCTTCGCCGCGATAGACGATGCGCCCTTGCAAGCCCTGCGGGTAGGTGGAAACGCGGAGGCGGTTTTCGTCTAAGACGTCGCCGATTTTAGCAATCG
>DAITOV010000388.1:0-4664 GCA_036833945.1 Abditibacteriia bacterium
TCTGTATGGCTTCGATACGGTCGAAGTGCAAGCCCTGCGAACCGCTGAACTTGTAGGCACCGTGCGAGGTGCCGATGGCCACGGCCAGAGCGTCGCAACCGCTGCGCTCGACGAATTCCTGCGCTTCGTTGGGGTCGGTCAGGCAGGCGTGATCTTCATCGACGGCGATGTCTTCTTCCACGCCGCCCAGCATGCCGAGTTCGGCTTCAACGGTGATGCCCTTGGCATGGGCGCGATCGACCACACGACGGGTGATGGCGATGTTCTCTTCAAACGATTCGTGGGAAGCGTCGATCATGACGCTGGAGTAAAAGCCGGAATCGATACAATCGTAGCAGGTCTGCTCATCGCCGTGATCCAAATGCACAGCAAAGATGGCTTCCGGGAAAACCAATTCGGCCGAGCGGATGATGCCTTCCAAAAACGCCTTGTCGGAATAGGCACGGGCACCCTTGGAAAGCTGGATGATGAAGGGGGCTTGCGACTGGATGCAGCCGCGGAACAAACCGATGGTCTGTTCGAGGTTATTGATGTTGTAAGCGCCAACGGCATATTTGCCGTAAGCCAAGTTATACAGTTCTTTGGTTGAGACGATCATTCGAGAAACTCCTAAATCTAAGCGGTAGCTTTTTGTTTTTTCGCGGGCAAGTGTAGCAAAAATGCCGTTATTGGCGATTCAGCGAACGCACAAAATTGGGCAATTCAGCCAGTTGACCCAAAATATAATCGGCTTTGCCGGGGTAGAGTGTGACATCCATAAAACGGGCATCGGGAATTGCCACCACCGTCATACCGGCACTTTTTCCAGCGCGCACACCCGAAAGCGCATCCTCAACAACCAGGCAGTTTGCCGGGTTGGCCCCCAGTTTACCTGCAGCTTTAAGATAAATATCAGGGGCCGGTTTACCGTTGACCACTTCGTCGCCAGTGGTAACCTGGGAGAGATACTGGGCGATATCATGCCGCTCTAAAAATGGATGCACCAACGCACCGATAGAACTGGTCGCCAGCCCTAACGGCAGCATCGCGCTTAATTCACGCAAAACCGAAACGGTCGATTCAAAAATCGGGATGCGCTTTGCGTAAAAATCTTCGGCGATGGCGTGGCGCTTGAGTGCCATTTCTTCGAGATCGGTGCGAATGGCAAACCGCTCGGAATAAAAGTTCATCGCGGAGGGGAAATCCTTGCCCATCACTTCGTGCTTAAGCTCACCGGCATACTCAACGCCATAGAGCTTGAGCAGCGCGCCGTCGATCTCATTCCACATCGGTTCGGAATCGGCGAGAATACCGTCCATATCGAAAATTATCGCTTCAAGTTTCATATTGTTTATTGGCGAAATTGCACCATGTCACATAATCTCCCCTCCCTCAGGGAGGGGTTAGGGGGAAGGAGTTCAGGCATTTTACTTCTCCCTTCCATTTCAATACCGAACGAATTTTCTGCGCTTCAAATCCCCCACCCAACCTCCCCCTGAGGTGGAGGAGCTAAGCTACGCATTCTTCAACATTCAAAGTTGGATGTTCAAAATCTCATTCACCGTTCTCTGCGCTATGATAGTTACAAACGGCTGAGGCGCATTCGTTTTAGCATTCCATTGCCAGAGTTGAGCGGTTTCCAGCATCTGCCAGGTGCGCCCGGTTCCTTCACAATCGAACTGTTTCATCAGTTCCGGCAACGCAGTGAAAAACACGCCCTCTTGCACGCAGTTGCCGGTTTCGCAGGCGAACAGACTCAATCCCAGCACCCCGCCGGGAGCCACACTATCCTGCACTTTTTTCAAAACGCCAAGCGCATCTTCACCCAAAAACTGGAGGCAATTCACCGCCAGCACCAGATCATATCGACCGCTCCAATCCCATTCGCGCAAATCGGATTGGAAACAATGTGCTTCTAACTGGCGCTGTTCCAACAAGCGCTTGGCTTTTTCGACAGCGCAGGGCACGAAATCGACACCAGTCGCTTCATAGCCACAAGACGCCAGAAAGGCCAGATCTTGCCCTTCACCACAGCCAATATCGAGCGCTGAAGAGGCAGCGCCACCACGGAGCGGATGATGATAACGCACGGCCCGCCGCGCCACAGGCCCGGCATCAAAGCCGTAGTAATATTTCGTTCCCTGGTAGATGGCGCTCCAACGCGCGTATTCTGAATTCATGGTAAGAGGCACAGTTAGAAATTCTACCAAGTTACACGAACGGAGTTCTGCTTGTCGAAGTGACCATAAATTCGCTATAATTCCTTGGCTTTACCTAACGCGTAGTGAAACGCAACGATCTGTTGTGCGTATAACTATAGCGTTGTTTAAATTCCACAAATTTCCCGTATGCCGGTTGACTTGGGAGGGGCCGTGATGAAACTGAAAATAAGTGATGAGTACTCGCAACGTGGACGTTAAGTTCGCCGCGCCCCACCCTGACGAGTACTTCAATGCGAAGACTCGTTATTTTTGTGCCTGAAATTGATGGCGCATCGTCGTAATCGAATCTCGAAAAAATCTAACCGAAAAATATTTAGACTTTAGAATAAGAAGTCCGGAGAAAAAATGTCCAACGACCTGTCCGTAACCCGTAATATTGGTATTGCCGCCCACATCGACGCCGGCAAGACCACCACCACCGAACGTATTTTGTTCTACACCGGCGTGAGCCACCGTATTGGTGAAGTTCACGAAGGCGCTGCCACCATGGACTGGATGGCGCAGGAACAAGAGCGTGGTATCACCATCACTTCGGCGGCTACCACCTGTTTCTGGGACGGTTCCAAGAAGCAGTATCCCCAGCACCGTATCAACATCATCGATACCCCCGGTCACGTTGACTTTACGGTGGAAGTGGAGCGCAGCTTGCGCGTGCTCGACGGCCTGGTTGCCGTCTACTGCGCCGTGGGTGGCGTGCAGCCGCAGTCGGAGACAGTGTGGCGTCAGGCCAACCGCTACGGCGTTCCGCGCGTTGCTTATGTCAACAAAATGGATCGCGACGGTGCCAACTTCTACGAAGTGCTTTCGCAGGTGAAAGAGCGCCTGGGTGCCAAGGCAGTTGCTTTGCAAATCCCGATCGGTGCAGAAGCCGACTTCAAGGGTGTTGTTGACTTGGTCACGATGAAAGGCATCTTGTATCAGGAAAACGACAAGCTGGGTTCAACCTTCGAAGAAATCGAAATTCCGGCCGACCTGAAAGACAAGGCCGAAGAGTTCCGCGCCGAATTGATCGAAGCCGCTGCCGAGCAAGACGACACCTTGATGGAAAAATTCTTCGCCGGTGAAGAACTCAGCATCGAAGAGATCAAGAATGCGCTGCGCACTGCGACTTTGAAGAACGAAATCGTGCCGGTCATCTGCGGCTCGTCCTACAAGAACAAGGGCGTGCAGCCGATGCTCGACGCCGTCGTGGAATACCTGCCCTCCCCGCTCGACATTCCGCCCGTGGAAGGCACCGACCCCAAGACTGGCGAAACGATCACTCGTGCGCCGTCGGTCGACGAACCGTTTGCCGCCCTGGCCTTCAAAATCGTCTCCGACAAGTTCGGCACGCTGACCTACTTCCGTGTCTACTCCGGTAAGTTGCAGAAGGGTTCCTACATCTCCAACCCCGGCAAAAACAAGAAGGAACGCGTTTCTCGTATTTTGCGGATGCACGCCAACAAGCGTGAAGACGTCGATGTCGTGGAAGCTGGTGAAATCGTGGCCGCCGTCGGTCTCGAAGCCACCGCAACCGGCGACACCATGTGCGATGAAAAGAACCCGATCTTGCTGGAAACCATTTCGTTCGCCGAACCGGTTATCTTCCAGTCAATCGAACCCAAGTCGAAGAACGACGATGACAAGCTCACCAACGCCTTGGTGAAATTGGCCACCGAAGACCCGACTTTCAAAGTTCGCAGCGACAAGGAAACCGGCCAGACCATCATCGGTGGTATGGGCGAATTGCACCTTGAAATCATGGTCGATCGTATGAAGCGTGAATACGCCGTGGAAGCCAACATTGGCCGCCCGCAGGTGGCCTACCGCGAAACGATCACTCAACCGGCGCTGAACATCGACTACAAGCACGTGAAGCAGACCGGTGGTTCGGGTCAGTATGCGCACGTTGTGCTGAACGTTCTTCCGATGGAGAAAACCGAAGAGAACGCCAACGTCAACTTCGAGTTCCAATCGAAAGTCGTCGGTGGTGTGGTTCCGCGCGAATACTGGGCATCGGTTGAAAAAGGTGCCAAGGCCGCTCTGGAACGCGGTGTTCTGGCTGGCTACCCGTTGCAGAACGTCCGCGTCGAGCTGATCCACGGTTCGTTCCACGATGTCGACTCGAACGCCATGACCTTCGAAATCGCCGGTTTGAACGGAACCCTGGAAGGCTGCAAAAAAGCCAAGCCGGTGATCCTCGAACCGATCATGTCGATTGAAGTTGTCACCCCCGAGTCCAACATGGGCGACATCATCGGCGACTTGTCCTCGCGTCGTGGTAAGATCCAGGAAATGCGCCCCGACAAGGGCGGCACCCAGATCGTGCGCGCCCAGGTTCCATTGTCCGAAATGTTCGGCTACGCCACCACTATGCGTACCCTGTCGCAGGGCCGTGCTACCTACTCAATGGAGCCCAGCCACTACGAACCCGTCCCCAGCTTCGTCTCGGAAGAGATTTTGGCCAAGGGCCGCGAAGGTCGC
>DAITOV010000389.1:0-4638 GCA_036833945.1 Abditibacteriia bacterium
AAGCAAAATGGGCCGTCCCACCAAGGTGGAAGCCGAAGCCGATTCGGCTATTGTCAACCGCGCCACCAGCACACTGACTTTCGACGGCAACGTCACCGGTTTCTATGTCTTGACTCAAGCCGATGCCCAGCCGCAAAAGTACGACTTTACCGGTGCCAAAGCCGTCATTCGTTACGTGGCCAATGAACAGGCTAATGCGGAATCACCGGCGGGCTTGAAAGCCGATATCACCGGTGTGCCCGGCAAGCCGGTGGAAGTTTCGACCCCGGCCTTCAATTTCGATTTGGGCAACTAAGATTAAAGGATGAGTTCATTAAATTCCACTGCGGTGAATCAGGAAGAGAGTGCTGCTGTTGAAAGCACTCCCTTCGATGCTTCCGTCAGCACTACAGCGGGGCAGGACAATTCACCGCGCGCGATCGTCGCGACCGACCTGGTGAAGGAGTATCATGGCCGCCGTGTCGTGGATGGTATTTCCTTTAATGTGAATCGAGGTGAAGTGGTTGGTCTTCTGGGGCCAAACGGAGCCGGAAAAACCACTACCTTTTACATGATTATGGGGCTGGTGCAGCCCAACAGCGGCCGCGTTCAATTGGGCGATTTGGATATTGCCCAATGGCCGATGCACCGGCGTGCCCGGGCCGGGCTTGGCTACCTGGCGCAGGAACCTTCGGTTTTTCGCAAACTGACGGTCGAAGATAATATCAAGGCGATTCTGGAACTGTTGCCACTCACCAAAGCGCAACGCCGCGAGCGGGTCGAAGAGTTGTTGGGCGACTTGGATTTGGCTCATAAGCGCTATTCGACCGGCATCTCGCTTTCGGGCGGCGAACGGCGTCGCACGGAGATTGCGCGCACTCTGGCGACCAGCCCGTTCTTCATTTTGCTGGATGAGCCGTTTACCGGTGTCGATCCGCTGGTGCGCCAGGAAATTCAGAGCATCGTACTGCGTTTGAAAGAGCAGGGTATCGGAGTGCTGATTACCGATCATAACGAATACGATACGCTGGAGATTATCGATCGCGGTTATATCGTGAGCGATGGCAAGGTGATCGCTTCGGGCACTGCCGATGAGCTTTTGAACGACCAGCGCGCCCGACAGGTTTATTTTGGAGAGAAAATTGGACGTAACCAAACACGCTGAATCGGGTTCTTCATCACCGTCGCCCAAGCCGGGACAGGCACCTCATGCCGTGCCGCGCCCCAGGCGCTTCCGGCTGCCGATGAAAATTGCCGATGCCTATTTGTTAACCTCGGTGTGCGAAGCTACTTTGCGTGGCTTGATTTGGTTCGCCGGTTTGCTGTTTGCGTTTTCCGTCATTACAGCCGTGCGCCGCGTGGTGGCCGATCAACTGCCCCTCATCGTGATGATGGAATTGGTGGCTTATCAAATGCCGCGTGTATTCCTGTTCACCTTGCCGATTTCCGTGCTCTACGGAACGGTGCAAACCTTCACCGACATGTCAACTCGTGGCGAGTTGACGGCGTTAGGGGCCGGTGGCATGAGTTTGCCGCGCATGGTGCGTGCGCCGATGCTGTGGGGCGTCATTCTGGCTTTGTGCGCGCTTTTGTTGCAGGAATCCATTGTCCCGAAAGCGCAGCGGCAGTATCAGGATGTTATCGTCAAGCGTGCATTGGAAACCAGTGCTGCGCAGCAGGATTTTGAAATGACAGATTTCGGAAAGGATGGGCGCGGAGGACGCATCATCTTTGCCGATGTCTTCGAGCCAAAGACCCGCACGCTTATTAATCCCACCATTACCTTGTTTAACGAAGATAAGCAGGTAGCAATGGAAGTTGTCGCTGAGCGCGCGCAGTGGGATATTGCTGCAGGAAAGTGGTTCTTTTACAAAGGCCGCAGTCGTGTCACCCCTCGTTTTGGAGCAAGTAACGTCCCGTTCAATGAACAACAGTTTATCGGTTGGACGAACTTTGAAGAGCTCGAAGTGGATGTAATGCCCGACCCCAAGCTGTTGGGCGAGCAGGGACGTTCTATTCAGTATCATCTCGATAAGAAGAACTACGAAATGCTTTCAATTAGCGATTTACGTTCTTACTTGACGAAGCATCCGCAGTGGCTAACCGATGCCGCAGCTCCCAAGGTTCGCGAAGTCATTGAAAAGCGCATGAAGAGCCTGACTTTTGGCATTCACGATAAAATCGCCACGCCGCTCATCTGTTTTGCCGTTGTTCTCATCGGAGCGCCATTAGGTGTCCGTCCGCAGCGTTCGGCTTCGGCGGGTATTGCGATGGGTCTCTCGTTAGGTGCTTTGCTGGTCTATTACGTGGTGTGGACCTGGGCATCGCAACTTGGTAAAGGCGGGTTGGGCAATCCCTATGTTTTGGCCTATTTCCCGCTTGCCTTGACTCTGGTAATCGCAGCGGTGCTAATGAAAATTAAATCTCGTTAAACGAAGGGCTAAAGGATAAAGGAACCTTCCTTTATCCTTTGCTTCCTATTCTCTTGTCATGACTTTTGCCATCCTGATTCTTGCTTTAATTGTGGCGACATGCTTCATCGCATACATCGCCGACAATATCGGCAAGAATCTGGGTAAGAAGCGCATCTCCATTTTCGGGTTGCGCCCCCGTCAGACCGCGACGCTGATTTCGATGGCCACTAGCGTTGTTATCATGTTGCTGACGGTGGCGATCTTGATGCTCACCTCGGCCAGCTTGCGCAATGCACTGTTGCGCTACGATACCGAAAAAAAAGCGGCCAATAAAGTTCAGCGTGAATATGCACAACTGCAGACGGAAAAAGAAGAGCTGCTGAAAAGCGTACGGGTGCAGCACGAGCAAATTGAGCGTAACCGCACTCAAACAGAGCAGTTCAGAAACCAGCGCGTCGAGGCGGAGGGACTTCTACAACGAGCTAACAAGCGCTTGGATACTGCCCGTAAGGGTGAAAACAGTGCTCGTGCGCGTGCGCGCGAAGCCCAAACTCGTTTAAGTGCAGCACGCAAGCAGTTTGATACATTTAAAAGACAACTCGCACAAGCCAATGTTCAAGTTACAGCAGCCAAAGAACGAGTGGAAAAAGCGCGGAGTCAGGTTATATTTGCCGAGAAACAATTGAAGGCAGAGCAGGGCAGAGTTGAGTCAACCCAAGCTCAATTAGGGAGGGCTCAAGAAAAACTCGTAAAAGCGCAGAGCGAGTTGCAACAAGCTCAGAGCCAACAGGAAGCCGCGCGACAGCAACTCGAAGTTGCTCAGAAACAATTAGAAACATCGCGGAGAAATCTCGACCTCGTACAGAAAAAAGTCACTGAAAATATCGCAGAGCTGACGGCTGCACAGACGGAAAAAGCGAGTTTAGAAGTCAGACGCGATGCGTTACAGGCGGATTTGAAAGCCAAAGAACGGGAACTGGAAAATCTCCAAGAGCAGGTGAGACAGTATCAGGAAATTCAGAAAATTGCTGAACGCATAGCGACTGGTGATGTTGGTGTGCAGGTAGGAGAAGTTTTTGCAGAGGAAACTGTTCCGCCACATGCTTCAACGAAAGAAGCGTTAACATCACTCCGCAAATTGGTAAGTGAAGCTCGCGAAGAGCTTGGTAAAACGCGACGTGACTTGACTTTAGCCATACCGGAAACAACTGCAAACCAAACGGAAGATGAGTTTTTGTCTGGTTTCGCCGCATATTTAAGTACTCTTGAAGTTCCAGTTTCTATTCGATTGGTTGCTGCCCGCGACCATGCCCGGGGAGAATCGAACATTGTAGCGCGTTTACTCCCCATTCAAGTGCGTACAGTTTTCGATCAAGGCGAAGTTCTTGCATCGGCGGCGATTGATGCCGGTAGTGAAGATTTTCGTATTTTTAACCGCTTACTGGCGCTGCTCAATGAGAACGAGCAGCGTGCGCGCGAGCGTGGGGTAATGCCGCTACTCACAGAAGACAATCCATTTTTCTACCATCCGCGTACAAACGAGCAGGTGTTCGATGCACTTCGCCGAATTCAGGCGATGGGAGGAATTGTCCGTGTTCGCCTCCTTGCTGCTGAAAATATCTCCACCATCGATTCGCCCAAAGTTAAATTTGAGATTACCCGGCAATAGTATGAGTGTGCCTGTAAAGCCTGTTCTTGCCATTGACCCCGGGCGCGAGAAGTGTGGTGTCGCTGTGGTTGATGCAGGAGGCAAGATTCTGGCTCATTGCATTGTCGTTCCTGAAAAAATGAGAGAGGCCGTGAGTGAACAGTTAGAAGTTCACCGGGCAGAGACAATCGTTTTGGGTGATGCCACGGCGTCACGTGCGGTGTGGGAAGTCTTGGAAAATGCCTTTCCACAGATGCAAATAGTATCGATTGCAGAGAAAAATTCAACGTTGGAAGCCCGTGACATCTATTGGCGTGAAAACCCGCCGAGTGGTTGGCGCAAAATCGTTCCGCTCTCGTTACAGGTTCCCCCCGTTCCCATCGACGATTATGCCGCAGTCGTTCTGGCGCTGCGATATTGGAACGGCAGAACTTAGATTTTAGAGCTTAGAACTTAGGTGTCTTACCCTATTAGTCTGTAAATTAAGTTTTCTTCTGACTTTTGCGCAGGGTGGATGCATTTATTTGCGAACCCAGAGCGTCAGAGGCTGTGTCAAAACTCAATAATGACAGAGCCTCTCTTCCCGAAAAGCAGACA
>DAITOV010000390.1:0-4621 GCA_036833945.1 Abditibacteriia bacterium
TCGTGAGAATGCGCGCAAAACCTCGTGCATGAGTAACATGAAGCAAATCGGCCTTGGTTTCATGCAGTATGTGCAGGATTATGATGAGCGTTATCCGATGATGGCCTATGTCCCTGCAGTTTTTCGCACGGATAAAGCCTTTCCCAGTGGTAATTTTGCCGCTAAATATAACGGCACGATTCAGGGTAACATCCAGACTTGGATGGATATCACGTTCCCCTATACCAAAAGCATTCAGCTTTATTACTGTCCTTCGGCACGCGCCACCGGAATGGCGGGGTATCCGCACTATGGCTATTCGGGAGCGATCAGCGGGCGCAACAAGGTGGCTTATGGGGCTTTTGCCGGAGTCACCGGCGATGCGCCGATCAATATTGCCGAAATCAGGCGGCCTTCCGAAGTGTATATGTTGCTCGATTACAATCGCGACTACTACTATGCCAACCCGAGCGAATTTCGCACCACGGCGCTTTCGGCCAATCCCGCCACTATTATCCCGCATTTGGAAGGCGGCAATATCGCCTATGCCGATGGGCACGTGAAATGGGCCGGTATCGCTGCTCACAAGAGCATTCCGACATTGGACACTTATCAATGTACCTCGCAGCAGAGCAGTGTTTCATGGTGCGACAGGCGGTGGAATCCGTTTAGGGAGTAATGGACGATTATTAAAGAGGACATTTATTAAGATGAAATTGACTTTATTCGCATTAGTAGGAATGATGGCGGTGCCGGTATGGGCGCAAACCCAATTAGCCAACCCCAGTTTTGAAGAAGATGCGGCCAATGTAGGGTTTCCCGATGGATGGTCGATCGGGAAAAATGCCAAGGCCACGGTTGTAAATCGAAATGCCAATGATGGCGCACGCTCACTACTGGTTGAGGAAGGATATCTTGCTTTGCAGCAGAACTTGCAAATTCCGGTTCTGGCCAATCAAAACCTGAATATCAGTGTCGATGTGAAGGGAGTATCTTCCGATGCAAAATTCGGCTTGCGAATCGGTTACGCTACCGATGACGGCAAATGGCGCGATGTGCCTCTGTTCTGGAACCGCGCCATCGGTAGCGAATATCAAACATTGAAGGTCACGCGCAAGTTACCCGGCAATGTGAAGGCAGGCCGTTTATGGTTTGGGATTTACCGTTCGGATAACAAAAGCACATTTCACGTCGATAATATCAAACTCACCGTAGCCGGGTCAGTTTCGGATGAAGAAGTGAAAGAGCTCACTCGTCTGCGGCGCGATGCGAGCTATGTTCTCAACCGTCTCAATGCCGTGCTGGAAACGGCGAGCAACGTCTCCCTCCAACAGGGTAAGGCGCAGCTCGAAGAGATCGTTGCAAAAACTCTCACCGACCAGGAGAACGCTTCCAAAATGCAGGAAGAGTATCGTCGGACGGTTGATGCCATTAATGCGATAGCGATAAAAGTGCTGGCGAAAGAGCAGAGTATTCTGGCTGGTTTTGTCTCGCCCTACGCACGGTTGGCCCCCGACGCGTTGCCCCTTGTTAACGGTAATAAAAAGCTCAACCTGTTGGTGTTGCGCAATGAACACAGTGCCTTTGGTTTGGATATTGTCAATAATGGCGATACCTCAAGGCAATTCCAGTTGAACCTTCAAGGCTTACCGGAAACGATGCAAATCGTCTGGCGTCGGCAGATTTTTACCGAAACCTGGTACAAAAAGCAGGATGCGCTCAATGCCGATCCTTTGGTGCGCTTGCCGGGAAATGGAAGTGAAGGAACTCTTACCCTGGCACCCGGAGAGAGTGCGCGTTTGTTAGGGCAAGTCAAGGTCGATACTGCGGCGCAGGCCGGGAGCTATCCACTCCGTTTGACAATCGGGCACGGTGGCCAGATATTGGATAATTTGAACATCGGTCTGGTGGTGTCAACTCAAGCGTTGCCGCAACGCCGGATGCAGCACTATGCTTTTGCCTATCTCTCGTCGCGCGTCATTGCCAACGAGCCTGCCGAAGCGGTGCGCGATCTGGTGGAGCATGGAGTCACAGACATCGAGTGGGCGCACATGCCCGAATCGCAGTTCGATGCGCAGGGCAATCTGTTGAAAGTCAATTTTGGGCGTTACAACCATTTGCTCAAATTTTTCGGACCGACTTCGATTCGGTTGAATGTTTTCTGGCAGCCGTCCTATATGCAGGGCTTCAAAACTGCCGACGGCACTGTTTTGGAATTCATGTCTCCAGCCTGGCGCAATGCTTTCGAGCAGATTTTCAATGCCTGGATTAAGCAGGCCGCTACTTTTGGAGTGGGGCAAGACCGCATCACGATGTTGATCTGGGATGAGATTCATTCCAAACAAATGGAACTCTCGCCGGACGACAAAATTGAGCGCTATGTGGCCCTGGCAAAATTTTTCAAAGAGAAATTTCCGCAAATCAAGAATTATTCTACTCTTACCGATTATGCATTTTATAACGATGTAAAAAGTGTATTGCCCTATGTCGATGTAGCCATGCCGCATTTGCCGTTTCGCAAGAGCCTACCGCGGAATGCTCCCCCGACTTATAACCCGCAAGTAGCCTGGAAAGAGCAAAGCTTTCCGTTATTACGCCAGACCCGGGAGCAACGGGGGATGGAGATATGGAGTTACCATGTCGCACCGGGACGCAGTGAAGCAGTTTTATGGAATCGGGCGTATGCGATATCGACCGCAGCCAACGATATTCACGGCATTGCGTTCTGGGCCTACAACGTGCATCGCGGCAGTATGTGGGACGATACCGATGGCGGACTGCTGGATTACAACTTCGTTTACGACGGCACGGAAGAGCATCCGCTGGCCAAGCAATGGAATGTCACCGGTGAAAAAGTCGTGCCTTCGCTGCGCTGGGAAGCCGTCCGCGCCGGGATACAAGATGCCGATATTATTATGGAGTTGCAACGCAGGGTGCAAAACAACAAGCTGCCAAAGGAGCAAAAGCAGCGTATTGAAAAGATATTGGCAACCGTGCAAGCCTGGTACGGTGAAGGTGGAGGATTGCCGGAAGAGGTGACGTTGGAAAAGGTGGAGGCCACTTCGCATGAGTTGCGGGCAGTCTATTCCGAGTTGCCTTAATGGCGATATATAATACCAATCCCAGATATTATCTTTCTCATTGGGATGCCCTTTTTAACACAAAGCCCACGAAGTGAACACAAAGCTCACAAACATCTTTTCATTCTTTGTGATTCCTTGGTGTCCTTTGTGTTAAGGCCGTTGTCCAGGAAGATAATTTACGAGATCGGTATAAGGACATACATAAATGCGGTTTCGGGGTTTTCCCGGAACCGCATTTTTTCTTTGCTAAAAAAATGTTTAATCATTCACACAAGTGGGTATAATAGAAGAGTTCCGGTAGAGTGGGTTGTTGAATACCGGATCTGTTAAATTCAAGCTATGATGGAATTAATCGAGAAAAAGCCAGCCAAACCGGAGAATTCAAAAGGTAGCCAGCCGCGATACGTCTTGCTGGCCGAGGCTTTACGGCTGCAAATTCTCAATCGTGAGTTGGCAGCAGGAGACCGTCTTCCATCCTTTGCCGAATTCCGCTCACAGCATGGCGTGACCCTGACGACGACGGAAAAAGTTTATAGCTTGCTCGAACAGGAAGGTCTGATTGAACGGCGGCATGGCGTAGGGACTTTTGTTGCCCAGCCCAAACAGTCGTTCACTGGAAATATCGGTTTTATCGGTAGTTTGCAATCGAAGCGGCAACGCGATCCTTTCACGGCGCATATCATGGAAGGCGTGCAACAGGCGTTAGAAGAACATGAGCGCCATCTGCTCTACATGGGAACCAACCATGTGCTGAACTGGCGGGTAGGCGATAAAGTCGATGGCGTGCTGATTTGTAATATCGACGACCCGACACCGGTGTTGCAGCAGCTTCCGGCTACAATGCCACGGGTTTCCCTGGTGATTGCAGTTCCCGGTATCACGAGTGTAGTGCCCGACGATCAATCAGGCGCGAAGCTGGCGGTGCGTCATCTGTTGGAAGCCGGGCATCGGCGCATCGCTTGCCTGATGGAAAGGCTGCCCTCTATAGCGCGCCGCCGCACGGCTGGATATTACGACGGCATGCTGGAAGCCGGTATCGAACCCGAAGCCGACTGGGTGCGGCTCACCAAAACCGTGCCGGGCAAGGTGGAGAACGAACAGCCTTACCTGGTTTGGGCGCGGGGGCAAATGCGCGACTGGTTGAAGGAAGGTTGGCGTGAGTTGGGTTGCACGGCTATCGTGGTGCAAAACGAAGTGGCGGCAATCGGCGTAATGCAGATTCTCCAGGAAGAAGGAATCCAAGTGCCGCAACAGGTGAGCGTGATTGGCTTCGACGGCACGGAGATTTGCGATTTGGTCGTTCCGCGTTTGACGGTAGTCGATGTGCCTCTCACGGAACTGGGTGCCAAAAGCATTGAAGTGCTGGTGCGCCAAATTGCCGGTGAGGGCCTGGACGAACAGGTGATTGCTTTGCCGATGAAACTGCGTGCCGGTGATTCAGTCGCGTCGCCGCCGGGAGACAGCAAATAAAGGAGTGGGTAATGAGACGGTCGAAAGGCTTTACATTAATTGAGTTGCTTGTCGTTATAGCGATTATATGTATCCTGGCGGCGATTCTG
>DAITOV010000391.1:0-4528 GCA_036833945.1 Abditibacteriia bacterium
CCCGGTACCATCACATGCCCGGCGGTGGGACAATACCAAACATTGCGGTTCTTCGCATATGGCTGCAAAACATTGAACCAGTAGGAAGCCGACGTCCCAGGCATAGGGTCGGAGCTGAGCACCGGTGAATATGCCATTGGGTAACTTTCGTCGTAATCCTGCACATACATCATGACGGCAAGCCCCACCTGTTTAAGGTTACTCAGGCAAGCTGATTTGCGAGCCTGCTCGCGTGCCCGCGCGAAGACCGGAAAAAGAATCGATGCCAGTATTGATATAATAGCAATTACGACAAGCAACTCTATCAAAGTGAAGGCGCGCTGACGGTTCCTGTATCGCATGGTTTTCTCTTATCAATTGAGTTTATTGGGATATCGGCTACAAAACCGACATTGCCTTTATTATGCCCCGCTGACGGTGCGCTTAAACTGTAATATAGGCTCATGAACGTAGATTTAGGCTCATTCTTCCCGGCTGCGCAGGCGGAATTTATGGGGTGAGATGCCATTGGCGCGGCGAAACACCACCTGAAAGTAGTTGGAAGATCGAAAACCGAGGAATTCGGCAATGGCGGCAATCGTCCAATCGGAATCACGCAGCAAGGATTTGGCCTCCTGCATGCGGTAATCGGTGAGAAACTGCACGAAGGTTTTGCCGGTCTCCCGTTGCATGCGCCGCACGAACTGCGAACGTGAAAGATACATTGCGCGCGCTGCCGATTCCAACGAAAGCGGCTGGTTAATGTGTTGCTGAAGATAAGCCAAGAGTTCGGCCTGAAAATCGGTGCCTTGCAGTTCTGTCTGTGCATCAAGTGGCCGCCCAACAGGACCGGGTGTAGTGTAATGCCCCTCGCGCACCTCGCGCGCCATGATTTCCCAGAAGGCACACAGCAAATCGGTGCCCACCCGCTGATGTGATTCTCTGCCTTCATCAGCCTCTTCGATGATGTATTGTAAAAGACGAGACAAACGTAGATTCTTGAAGATATAGTTCTCGACACACTCGACCTTTCCCTGTCCTTCCCAGGCCCGGGTGATGAAACACTGCACCGCCTGGGGATGCAACATCAGATTCACCACTTCCGAATGCGCCTTTTCATGGGGTTTCTCATGCTGAGGAAACTTCCAGCCCAGGGGAACACCAGCCGGGACGAACAGGTGGGTTCCGGCCGGGCACTCGAAAACAAACCGCGCGGCTTGCAAAACCAGGCTACCCTGAACAATGCAGATCAGGCGCGGGGTTTCCCACTCTTCCAGACCATCCTGGGGCCACACGGCTTTGAGGTTGCGCACGTTATCGTATTCACGCCGGTTTCGGACAATGGCGCGCCGCCCTTCAATAGAGCAAGTTTTGAGCTTGATTTCATCGGGCAACTGCGACTGTTTCATCTCTGTGCGAGCCACGATCAACCGAATACCCTCCTGCCGCCGGGCAAGGGGCAAGAGACGGGTCGAGATTAGGGTCGAAAGTAATGCCATGACAGGAAATAAAAATCACAAAAACGATTCGTAAAGAAATTTACAGAAAAAGTGAGATTTTGTCCTGTGAACCGGTGATAATATACCGGCCTATTCTCAAATTGGGATTTCGTTGTGGCAATCGCGCGAAATTCAGTATTTCTTCATTTTATGTCTGTCAATCAGCCCTCACCTCGTCGTATTTCGCCATTCAAAATCACATTCCTTCTGGTTTCCTGTTCTCTTTTGTGTGCCTTGCTCTGGTTAGCCTGGGCGATACGTCCTTTAAATGTGGCGCGGGAGTTTGGGATTGAAACAACTATTCCAGAAAAGGTGCCATCGCCCAATGCTGCCGATCTTTATACTGCAGCGAATCAAAAGTTCAATGAATTACGCTTGCCGGGCAAACCGGTGGCCCGCATTCTCGACCTTCAGTCGCCCACCACAGTCGAAGATAACGAACAAAACTATCCCCTGAGCAATAAAGTGCGCTGGTTGGAACAGAACAATGCCGCCTTTACTCTGTTCGATCGGGCAATGGCAACCCCCTACTACTCGCCCCCGGTTCGTGCGGAGAAAATACCTGATAGTGCTTTTCACCCAGCTACCTTGCGACAGTTAGCACGTTACGACAGCGTGCGCTGCGACGTCCTCAAAGGACAGGGGCAATATCAGCAAGCCGTCGATAAATCGCTCCGCCTGTGGAAAGCCGGACTGAGTGTGCAAACTAATACAGCCATTGTTCCTACCCTGGGTGGCGTAGCGATTGAGTCGATGGCACGAAAAGCTCTGGACCCGAATCTGGCTCATCTCACCGCGCCTCAGGCCGCCGAAGCCGCTAAGAAATTGGAAACACTGGTTTCTATGCGCCCGACGCTCAAGACCATATTGCAGGAAGAACACGACAGCCATCTTTATAAGATCAGGCCAGAATTAGAGAGAACTATTCAATACAATATCATTGCTGAAAAGCGAACCGAAGCCTATGAACGGGGCGAATATGATTCTTACTTCTTCGAAAAACCAGAAGATCAGCGTTCTTGGAGTTTATGGGCACCTGTTTTAAACTGGGGCGCTCGCAAAATGGCCAATGAATTTCACTATGGCATGCAACCTTTAATCAACCAGGCCGATTCACCCTGGTCGCAACGCCAGTTTGAATTGCCCAAAGGGCTTTCCAGTGAAGTTGCGAACCTGATCACAGCTCTCGATAAAGGCCGGTTTTTTCACACTAAAGCCGAAACGGCACAGCAAATGACTCTCGCCCGTTTGGCACTCCACGCTTACCGTAAAACCAAAGGTGTTTATCCGACTACCTTAAATGAACTCGCGCCGACATATCTCAAGAAAGTGCCCACCGATGCTTTTGCCGACGGCAAAGCCTTGAACTATCGACGTGAAGGCCAGAATTACAAATTATGGAGCGTGGGACCCGATGGCCGCAACGATAACGCCAAACCGGGAATCAATGCGCGCGCCGTTCCCAAATCGCAATTATTAATCAGCGCAGAATCGCAAGGCGATATCGTCGCCAATATCAATCGTTATTAGACAACAGCCTTCATACACAACGATGTCCAAGCAATCATACCCCACCTATCAACCCGATTCGCCAGCCACAGTTCTCTGGTTTGCACTCAGCCCTTTCATCGCCTGCACTGTCGCAGGTCTATTGTGGTTTGTATGGTATATTCGGCCGTTGAATGTTACGAAAGAATTCGGAGTACAACGCCCGCAAACAGCAGCCGTGCAGCCCAATGCCGCAGTATTCTACGGGCAAGCATTTGAAAAATTTCTGGCTTCGGGCAGCAGTGCCGAGCCAGTATCCTGGGTATTGGACCATACAGGAAAAGGCGAAGAAGCCGACACTCCCCAGCGGTATCCCCTCGCCCAAAAGCAGCGCTGGATTGAACGCAACCGGGAAGCGTTCGCTCTTCTGGACAAGGCGGCAAAGACCCCTGCCTACAGCTTAAGGCTTCTCGCTGCAAGTAGTTTTATGGGAGATTTCCAATCCCGGAGAATGAGCCAATTAGCACGCTTCTCCTTCATTCGCAGTGAAGCATGGACTGCCGAACAAAAATATGAGCAGTCGGTGCAAAACGCTCTCGACATCTGGAAAATGGGGTTGCGCATGCAAACCGTCGATTCTTATTCCACCGCCAGAATTGGGATGGGGATTGAAGGTTTTGCCCAGAAAGCACTTGATAAAAACATCGAATTTCTCACTGCCGGCCAGGCCCGGCAAACTATTAAACAGCTCGAAGAAATCGGCATTCTGCGACCCACTATTCAAGAGTTGATTCACGCCGAATACGCCAACCAAATGCTTCACCTCGAGCGGAGCGTCAAATTTCAAGTCACCAAAAATTCATTCTATACTTTGCCGCTCTCGCAATTCCGTTTTCCGCTTTCCGGGTTGGCGTCGCGCCGCCAGGCACGGGAATTCCACGCCTTGGCCAAACCAATGCTCGATTCGACAGAGCTGCCCTGGTCGCAGTGGAGCCGGCGTCCTCCCTCCTACTCTCTGGATATGCGATGGGAAATGGAGCCGATCCGGAGTGCATCGACAGACGGCCGATACTTCCAGGCACGCTACGCAACCCGCTATAACCTCACCCTGGCCCAACTGGCACTTTTGGCTTATCACAAAGAACACGGCAGCTATCCCGCCACGACAAAAGAACTCGTCCCGGGCTACCTCGCTAAAATGCCAACCGATACCTTCGCCGACGGAAAACCCGTGCGTTATCGCCGTGTGGGGCAGCAATATGAACTTTCAAGCCTTGAGCCAAATAGAGAGTACGGGAGCGAAGAGCCGTTAGTCCCGCCGAGACGCCCCCCGGGATTTATAGGTGGCCCACCTACTAGTCTGTAAAATAAGTTATTGCGTATGGTGGCTCCGGCCTCCGTGCCGGAGTGAGTTTCACATCCCCTCCGGCACGGAGGCCGGAGCCACCGATAGTAGCCTGCCGTTTCAGGAATGGTTGGGAAATAAATTACTTTATAGGCTACTACCTAGTCTGTAAAATAATTATTTACATTTTTGAGTTTTGCGGATTGACCTTATGATA
>DAITOV010000392.1:0-4493 GCA_036833945.1 Abditibacteriia bacterium
ATCGGCGGCGGTGTGACCGGGGCGCTCGTCGCCTGGCATCTGGCGAAAACCGGACAAAAAGTCGTGCTACTCGATCGCCGCGAGATCGGCTTCGGCAGCACCTGCGCCAGCACCGCCCTGCTACTCTACGAACTCGATACCGATTTAGTCAATCTGGCGACGCTGATTGGAAAAGACGAGGCTTTTCACGCCTATCTCCTCTGCCGCGATGCAATCGACGATATCGAAACCATCACCCGGGAACTGGAAGACGACTGCGGCTTCGAGCGCCGCAAAAGTTTTTATTTAGCCAGCCGCAATGAAGATGTGGATAAGCTCGGGCAAGAGTTCGACTTGCGCCACGAAGCCGGTTTAAAGGTGGAGTATTTCAATCGGCGCGCCATTGAAAGCTGCTCTTCGCTGCCCCACCCGGCAGCGATTCTCTCACACGAAGCCGCCTGTATTGATGCCTTCCGTTTTGCCCACAAGCTGTTGGAAGCCGCTGTGCAACGCGACGTGAAGGTTTACGACCGCACCTGTGTGGAAAAATACGAAATTGGCGAGCACGGTATTACCCTGCAAACCAATCGCGAGGCCGTCATCACGGCTAAACAAGTGGTTTTTGCCGTGGGTTATGAAGCACCCGAACAGTTGAAGCAGCAGGTCGTGGAGTTGCACAGCACCTATGTCGCGCTGACCGAGCCGTTACCGAGCTTCGAGGGGTGGCCCAATCGCTCACTATTGTGGGAAACCTCACGGCCCTACCTTTACCTGCGCCCCACCAGCGATGGCCGCGCCATGATTGGCGGTGAAGATATTCCTTTCAAAAACAAACTGGCCCGCGACAAACTGCTCCCTAAAAAAACCGAAGTTCTATTGCGCCGTTTTCGCGAGTTGTTTCCGGCCATCGATGCCCGTCTCGACTATGCCTGGGCCGGAACTTTCGGAGCCACCAAAGACGGCCTGGCCTATATCGGGGCCACTCCCGAATTTCCTGGCGCTCAGTTTGCTCTGGGGTTTGGCGGCAACGGCATTACCTATTCGGTAATCGCCGCGCAAATCATCCGCGACGCCATTTGTGGCAAAGAAAATCACAACGCACACTTATTTCGCTTCGACAGGTAAAAACCATGAAATACATCGCCATCAACGACGAGATTCACCTCTACACCAGCGCCCACCGTAGCGCCAACCCGCATGCCTACCTTCTGCGCGAATTGCAAGAAGAAACCGCTGCGCTGGGCAGCATCGCAGGCATGCAGATTTCGCCCGAACAGGGCAGCTTTTTCACTTTGCTGGTAGCGGCCATCGGTGCCAAGAACGCCATCGAAATTGGCACCTTCACCGGCTATTCGGCTCTCAGCATCGCCGCCGGTTTGCCCGAAGACGGCAAACTGCTGTGCCTCGACCAAAGCGACGAATGGACCAAAATCGCCCGTAAATACTGGCAACGCTCCGGGTTGGAGAGCAAAATCGAGCTGCAGGTCGGCGACGCCAAAACCACACTGGCCGAATTACCCGCAGACGAACAGTTCGACTTCGCCTTCGTCGATGCCGACAAAACCGGCTACGATACCTATTATGAACTGCTGCTGCCCCGCCTCAAGCCCAATGCCCTGATTGTTTTCGACAATATGCTCAGCGGCGGGCGCCTGGCTTCGGGTAATTTCAACACCGAAAACGAACGCGCGCTCGATGCCATGAATAAGAAACTGGCTAATGACGAGCGGGTGGAATCGGTGCTGTTGCCACTGGCTGATGGGTTGAATGTGTGCCGGAAGAAGCCGGCCTGATGTAACATTTCCAGTAATGAATACGCCCTCAGCGCTCGATACCGATAACCTGCAACTGCGTTTCGATCTGCTCGATATCGAGCGCCAGAAGGCTCTTAAACAAGTCAAAGCGGCCGCTTCCTTCATTTTACCGGTCGCCATCGGCCTTTTCTTGCTGGTCCTTCTCGTCCCGGCACTGCGTTTTCCCCAACTCTTTTTCGTGATTCCCATCGTGGCATTGGCCGCTTACACCTACGTCCACGCCACTGCCACCAAGGAGTATTGCGGGAGCTTTAAAAGCCTGATTCTGCCCGAAGTGGTGAAAGCCAGCGCCCCGCCTGGTAGTCAGGACATCACCTATCGCGGCTTGCAGGGTATTCCCGAACACGAATTTCGCCTCAGCCGCCTCTATCGTGAACCCGACCGCTACAAAAGTGAAGATCTCATCACCGGCATGCTGGGCGAAACCGCGATTCGCTTTTCAGAAGTCCACGCCGAATATCGTCAGCGAAATTCGAAAGGCAAAAACAACTACTACGACATCTTTCACGGCGTTTATTTCATCGCCGATTTCAACAAGCAGTTCCTCAGTTCCACCATCATAATGCCCGATAACGCCGAACCGCTACTGGGCGATTTCGGACGCAACCTGCAAAAACTCGGCACCCAACTGTCGGGCAATTCGCGGGAACTGGTGCATCTCGAAGACCCGGAGTTCGAGCGGCTGTTTGCCGTCTATTCCAACGACCAGGTGGAAGCGCGTTACCTCCTCACGCCTTCATTAATGCAGCGCCTCATCGAGTTTCGCAACCGTAGCGGCTCGTCTTTTCGCATTTCGTTCCTGGCGGGCAATATGATTCTGGCCATGCCGCTGGGTGTGGGCAGAGGGTGGCTTGAGCCGCCACCGCTCGGCACCCCGCTGTGCTTTAAAACTCTTGAACCCAGTGTGGAACAGCTCAAGCTGATCTTTGGCATTGTGGAAGATTTAAATTTGAATACGCGGATTTGGAGTAAGTGAGGGAGGAATACGGGAGAGGTAACCGCACGCCGCTGCTCTTCTCAAGAAATTTAGCCACAGATTCTTTTAGACCTTAGGTCTTGGAGCTTAGATCTTAGAAGAAGCTTACCGCGCGGGTAGGCACCACCCTAAACTCTAAGTTCTAAAATCTAAATTCTGCCGTCAAAAACTTGCGACGAAGTTAGCGTAGCCGAAGGCTTTGCGTGCTATGAACACATGGAGTAGATCGCCAGAGATAGGATTTTAATTTATAGGATAAAAAGCCCCGAACGCGCAATGCCCTTAAACCCAGCAAGCAAAGACAAATTGGAAGAGAAGCTTCAGCCCCTCCAATCAATGCACCTACAAATGCGGTACGAGTTCAATCGTTCCATCATCCTGTCATGCGTGCTGGGGTTTGGAGTTTTTTACTTTTTGCACAAAGTTTTAGAAGAATCGTGGCTCGGAGGAGCCGTTTGTGCGCTGGGAATTGTCTGGCTGGCACAGCGCACAATTTATGCTCACTCTTCCCGTGATTATCGCAAAGCGTTCAAATCGCGCGTGGTGCCCGAGTTGGTGAAAGCCTGTCAACCCGTCGATACCCATAAGGCCAACTACTCACCCGGCCAGAGTGTATCGGAAGAAGAATTTCGGGAGAGTCGATTGTTTCGTGCGCCTGATATCTTCACGGGCGAAGATTTAATTACCGCAAGGGTGGGAACAACCCGCGTTCGTTTCTCTCTGGTGGAGGCTCAAGTCTTCACCCCACCCGCTACGGGTCGCACACCCACAGTAGGGCGCGGCACGATCTTCAAAGGGCTGTTTTTCATCGCCGATTTCAATAAACATTTCCACGGCAACACTGTCATCGGCACGGATAGCAGTGAAGAACTATTAGGCCGCCTCGGGCGCGTGCTGGAACGCGCAGAAAACCTGCTGACGGCTTCCTCATCAATGCAGGTGCATTTGGAAGACCCGGAATTTGAGCGCCTATTTAACGTTTATTCCACCGACCAAGTAGAGGCTCGCTACATCCTCACACCATCGTTCATGCAGCGCCTCACCAGCCTCCGCTCGCGCTTTGGCAGTGATATTTATGTTTCTTTCCACGCAGGCCAAATGCTCATGGCCATGCCGCTACGGCACGGCTGGCTCGAACCGCCGCCGTTTTACAAACCCCTCAATATCGAAAGCCTGCAACCGTGCATCGACCAGCTTCAACTGGCTTTTGGCCTGGTGGAGGAACTCAATCTGAATACGCGGATTTGGAGTAAATAATCATTATTCCTTCGTGGCCCCAATCGATAGCGCCAGCGGCATCCTTACGTGGTTCTGCGGCAAGCGGAAAAGCCGATCCGGGTGTTTTTCCATAATGGTGTAAAGCTGCCAGGGTAGAGCTTCATGTTCATGGATGAAGTCGATGGAAAAGCCCGCTTTGATGAGCGCGGTCACGATCTGCGAAATCCCATAAGGCCATTGATAGGTACGGATGTTTTCCATCTTCTGACTGGAGCCATCGTAGCTATATTCATCATCGAACACCAAGGGAGCGTCTTTTTCACTGCTGTAATCGTAGCGCGGAGCGAGAACGCCGGTTTCAGCAACTTCAAAGATCAGGGCAGCCGGATGGGTATCGGCAAAATAGAAGCGGCCACCGGGAGCCAGCACGCCTGCTGCAGCACTGGCCCAGGCGTCGATATCGCCCAGCCAACAGATGGTACCCCAACTGGTAAACGCCAGGTCGA
>DAITOV010000393.1:0-4452 GCA_036833945.1 Abditibacteriia bacterium
TGGTCGCGCCGTCCATCAACTACGGCTACACCCTGTATCGCGAAGACGTGCAGAACCAGTTCCGCGACCTGATGCGCGATTGGTCGAAGGTGACACAAAACCTCTTCTACTACGACCTGCCGAATACCGTCGGCCCCAGCGGCGGCGCGCTTTTGCCCGCAGCGCCCGAGATTCTCAACACCATTTTCCCCATTCTCATCGAGAACAAGGTGAAGGGCGTCTATATCTACGGCACCGATAGCTGGAACAACGCCGGTATGGCCAACTACATTCTGGCCAAGATGATGTGGAATCCGAAGCTCGATGCCGTGGTGTTGCAGCGCGAATGGCTCCACCGCGCCTATGGCCCGCAGGCCGGGGCGGCGATGGAGAAGTATTACGCCCATCTGGATGACATTTATCGC
Organism: Abditibacteriia bacterium; assembly: GCA_036833945.1. GTDB lineage: Bacteria > Armatimonadota > Abditibacteriia > Abditibacteriales > Abditibacteriaceae > DAITOV01. The sequence goes on from DAITOV010000393.1 coordinate 405, forward strand.
GATTACTACCGCAATAACAAAGTCAGCTACGTGCTGACCGAAGGCATGTGGAAAGACCTTATCGCCCCGAACTTCCCGGCGCTGGAAAAGCTGTTCCTCGAAGCCAAGGCCCAGCCCATGACCGAGCCGCAGCGCGCCCGCCTGGCGATGTATGAAGACAACTTCATCATCTCGCTGTGGATGCTGCAGAGCAAGAAATATATCGCTGCCGACTATAAGTCGGCCTTCCAGCGCAATCCGCAAGACGTGGTGAAGCTGGTGTTCTCGCAGGGCAGCGATTACGAACTGTTCCCCGGTCTGGTGAATTTAGGACCCAAGCCCAAGCCAGAGAAGGTGAAGCTGGCCCCCGCGCTGCCCGGTGCAGAGAAGCCTAAACCGGTGCAGGTGCGTGGTAAAAGCTCTCTTCTCATGATGAGCGCTACCGGCGGCACCGTCACCATCATGCCGCGCCGCGCCACCGGCGGCGTGCCGTTTGTGAGCTACGCCGTGAAAGACCAGGAGAACAAGCGCGTCGCCGCCGGTGTGCTGACTTCCGGCAAAGCGGTAACTTTCGAGGCCAAGGCGAACACGCCTTATTACCTCTATATCCCCAGTGGCGTGACCGAAGTGGAAGTGCGCGGTGCGGCGTCTGCCTATCAGACCGATGTCGATGCCCGCCGCATTCACCTCATCGGCAAGGAAGCGACTTTCTACTATCACGTCCCCGCCAATACCCAAAGCTGGGAACTCACTCTCAGCAGCGAATCGCCCGGCGAAACCGCCAAAGTGGTGGTCACCGCGCCCAACGGCAGCAAGACGGAGTTCGATACCACCGCCATTAAAGCCAAAGGCCTCAAGCTTGATGGCCTGGAAGGTTTCTGGAAAGTGGAAGTGCTCAAAGCCGCCACCGGGACGCTGGACGACGTGTATCTCACCTTCGACCCCGCCATCCCGCAGTGGGTGAGTGTTGATCCCGCCCAGCCGCTGATTGTTTATTAAGGTGATAGGTCATAGGTAATGGGTGATAGGTAACGGCCGGGGAACCGTAATGGTTTCCCGGTTGTTTTTTGTAGGGGCGCAGCATGCTGCGCCCTGGGCATTGCACCTCTCCCTACTAAAAGACAAGGACAGGAACCGTAATACTAATATCTGCATTCAGCGAAGAGGGCAGGCCTATCGTCTAATGTGATGCCGGGAACATTGCCAGGCTCAGGGCGCAGCATGCTGCGCCCCTACGGGGGGCATTCTCCCATCACCTCTCACCCATAACCCATAACCTCTCCCATTATTGTTATCCTTATATTCTGACGTCCGCATTCTCATTTCTGCCTTCAAATTAATGGTTGTTTCCAATCTCATTTTCGATGTCGTCCTCTTTGGCGCTTTGCTCTTGGCGGCGCTGATCGATGGTTCTTACCCGGCGACGGCCGGGGTCGTGTCGCTGCTGGTGGCCGTTGGTGCGGTTTATATCGCGGCTCAGGAATGGTGCGATGCGCTCTCGCGCCGCAAACTGTGGACGCAAGATGCGTTTTCAACTGCCGTAGCGCTTTCGGTGCTGGGTTTTATCTATTTCTGGTGGCGCAATACCGGCGACTTCGCGTTGCTCATTCTCTCCATCGGGCTGATGATGGCCTCGCTCATGGTCGCTATCGGCCTGATTGCCGCCGTAAGCGCGGTATTTAAGGAAGGGGGCGTTGCGGCGCTGAGTGGATTCGTCCTCACCTTTTTAGGCGCGTTTTCGCTGGGCGTTTTCGGTGGCGTGCTGACTTTACTGCTGAGTAACCCGGATGGCTGGCTGCCCAAATTGCTGGTTATCGGCGTGGCCCTGTTTGTGTGGAAGCTGCGTGAATCGATGCGCCCGCCGCAAGCGAATGAACACGCCGCGCATAAAGATCTTGTGGTGCCGGTTTCCAGTACTGCCCATGCCATGCGCTGGGCACTCATCCCGCGTGGTGGAACCTTACTCGATCGCTTCGTGCCGGTGCTGCTCTTGGCCGTTGTGATGTTCTTTTTCGGAAGCCGGATCAGCACTCCCGACCAACTCACCTCGCCTGTCGCCGCCCAACCCGATAACGCCACCGAACCCGTCGCTCCATGACCCCAGCCTCCAGCCTCCAGTCTCCAGCCTCCCTCAATAACGTCGTTCTCCTCGGTAGCACCGGTTCCATTGGCACCCAGACACTTGATGTCGCTGCCATTTTACCCGAGCGCCTGCATATCGTCGGTTTAGCGGCGCATTCCAATGTCGAGCTGTTTTGCGAGCAAGTCGCCAAGTGGAAACCGTTAGTGGCGGCTCTTTATAATGAAGATGCTGCGCGCCGCGCCAATGAAGTTCTCGCCAATTGTCCCGGTGCCCCCACGGTGTGGGGCGGCCCGGCTGGGCTGGAAGCGGTCGCCACCTTTGAAAAAGCCAACCTGGTTTTAGGAGCGATGAGCGGTGCCGCCGGTTTGCGGCCCACCATGGCCGCGATTCGCGCCGGAAAGAATATCGCCATCGCCAACAAAGAAACGCTGGTGGCCGCCGGTGAAATCGTGATGCAAGCCGCCCGCGATGCCGGAGTGGAACTGCTGCCGGTCGATAGCGAGCATTCCGCCATTGCGCAGTGTTTGTTGGGCGAAAAACTGGCCGAAGTCACCCGCCTCACCATCACCGCCTCGGGCGGGCCTTTCGTGGCGACACCGCGCGAGGAATTGGCCAAAGCTCCGGCTACCGCCGCGCTCAAGCACCCCACCTGGACGATGGGGCGCAAAATCACCATCGACTCGGCCACGCTGATGAACAAGACGCTCGAATCCATCGAGGCGCGCTGGCTCTTCGATGTGCCGATGGAAAATATCGACGTGGTGGTGCATCGCCAGAGCATCGTGCATTCGCTGGTGACTTTCAGCGATAACAGCGTGAAAGCCCAGCTTGGCGTGCCCGATATGCGCTTGCCGATTCAGTGGGCCTTGCTCTATCCCGAACGGGTGGGTGGGGCCGCGCCGCCGCTCAATATTGCCGAAATGGGCACGCTGACCTTTGAAAAGCCCGATGAAAGCCGCTTTCCGGCACTGGAAGTCGGCCGCCAGGCGATGCGGCTGGGCGGCGTGGCGCCGGCGGTGATGAATGCGGCCAACGAAGTGGCGGTGCAGGCGTATTTGGACGGGCAGACCGGGTTTTATGGGGTGACCGATTGTATTACACACGTTTTGGAACGGTGCGAAACGGTTGAGCGTCCTACTCTGGATGATATTTTTGCCGCCGATGAAGCCGCGCGGCGATTGGCGGGGGAGTATTTAAGATAGCCGTGAAAAGGCGCAAAAGACACAAAGTGGAAGCATGGCAGGCGCAAAACTCCCCTCCCACAGGGAGGGGTTGGGGGAGGGAGGTCGAGAGTAGTAATGAATCTTAAATTATGAGTGCGGAATTGTATTCCCGTTCATCATTCATAATTCATCGTTTCGCATTATTCTCCGACTCCCCCACCCAGCCTCCCCCTGAGGGGGAGGAGTTATGGTTAGCAAAGCGCATACTCCACTCCCTCCTAAATTCGTAAACTAAGACTATGGCCGAAAAACCCACACCTTTAATACTCGAAACCGCTCAGGAAGCGCGGCGCAGAACTCTGGTCAACTGGGGCATCACGATTGCGGTGCTGGCAGCGTTGTCGTTTAAATTTCCCCTCATGATGAAGGGGGCGCTCATCTTCATCGTCACGCTCTCCATTCTGGTATTCGTCCACGAATGGGGCCACTATCAGTTTGGCCGCTGGGCGGGCATGAAGGTCAACCGTTTCGGTATCGGCTTCCCGCCGTGGATTTATACCAAGCGCCACAACGGCATCGACTACTCCGTGGGCGCATTGCCCATCGGCGGTATGGTCGATATCGCCGGTTTGGGCAGCGAAGAAGAGATGGTTGCCACCGCCAAGCAAGATGGCGAAGTGGTCAACAACTCACAGCGCGCCGCGCGTCCCGATACACCGCACGGCGAGAAGCTGTTCCAGGACGCCTCCCTCGGTTGGCGTTTCATGACGCTATTCGCCGGGCCGCTGATGAACTTCATCTTTGCGATTTTCATTTTCATTAC
>DAITOV010000394.1:0-4445 GCA_036833945.1 Abditibacteriia bacterium
TGGGCTGCGAGAGCAGCACTTCTTCATCGCGCGCTTCTTCGTTACCGGCAAAACCGGCCACGATCTGTAACACCGGGTTGGGCAGCGATTTGAGCGCACCGGCCCGCTGCCGGGCCGCTTCGAGGTTGGCGCGGGCAATGGCCGGTTGGGGGTTATTTTGCAGCGCACGCTGCACCAGTTCATCGACGCCAACCGGGGGCTTCGCCACTTCGCCCTGCGCAAAAGCAGGCGAAAAAGTAAGGGAAACGACAAACAATGTGAGCCAGAACCGCAGCGGGGCGGTGTGGCGAATCAAATTAATATTCAAGGGGGGAACTCCTTTGTCGGGGGCAAAAATCTCGAACGACGAGACGACCCACTACGCAAAGTACTCGTTAACGAGCCATCGCGTACAGGTCAGGTGAGATTCAGGCCGACAAAGGAGGGGCGCGCCCGGCTAAAGTTTGGCGGGCGAATTGGGATGTGAGCGGTTCGACATCAGGGCCATCGCGGCTGCGAGTGACGCTGGCCGGAGCTTCCAGCAGTTCATCGAGGATAGGAACGACAAACCACTCCACCAGCACCACGGGCGGCGCTTCCAGCAGATAGGGTGAGGCTTGCCGTGTCGCGGTTTCAGAAACCACATCGCACAAATCGCTGTGATGCTCCTTGGTTTGAGAGCACACTGCTCCCTCGGTCTGGGCAACCGGCACGCAGAGGGAGTTGGTGTGGGAATGGTCACCCTCCAACAGCGGTAGCGCCCCGATATGCGAAGCGCAGGCATCGAAGGCATGCGAGAACAGCGCGATCAAAAGCATGAGCGCCGGTCGCTGCCAAAAAAGCCGATTTCGCAAAAAAATCCCGGATTGTCGCCGTCGATTCCGCATAAGCCGTGGGTGGTTGCAGAGTGTATCTTACAACAGGACCATTATTACGCCACATTTGAGCAAGCGTTCCAATGGCTTTATTAATGAGTGCTTTTGGTGAGAAAGTTCCACTCCCGCCCTCATTCACTGTAAAATGGCGTTTATGAAAACTCCCTACGCCATTCGCATCGTAGCCGGGCAGAAAAGCACTCTCTCAAAAATTCCCACCGGCGCGCCCAGAGAATTGAACAAGGAAATCGCGCTTGAAAAACTGGAAACCATCGGCCAGGAACTCAATCGTTTGCAAGAATTGCTCTATGCGGCGAGCACGCATTCGTTGCTGCTGGTGTTGCAGGGCATGGATACCTCGGGTAAAGACGGCACTATTCGCGGAGTGATGAACTACGTCAACCCGCAAGGCTGCCGGGTGGAGAGTTTTAAAGTGCCCAATAGCGAGGAACTGGCGCACGATTTCCTGTGGCGCGTGCATCGCGTGACACCGGCCAGGGGCATGATTGCCGTTTTCAACCGCTCCCACTACGAAGACGTGCTGGTGGTGCGGGTGCAGAATTTAGCACCGGAGAAAGTGTGGAAAGTGCGTTACGAACAGATCAACAATTTTGAAAAGCTGCTCGCTCAAAACAACACCATCATCGTGAAATGCTTCCTGCATATCTCCAAAGAAGAGCAGGAAGAACGCCTGATGGCCCGTGAAGCCGAAGCGGAAAAAGCCTGGAAGCTCTCGGTGGGCGACTGGGAAAACCGCCAGTATTGGGACGATTATCAAAAAGCCAGCCACGACGCGCTTGCCAAATGCAGCACGGAACATGCACCTTGGCACGTTATCCCTGCCGATAAAAAATGGTTTCGCAACCTGGCAGTGGCCCGATTACTGGTAGAGTCGCTCAAACCTTATGAGAAGGATTGGAAAAAGGTGTTGGCCCAGCGTAGCGAGGCGGGAATTGCGGCATTAAAGGCTTATCGAGAGCAAGATACGAAGAAATAGTATCTCTTTACGCCACCATCAGGCGACGCCCTTTCGGTTCAGGAATGTCGTCGCCACATTCTCGAGCCGTCTCCAACCATAACTGAATCGCTTCCTGAATATTGGCTAAAGCCAATTCCTGCGACTCGCCATGTGCTATACAGCCTGGTAGCTCAGGAGCTTCGGCGATATAGACCTGATCTTGCTTACTCCAATAGAGAATGATTTCGTAATGTATCATCAATCTTGTAGTTCCTCCCCTATTAGATTGTGTTCTACGAGAATTGTTCGCACCTGCCGAACTTGATAAGCTTTGGCTTTACTTTTATCTCGCTGCAGATTAATCTTTGCTTCAACACCGGCTTTACGAAAATTATGATGACTTCCACGAATACGCTCTTACGCTCTTCAAAGCCTAATCTGTGGAGTAGCTGTCATAAGTCATCAAAGGCAATATTTGAGTCTGAAGAACCACGTATGATCTGATTCAACAATTTTTCATACTTGCCCATAAATCTATTTTATCAAACGAAAGAGGCGAATCTCCATTGATAGAGATTCGCCTCTTTCGTTTCGCCAAAACTTACGCCTCTTCGCCGATGCTCAACACTTCAACCTGTACCACGCCGTTGGGGCCTTCGAGTGCGACAACATCGCCGACCTTACGGCCCAGCAGCGCGCTGCCGACGGGCGAATCGGCCGAAGCGCCGCCATCGACTTCATCGACTTCTTCTTCGGTGACGATGGTATAGGTGCGGGTGCGGTCTTGCTCCTTGAAATGCACTTTCACCGGCACGCCCATCATCACTTCGCCGTTGTCATTGCCTTCCACGATGACGGCATCGGCCAGGCGCAATTCGAGACCAGCGATGCGGGCTTCAAGGATGCCCTGGTTATTCTTGGCATCGTGGTACGCGAAATTCTCGCGCAAATCGCCCTGTTCACGGGCTTCTTTGATGTCCTGCACTATCTTGGCCCGCTGGCCTTTCAAATTTTCCAGGTCGCTTACCAAGCGATCGTAGCTGGAACGGCTAAAACGCTGTTCAATACCTGCCATGTTAATTTTTTCTCCAAAAAACGTCACGCCCTCACAGTGGGGCGGCCAATTGAATAGTAGGTGAAACCGTGATTCTGGGCGGTTTGCAATTCGTAGATATTACGCCCATCGAAGATCAGCGGCTCATTCAGATTCGCTCGCAACAGTTCCCAATCGGGGTCGCGGAACGAATTCCATTCGGTCACAATCACTAACGCGTCGGCATCCCGGCATGCTTCATACGGATTGGTGGCAAAGGTCACAGCCTCACCCAACGAGGCCAGGGCTTTGCTCGCCGCCGGGATGGCTTCGGCATCGTAGGCAGTCACCCTCGCTCCCCGGCTCACTAATTCCTGAATAATCACCAGCGACGGCGCTTCGCGAATGTCGTCGGTATTGGGTTTGAAAGCAACACCCCACACCGCAAACTTCTTACCAGCCAGATCGCCGATATGGTTTTCGATGCGCGGAATCAAGGTTTTCTTCTGCTGCTCGTTGACTTCTTGCGTGGCTTCGGGCAAACGCTGTGGCGCGCCGTATTCACGCCCGGTCATCACCAGTGCGCTGACATCCTTAGGGAAACAACTACCACCATAACCCGTTCCGGCAAACAAAAATCGCTTGCCGATGCGCGAATCGAGGCCAATGCCCAAACGCACGTCATCGACGTTGGCCTCGCAGGCTTCACACAGGTTGGCGATATCGTTCATGAACGAAATGCGCACCGCCAGCATGGCGTTAGCGGCATATTTGGTGATCTCAGCCGAACGGGCATCCATTACCAGAACGGGATTGCCCGACAAAACGAAGGGATGATACAACTCGCGCAGCAATTTTTCCGCGCGCGGGCTGTCTGTGCCTAAAACCACGCGCTCGGGCTTGAGAAAGTCTTCCACTGCCACGCCTTCGCGCAGGAATTCGGGATTGCTGGCCACGTCGAACTCGCATTGAGCGCTCTTGGAAATAGCGGCATGAACCTTATCGGCCGTGCCCACCGGCACCGTGCTTTTGGTGACGATTACGGTGTATTTTTCCAGCAATTTTCCGATTTCCTCGGCACAACCGAGGATATAAGAAAGATCGGCTTCTCCGGTTGCTGTCGGCGGAGTGGGCAAAGCCAGGAAGATGATATCGGCATGAGCCACGGCACCCGCCAAGTCATCGGTGAAGCGCAGGCGCTCGTCGCGCAAGTTGCGCTCGAACAGACGCTCCAAACCGGGTTCGTAGATGGTCAGTTCACCGTTTTGCAGGCGTGCTAACTTGTCCTGGTCGACATCGACGCACAAGACATCATTGCCCGCTTCGGCAAAACAAACACCGGCCACCAGGCCGACGTATCCGGTTCCGATAACAGCTAATTTCATAAGAAAATAATCTTTGTGGACGATATCGACATCGTTTTCTAAAAAAAAGATTTTATCATGAATAATCAAACGCAACGGCAAAGCGGATGCCTTTGGCCGGGTTTCCTGGAAAACGCCACAGGTTGGTTCTTCAAAAATAAACCACGGCACATCGAAATACTCAATGTACCGTGGCAGTTCTTCAAGCGCCAGAAGCCTTAGCTGCAGTGGCCTTT
>DAITOV010000395.1:0-4438 GCA_036833945.1 Abditibacteriia bacterium
GTCAACGGCAAACCGGTCGATCTCAGTTCGGCCCGTGCGGCCCAGGCACCGCAGTTCAACGTTGCCAACCCCGGTTTACGCCAGTTAGTTGTGAACGATGCTCTGAATTCCTTTGAAAAGAATCCCGAACTCGATTCAGTTTCAGTCGATCCCAACGATGGCAGTCATTGGGGCGATTCGCCTGAAGAACAAAAAATCGGCAGTGTCTCCGACCGCGTAACACTGCTGGCAAATAATGTCGCTGAAGCCGTCAACAAAAAATACCCGGGCAAATATGTTGGTTTTTATGCCTACAACAAACACTCGCCGCCGCCTTCGATTCGGGTCAATCCCAATGTCGTGGTCAGTGTTGCCACGGCTTTTATTTCGGGTGGGTTCACGGTCGATCAATTAATCGAAGGCTGGCAAAAGCAGGGCGCGACCATCGGTATGCGCGAATATTATTCCATCATCCATTGGGATAAAGACCTGCCCTTTGGCGCCCGTGCCGGGCGGCCGGAATATATGGTTCAAACTATTCCCCATTTCTACGCCAACGGTGCGCGCTTCATGAGCGCCGAGTCGAGCGATAACTGGGGGCCAAACGGTTTAGGCTATTATCTGGCTGGCCGGATATTATGGGATGTGGATGAAGCTAAAAACGTTCCTGCGCTCATCGAAGATTTTCTCGATAAGAGCTTCGGCACGGCCAAGGAACCGATGCGGGAGGTTTATGGCCTCTTGAACGGTATTGGCAATGCAAAATCGCGCCCCCTGAGCGACGATTATGTTGGCCGCCTCTATCGCTCTTTGCAGGTGGCCTATGCCCAGACCACGGACCTGCAGGTGCGCAATCGTATCGACGACCTGGCATTATATACACGCTATATTGAACTCTATCTTAAATATACCGCTGCCACCAAGGAAGAACGGCAGAAGAGTTACGAAGATGTGATTCGTTTTGCCTACCGCATTCGCGATACGCACATGTTGCATAGCCTGGCGATTTATCGCACTGGTTTTCGCGATAAAAGCGTCAATATTCCAGCGGAGGCACACTGGCAAAAGCCGGAGAAAGATAAAGCCGGAAAACCGGTGAATCCCTGGAAGCAGGATGCTGTTTTCACCTCCGAGCAGGTTCAGGAAATTGTAAAAACCGGAGTCGAAAACAACAAACTGCTGGATTTCGAGCCGGTAGATTTTAGCTCGAATCTGGTATCGGCCAAAGCATTGAACCTCACATCGCGTGCTCCACAAAGCTTCACCCGTTGGCGAGGTTCGCAGGAATACTGGGTGTGGATGGATGCTCCCGGAACACTGACCCTTCAGGCCCGCGCCGGAACGGTCTATAGCTCGCGCGGCTCGGCTAAAGTTCTGCTTTTCCACGGCGAAGATATCGTCGGCGATCCAAACGCGGAAGAAGAGGGTGAAGAAGAATTGCTGGCTCCGGTGCCCATCGAAACGAAAGAAGTGCCGCCAGATACAGAGTTACATGACATTACCTTTACCATTCCTAAAGCCGGCCTTTATTGTGTGCGTGGCAGTGACCGTATGATGGGAACCCAGTTGCAGCTTCCACCGGGAACCCCGGTCGTGGTGCGCTCGGCACTGGGACGCACTACGGGTTTTGGTAACCGTTGGAATCTTTATTTCTATGTGCCCAGGGGCACCAAATATGTGGGTGGTTTTGCCTATGGCGACGGCAAGATTCACAATGGCGACGGTAAGGTCGTTTTCACATATCCGCCCAAAAACAGCTACTTTTCCATTCCCGTCGAAGCCGGGCAGGAGGGTAAGCTCTGGATGTTTGAATCGATCGGCGGACAAATTGGTTTAATGACGGTGCCGCCGTATTTGGCACGGAGCGCCGACGAGTTGCTACTGCCTAAGGAAGTGGTACTTGCTGCTACACCGTAGCACGCATTGATAGATAATGGCACCATTATCGCGTATTCAGAGGACAATTCCTGGAGTTTGTTTAATGTTAAAGTCGAAGGCGAAAAAACTGTTATTTACGATTGGCGCATCTTTGATATTTCCTCTCTCAGCCCAGGCCGTAACTTTGGTGAAAGACGGCACGGCAGTCGCGAAAGTTTATATTTCTCCATTACCTGAACCCGACCTCAAAGCAAGGCGCCCCCAACCTGAAGCGGCACTGGCGACAGCAGTGCGTGAGCTGAACTATCATCTGGAAAAGATGAGCGGGGCGAAACTTGAAATTATCGAAACCAACGACACACAAAACGTAAAAGCTCCGGCGATTGTGCTGGGCGATTTAGCCGTCAAATTGGGAGCCGTTCCGCAAAAAACGGTTGAGTCGCAGGAAGGATATCGCTTACTCAATAAAGACGATCTTCTTTTGATCGGCGGGCAAAGCGATGAAGGCACTCTTTTCGGTGTGATGGATGTGTTGGAAAAGCTCGGCTGCGATTGGGTGTTGCCTGGCGAGATAGGTGAAATCATTCCTCGTAAGCCAACGGTTGAAATCAATCGTCTGGATGAATCGCAGGCTCCCGATTTTCTCTTACGTCGCTTGTGGTATCGCGGATATCCGCAACCGCGCAAACCAGAAGAAGCGGCGCGCTTTGAGGGTTGGTCGCGTCGCCAGAGGGCAGGGCGTTACAACCTATTAGCCAATCAGACCGCCGGACATTACTGGGATAAATTCACCAAAATCCATAAAGACGAAATCGAAAAAGACCCTACCATGCTGGCGTTGGTGCGTGATACGAACGGCACCCTGGTGCGGCGCGGCCCGCAGCTTGAAACCACCCATCCCCGCGTGATTGAACTGATGGCTCAGGATATTCGCGATGCTTATGCCAAAAACGGTTGGCCTAAAGATAGGCCCGCCGGTTTTCCCATCGGCCCCGCCGACGGGTTGGGATATTCGCTTTCCTCGGAGTCGCTGGCGGCGGGTTCAGGGCGCATCGACCCGATTGTCGGCGAGGTCGATCGCACCGATGAACTGGTGCTGCTGGCAAACCGCATCTTCGAAAAATTAGGCGACGAGTATCCCAATGTTTACTTGGGCTGTTATTCCTATTCGACCCACGCCGACTTTCCACTGCGCTATAAGCCGCATCCGCGTTACGTGCAAATTTTCGCGCCGATCAATTTTTCGCGTTTGCATTCCTTGCTCGATACGACCTCGAAAACCCAGGTCTATTACAAAGACGTGGTGGAGCAGTGGGGTAGGCTCTCGCGCGAGCAGGGCAACCCTTTGGTTTATCGTGGTTATAACTGGAACCTGGCCGAAAATATGTTGCCTTATTCCAAACTCAAAATTTGGGGTGAGGAAATCCCGTTTTATAAAACGCAAAACGTCCTCGGTCTCAATGTGGAAGTGACCAAGCAGTGGGGGGTGCTGGCACCCAGCGATTACGTGTTCATGAAGCTGGCCTGGAACTCGAAGCAGGATTGGAAGAAGCTACTGCATGAATACTGTGTGAAAGCTTTTGGTGCGGGCGCTGAGCCGATGGAAAAATATTTCCTGCGCCTCACGCAAGTGCAACACGAAGCCGGACAGGAAGCCGGTTCCTACTGGGGTTATCCTTTAGCTTTTGATGAGGATTTTGTTACATCTGCGAAAAAGGATATGGACACGGCGTTGCAGTTGGCCAAGAGCCAGGAAGAGAAAACGCGGGTGGGTTATTTCGTCTCCGGCGTCGAAGCCTTGCGGTTGTATCTCAAGTATTGGAACTCTGCCAATAACTGCGATTTCACGGGGGCCAAGGCCGATTACGATGCCATGATAACGCACTGGCAAAGTGTTTATGATGTTAACTCCGATATGGTTTCAAATGAAGCTCCTGCCTATTTGAAGCGCTATATTCAGCAGTTTGTCGATCAGGGGTTGAAATATTCCAGTGGGCAATATCGCATGGCTGCCAAACTGCCCGACGAACTGCCCACAGCGTTCGACCCGAAGATGGTAGGCGAACGCTTGAATTATCAGCGGCCTGAAATCAACGATAAACGCTTTGCACTGACCAAAACTTTTTCCAGTACCTGGGATGCCCAGGGGTTAGGTGGTTTGCGGGAAGGTGCGGTATGGTATCGTTATCGCTTCACGTTTAATGCGGCCGAGACACCCCTGGGGTTATTCCTTGGCGGTTTTGAAGACGAAGCGCGGGTTTATCTTAACGGTAATTATATCGGTTCGAGCGGACGCGGATTTTCCAAACCGGCAGTATTCGATTTAACGGATGAAATTCGTACTGGCGATAACCTGTTGGCAATTCAAATCGTTCGCAACAGCGCCGCGAATGAAATTGGCCTGGGTGGTTTAATTCGTCCCAGCTTCCTGTTCACCGGACCGCGTTTGGCGACCAAAGCGCCGGTTCAAACAGAAACTCGCCGTGTTCTTCCGGGTGGCGAATTAGGTGAAGTAGAAAGGTAGATGTAACGACTCATACGATCAATATCGGTAAAAAGGCGGGCGCAGCAGATATCTGCT
>DAITOV010000396.1:0-4422 GCA_036833945.1 Abditibacteriia bacterium
CTGGTTTCAAAATAGACCCGAAGCCACGCGTTACCGCTGCTTGGAACACGGCCAGGAAAGTGCCGTGCAAAGTTTGTTCAATCCGGCGTTGCGTCCTGCCATCAAGCGGTTTTTACACGCCTTCGCCGCACGCTATAAAAACAATAATGCCCCCGGCGCGGTGTTGCTGGGTGTGACCGGTATTTACGGCGAAAGCCTGTATCCTGCTGGCCCCGAAGGCGGTTGGACAACCCGGCTCACCGGCGATTATCATAACCACGCCGGATGGTGGGCCGGTGATGCCCACGCGGCCACGGCCTTCCGCCAGGCAATGCGCCGCCGCTACCCTACGCTCCAGGCACTCAATACAGCCTGGGGGACAAAACATAATCATTGGAATGCAGTGCAACCATTTCTGCCCGCTGCCGCCCCTTCCGACCGCGCGCGTGCCGATTTCGTGGAATGGTATCAGGAAGCCATGACGCAATGGGTGCGTTTCTGGGCACAAACGGCACGCGAAGCACTGCCCGATACACCTATCTATTTAGTGACGGGTGGTTCGGGCACGCCCATGCTGGGGGCCGATTTTACCGCACAAGCCAAAGCTGTCGCACCTTATAAAGTCGGCCTACGCATCACTAATGAGCACAACGATTATGCAGCGAACTTCACCCTGACCCGTGAAGTCGTTACCGCTACGCGCCATTATGGTACTTACACCGGAATCGAGCCTGCCGGTAATGTATCACCGATTGGGCTGATTGCGCGTATTTATAACGCGGTAGCTTCTGGCGCGCGCGAATTGCATGACTACGCTGAAAACTTCACTACCGATAAACAAGCCTTACTGCACTCGAAAAACGCTCTTCCTCAACTATCCCCTCAACAAACGCAGGTGAACGCCGCTCTTTATATTTCCCGCGAAAGCTGGGCGCTGGATAACGATGCTACCGAAGCACTCTATACCCTGGCCAGACCATTGCGCGACCTCACCGACTGGGATTATGTCACCAGAGATACCGTCGCCGACGGAGCCTTAAAAAACAGCCGTTTGTTATTGCTCTGTCAATCTCCCGTGCTCGAATCCAAAGCAGCACGAGCCATTGAAGACTGGGTGCGAGACGGCGGCATTCTCATTGCGGTTTCTACATCAGGCCAACCGGTAGGAAGCAAGCTCTATGACAATGCGAAATGGCATGCACGCCTCTTTGCACCTGCGAGCGGTAAAGAACAATCCCCACAAAGTGTGAGACGAATTGGGAAAGGCTATACCTTGCTTTTGCAGTCGCCTGATAATGCAGGGTTGCTTCAAACGATTCGGAGCATATTCAAGAACAGCAAAGAATATTTCCCTTTCGCTCCTGAATTGGTCTTCGCCGACAACAATTTGGATATGGTCTTCACCACACAAACGGCAACAGGCAGCATCACTTTCAATCAGAAGACGGGAGAAATCGTAACTAATCCCTCTTCGTATACCAATCCTACAAATTAGCGCGCTCACTCTTCCCCGTTCCATAGCACGCAAAGCCTTCGGCCACGCAAACTTCGTCGCAAGTTTCCGCAATTAACAACACAAAAGAAGGCCGTTGACATCAATGTCCGGTTGCCTTCTTGTATGCTGTTTACCGCCACCTACCCACCGCGATCGGAGATTATTCTTTTAAAAAATGGCATTAAAAATGGTCATCTCCCACGTTGTTGAGAGATGACCATCGCTTCATTAGAATACAGTGATTTTTTATGAACGGCAGCCGTTTATTAAGGCAAGCTTTGCACTTTAAATCGCTTTTTCCGTGGATGGATCGAACAAATGAATGGCGTCGATATCGAGAGCTACTTCGATATCTCGCCCCATCTCCGGATGGCTGGCCGGGTCGACGGCGGCCTGCAGCGCCGTATCACCGCTCTTGAGGAACAGGATATTCTGCGCACCCATCGGCTCGACCACTTCTACATTCAACGTCACCTTGCTCTGGTTCTTTCCGGCCGATGGCGGAACCAGGGCGGCATCGTAGATATTTTCGGGGCGAATACCGAGCACGATTTCTTTTCCGACAAACTCCTTAGCCTGTGGGTGCGCGGAAAGCGAGAGCGGAACCTGCACAAAACCCAGATCGACTTTGTAATCTCCACCCGAATTCACCACATGGCCGTGCAGGAAGTTCATCGACGGCGTGCCCAAAAAGCCCGCTACGAACATATTGGCCGGGTGCTTGTAAAGCTCCATCGGCGTATCGCATTGCTGCAATTCGCCACCCTTCATCACGGCGATGCGCTGGCCCATGGTCATCGCTTCCACCTGATCGTGGGTGACGTAGACCGTCGTCACTCCCAGACGGCGATGCAGCTTCACCAGTTCGGCACGGGTTTGCACACGCAACTTGGCATCGAGGTTGGAGAGCGGTTCATCCATCAAGAACACACTCGGTTGCCGCACTACGGCACGTCCCAGAGCCACGCGTTGGCGCTGACCACCTGAAAGCTGCGAGGGCTTGCGATTGAGCAGATGCTCCAAATCGAGCTGTCGTGCCGCTTCGCGGACGCGCGCGTCAATATCGGCGGCCACTTCACGCGCCTTGGCACGGTCGGTTAAACGTCTCAAGAATGGCGGCATTTCGCGGAGCTTGAGACCGAACGCCATATTGTCATACACCGACATGTGCGGATAAAGTGCGTAGTTCTGAAATACCATGGCGATGTCGCGGTCGCGGGCCAACACATCGTTGACTAAACGATTGCCGATGCGCATTTCGCCGCTGGTAATTTCTTCCAGCCCGGCAATCATACGCAGCGCCGTGGTTTTGCCACAACCCGACGGCCCCACCAGCACCAGAAACTCGCCATCGCGAATTTCCAGGTTGAGATTGCGCACCGCATAGACTTCGTGCTTGCTTTTGGGGTCGGTATAAATTTTGTTGATGTTTTTCAGTTCAACCTGAGCCATATTGTTCCTGTTACTTAGCCTTTAACGCCAGACGTCACCACGCCTTCCACGAAGTATTTCTGCGAGAAGAAGAAAAGAATAATCACCGGCAAGAGCACCGCCACGCTGGCCGCCATCATCAGGTGATATTCGGTGCCGTGCAAGCCCTTGAAAGCGCTCAACCCCAGCGCCAGGGTCTTCTTTTCTTCGCTCTGCGTATAGATCAACGGACCTAAGAAGTCGTTCCAGTGTCCCATGAAAGAGAATAGCGCAACGGCGGTGAGTGCCGGTTTGGAAAGCGGCAAAATTACGTGGCGATAGATGCCGAAGCTGCCACAGCCATCGATGCGCGCCGCATCTTCCAACTCTGCCGGAATGGTCAGGAAGAACTGACGCAACAAGAAGATGAAGAACGCTCCGCCGCCGAAGAACGCCGGCACGATAAGCGGTTTGAGCGAATCGATCCAGCCAGGGATGGTGAACATAATGAAGGTCGGGATCATCGTCACCTGGCCGGGCAGCATCATGGTTGCCAGCACCATCACGAAGAGGGCATCGCGTCCGGGAAACTTGAGGCGGGCAAAAGCAAATGCCACCAGCGAAGCCGAGATGGTTTGCCCGATCACACACATGATCGAGATGATGAGCGTGTTCTTCAGAAAAGTCGCAAACGGCAGCACCGTGAGTGCTTCGCTGTAGTTACTCCACGCCGGTTGCATGGGAATAAAAGGCCGGTTACGATCGAGCACCAATTCGCCCGGCGTGAGCGAGGTGCCAACCATCCACACGAAGGGAAACGCGAAAAGAATCGAGAAACCGATCAGCAGAATATAAACCGTAATTTTGTTGATTCGTTTGGTATGTTCAACCATAATGCACCCACTTTTTCGCCATGCGCATCTGAATGACGGTCAGCACCAACACAATCGCAAACAGCAGCCAGGCCATGGCCGAGGCGTAGCCCATATCGAAATAGACGAACGCGCGATTAAACAGATAATAGACATAGAACATCGTCGAGTTGCTGGGACCGCCGCGTGTCAGAACGAATGCCTGGGCAAAGACTTGCAAACAGCCGATAGTGGCGATGATCACGTTGAAGAAAATCGTCGGCGAAAGCATCGGCAACGTCACATTGCGGAACTGTGTCCACGGCCGCGCGCCGTCGATGCTGGCAGCTTCATAAAGCTGGCCGGGAATGCCCTGCAAACCAGCCAGGAAGATCAGCATAGTGCTACCTACCGACCAGGTGCCCATGATGACCAGCGCCACTTTGCTCCAGGTCGGGTCCATCAGCCAGCCCGGCGGGTTTTCAATGAAGTTGCGCAAAAAGCGGTTCAACAAACCGGCCTGCGGCTCGAAAATATTGCCCCATAAGAGGAAGGTCGCCACGCCGCTGGTGAGCGAGGGCAAATAGAAGATGGTGCGGAAAATCGGCATCGCTTTTACCTTCTGGTTGAGCAGGAGTGCCAAACCCAGCGCCACGATGATGTGGAGCGGAATCGAAAGCGCCGCGT
>DAITOV010000397.1:0-4421 GCA_036833945.1 Abditibacteriia bacterium
AATTGTGCGCGATTTGAAAATCGACAGCATCTACCTCGATGTATTCCCCATGCATCGCGCCAGTTGCTACAACCCCGACCACGGTCATGCTTTGCCTTCCAACCCCAATCAGGGTTCGTTCAACCTGGTGAAGAAGCTGCGCGACCTGTATCCGGCCAACACGCCGATCTGGACTGAATACCAGCCGCCGGATGTCATCAGCCAGTATCTCGATGGTTACTTGTCTTACTCGGCCACTTCGACCGCGCTCATTCTCAGCCCACGCTGGGATGTGCCCGAAGAGACGCCGAACCTGCTCAAGCCGGAAATCGACCTCGCCCGCTACCTGATGCCGCAGCTCAAGCAGTTCTGCCTGCCCCAGGGCTATGGCACCGGCTGGAACGTGATGAAACACATGCTGTTCAACGGCAAAGGCCTGTTCGGCGGCGGTTGGGGCGTGTGGGATAGCGATGTCTCCAGCATCCTGCGCGAACAGACCCGCTTGCTCCGCAAATACACCGACTGCTTCATGTCCGATAAACCCGAACATTTGGTGCCCACTTTGCGCGGCGATGTATACGCCAACAAGTTCCCCGGCAAAACCCGCACCCTGTGGACGGTCATGAACGGTGCCGGAGTAACGGTGCGTGGCGAAGTCATTGCTGTGCCGCACCTGGCCAACGCCAGCTACCAAAACGCCGCCAACGGCAAACCGCTGCAATATCAGGTGCGTGGAGGCATGGCTTATATTGCGATGAAATTAGACCCGCAAAGCGTAAGCACCATTTTGCAAACGTCAGCGGTGAGGAAGTGAAACTTGCAAATGAATTCTAAGGAGAATACCAATTCGGAGAATTAACCTCCTCTCGTTGTTTGAGAGAAAACAGGAAACAGCAAACAGGAAACCTACTCCTGAGAGAGCTTTTTGATTTTGTCCTATCCATCAAGCCGTGTACTGGATCCCCGCGTTCGCGAGGATGACGAACTATAAGGCTTGCGGCTACCGTCAACACCCGGTTACCTTCCTGTTTCCTGTTTCCTGTTTCCTGTTTCCTGTTTCCTGTTTCCTGTTTCCTGTTTCCTGTATTCTGTCTACTTGCTCAACCATGCCAAACAAGTCACAAAAAAACTTGTTTCAAACATCCCTGAAATCAGACCTTCGCTGCCATTCTACGACGGTCTGGTTTCGTCGTTTTTGTTGATAGGCCCTGGCCATTGTTAATGCTATGAACCAATCTCTTCTTTCTTATCCTTCTGCTCTGGTTACGGCCGAGCCTGATTTTTCTTTTGTCATGCAAAACGGCGGTGTGGCAACCACGCTTCCCGCTTTGGAGATTACCCCGGTTGCGCCGGTGCTTTTTGAATGGCGCGGCGATCACTACTTCGTCGATTTCGGTAAAGCCGCCTGGGGCAACATACAATTCAAACTGGAGCAGGGAATCAGCGACCGCCTCACCGTACGGGTAGGGGAAAGGTTAGTCGCCGGTGCTATCGACCGCGAGCCGTTCGGTAGTGTGGTTTATCGCGAAGCCCACCTGGTTTCCACCGACGAAGCCGGAACCTATCTGCTCGATTTCCCGCGCCAGGAGCTGCACGATGCCGATATGGCCCTGGAAAGTGCAGTGGACTTGCGCGAAATCACGATCTTCCGCTATGCCGAAATCGAAACCAACGGCGTTCAGCTCGAAGCCTCGCAACTGCGCCAGCTCTTCATCCACGCGCCCTTCGATGAAACTGCCGGGCATTTCGAGTGCTCCAACGACACCCTGAACGCCGTGTGGAAGATGTGCAAACACACCATGAAGGCGACCACGGTTTTTGGTATCTATATCGATGGCGAACGCGAACGCATTCCCTACGAGGCCGATGCCTATCTCAACATGTTGTCGCACTTCGCCTGCGACCTCGACCCGGCGGTGGCGCAGGCCACCATCCGGCACCTGCTCGACAACCCGACCTGGCCCACCGAATGGAGTCTCAACACCGTGATGATGGCCGCCGCCTACTACGAAGCCACCGGCGACCTGGCTGTGGCCGAGCATTTTTACGAAGAGCTCAAACCCAAACTCTTCATGGAACGCACCGGCGCGGACGGCTTGTTGCGTGGCGCGGCTAACATCGATTGGCCGCCGCTGGAGCGTGATAACTATAACAACAACGAACTCCTGCCCGAAGACCCCTATAAGCAAGTAGGCCCGGTTCTCAACACCTTTTTGAATGCCCTCTTCTACCACAGCTTAAAGTGCATGGAGATGATGGCCGAGGTTTTGGGCCATCATACCGATGCCGACTTCTACCACGAACAGGCGGTGCGGGTTTACGCAGCTTTCAATCAGCGTTTCTTCGACCCCGCCCGCAAGGTGTATATCGATGGCACCACTGAAGATGGAGTCGCCTCCGATCACGTTTCGCTGCATGCCAATATGCTGGCACTGGCCTGTGGACTGGTGCCGCAAGAGCATGTGGAAAGTGTGGGTGCCTATGTTGAATCGCGCGGCATGGCTTGTAGCGTGTACGCGGCGCAGTATCTGCTGGAA
The DNA here is from genome assembly GCA_036833945.1 of Abditibacteriia bacterium. Lineage (GTDB taxonomy): Bacteria > Armatimonadota > Abditibacteriia > Abditibacteriales > Abditibacteriaceae > DAITOV01. The sequence goes on from DAITOV010000397.1 coordinate 2,517, forward strand.
GCGCTCTTCCAAGCCGGACGCGACAAAGCCGCATTGGCGCTGATGACCTCGCACGAGGAGCGCAGTTGGTGGCACATGATCGAGGAAGGCTCCACGCTCACCTGGGAAGCCTGGGATGTCAAATACAAACCCAACCTGACCTGGAACCACGCCTGGGGCGCGGTGCCCGCCAATATCAGCACCCGCTTCGTGCTGGGCGTGCGGCCCCTAACCGCAGGCTACCGCCAAACCCTGATCGCCCCCCAACCCGGCGGCTTGGAATGGGCACGCGGCAAAGTCCCCACCCCGTACGGTGGAGTGCAAGTGCAGGTAGAAACCACCGGCAGCTTCCGCCTGGAATTCACCGTCCCCGAAGGCATCACCGCCCACGTAAAATGGCCACTCAGCGGCAGTTGCTACCGCCAGGAAGGCGAAGCCTGGCACGAAGTCGCGCAGGGCGGGGATGGACTGTTGGAAGAATATTTTCCGTCTGGACATTATCTTCTGGCCTCTCAAATATGATTGTTTTAGATTTTAGATTTTGGAACTGAGATTTTAGGAGAAGCTTCCCACGCGGGTAGGCACCGCCCTCAGCTCTCAATTCTAAAATCTAAATTCTGCCGTTATAAATTGCGCAAACTTGCGACGAAGTTTGCGTAGCCGAAGGCTTAGCGTGCTCTGAACAGGGGAGAGTCAGAGGTTAATCGGGGGATTGGAATAATATGAAGTCTCACGCTCAGATCATTTTATTAAACCAATTCCAAGAAATGCGGTTAGCGAGCAAGCCGCAAGCTTGGTAAAATCCTTTCTTTGGAATGGGAAAACAAAAAGTCATCATCATCGGCAGTGGCCCGATTCGCATCGGGCAGGGTATTGAATTCGATTACGCCTCTGTACACTGCACGCGCACCGCACGCGAACTGGGATATGAAGCGATTGTTCTGAACAACAATCCCGAAACGGTTTCTACCGACTTCGACATCTCCGACCGCCTTTACTTCGAACCGCTGACAACCGAGGATGTTCTCAATATCATCGACCGCGAACAGCCCCTGGGCGTCGTAACCCAGTTTGGCGGCCAGACGGCCATCAACCTGGCCAAGCCGTTACACGAGGCCGGAGTCAAGATTCTCGGCACCTCCTACGACTCTATCGACCTGGCTGAAGATCGTGAACGTTTCGATGATCTGCTGGTGCGCCTGGATATTCCCAAGCCGCCGGGTAAAGCTGTCGTCACCTTTGAAGATGCCGCCAAGGTTGCCGCTGAAATCGGCTATCCGGTGCTGGTGCGTCCCAGCTACGTGCTGGGCGGTCGCGCGATGGAAATCGTGTATAACGAAGGCGATCTCAGCACCTACATGAAAACCTCCTCGGTCGAGGTTTCGGCCGAGCGTCCTTTGTTGGTCGATAAATATGTCGTCGGCAAGGAAGCCGAGGTCGATGTCATCTCCGACGGCGTGGATTGCTTGTTGCCGGGCATCATGGAGCACATCGAGCGCGCCGGTGTTCACTCGGGCGACTCAATGGCCGTTTATCCGCCGCAAACTCTGTCGCAAAACGTCATCGATCAGATCGAGGAATACGCCATTCGCATCGCGCGCGAGCTGAAAATCATCGGTTTGATGAATATTCAATATGTCATCGACGGCGAGCAGGCGTATATCATCGAAGTGAACCCGCGCGCCAGCCGCACCGTGCCCTATCTCTCGAAAATCACCGGTGTGCCGATGGTGCCGGTGGCAACCAAGGTGACGCTGGGCAAAACGCTCAATGAATTGGGCTATAAGACCGGTTTGTATCCCATTTCCGATCAGGTGGCGGTTAAAGCTCCGGTGTTCTCGTTCCAGAAGCTGACCATGCTCGATACCGGCCTTGGCCCGGAAATGAAATCGACTGGCGAAATCATGGGCGTGGACAACCAGTTCC
>DAITOV010000398.1:0-4381 GCA_036833945.1 Abditibacteriia bacterium
CCTGCGCCGGGGTTACGCACCCGCCGAGCAGATTGCCTTTGCCAACATCTTAGCCACCCACATTGGCTACGATTGGGAGCGCGGCCGCAACGATATGACCCATCACCCCTTCATGACCAAGTTCTCGCTGGGCGATGTGCGCATCACTAACCGCGCCCACGAAAACGACCTCAGCGATGCACTGTTCGGCACCCTGCACGAAACCGGCCACGCGCTCTACGAGCAGGGCATCAACCGCGACTACGAAGGCACCCCCTTAGCCAACGGCACCAGTTCGGGTGTACACGAGAGTCAGTCGCGCCTGTGGGAAAACCTGGTCGGCCGCAGTGCCAGTTTCTGGGAGAAGTTCCTGCCCTCGCTGCAAGCCGCTTTCCCCGCCCAGCTTGAAGGCGTGACGCTGGATGAGTTCTACCGCGCTATTAATAAGGTGGAGCGCACGTTGATTCGCACCGAGTCGGATGAAGTGACCTACAACCTGCACGTGATGATTCGCTTCGAGTTGGAAGTGCAACTGCTGGAAGGCAAGCTCAGCATTCGCGACTTGCCCGAAGCCTGGCGCGCCATGTATCAGGAAAACCTCGGTGTCTCTTCACCCACCGATACCAACGGCGTGTTGCAAGACGTCCACTGGTTCAGCGGCCCCATCGGCGGCGCGTTTCAGGGCTATACGCTGGGCAATATCCTCAGCGCCCAATTTTACAGCGCTGCAGTGGCGGCCAATCCGCAAATCGAAGCCGAAGCGGAACGCGCGGAATATGGCGCGTTGCTGGGCTGGTTGCAGGAGAATATCTACCAGCACGGCGCGAAGTTCACCGCCACCGAACTCATCCAACGCGCCACCGGCGGCCCATTGACAATCGAGCCGTATATGGCGTATTTGAAGAAGAAGTATGGGGAGTTGTATATGTTATAGATGATGTTGAGTATTGACGACTTATTACTAAGCCAACTAGAGGAAATGATTTTATTGGAGGCTACATAATGTATTTAAAACGTCTATCTGTTCGAAAATTTATAACCGAATCATCTTCTTTGTGGATAGAGCTAACAGATACTTTTAAGTTAGTTTATGGATATAAACCCACTGATTCAGAAATTAATTCCTGGAGAGTTTCTTTACCTGAACTTGCAGAGGTTTTTCGGAAAACTCAAGATACTGTGCAAAAATGTGAAGTCTTGATTGAGTACGGTATGCCAGGCAGTTCTTGCCGAGCCGACATTGTACTAGTTGGACGTGATATTCATGGTTACAGGACAGCGATCATTGTTGAACTTAAACAATGGGATGCCCGTTCCATTATTATTGATGGGCAAAATGTTAAAATAGGCGGTCAAATTCATTCTCATCCATCGCAACAAGCATTGGATTATGTTGATTATCTTGCTGATCTTAGTGTTGCTTTTGCGGATCATCAATATAGTTTGAATAGTTGTAGTTATCTTCATAATGCTTTAAGGCAAAATGTATTGAATTTGAATAGGATTCAATTTGAGAAATTAGTTAAGATATCTCCTCTTTTTACTCGTGACCAAAGTCATAAAATGGCTGAATGGATAAGCTCTATTTTGATTCAGGAACCAGATTCTTATTTTATTTCCGATTTAGAAAATAGTGAAGTCAAGGTTAGTAAAAGATTGTTCGATCAAGTAGCGTCGTCTATTCGTGAACAACCAGTATGGAGTTTATTAGAAGAGCAGACTGCAGCAAAAAATCAGATAGTTGATCTCATTGATAATAGAGATGAAGATAAACATCTTGTATTAGTGACGGGTGGACCTGGAACAGGTAAGAGCATAATTGCAATGCAAATCATGGGGATACTTAATCGAAGACAAATTAAAACTGTACACATCACAAATTCTTCGAGTTTTACAACTGTGACTCGAGCACTGATTCAGGAACGTGGAAATCGAATTTGGGGAACGAAAGCCGTTGAGAATCTTTTTCGCCTTTCCCATAACTGGGTTAAACGCAAAGATCAATTTGAAGTAGCAATTTGTGATGAGGCACATCGTTTTCGTTTAACGACGGACTTTCGACCCAATTTATATAGTTTACGTCCACAGGCAGAAGAAATTATGGAAAACGTAAGAGTTCTTGTTGCTTTTGTTGATGAAAAACAAATATTACGTAAAGCGGAGCAGGGAACTCTCGACTATTTTCGTGAATGTGCAATAAATGTTGGAGTAAAAGCTGAAAATATTCATGGGCCAGTTGAACTAAAAGCACAATTTCGTAATGCAGGTAATAGTGACTTCGTTAAAGCTTTAGATGAGGCTTTGTACTCGGAGAATCAATTGGGATTTAATCACCGTAATTTCGAAGTTACGCTGCATAAGGATCCTGTAGAAATGGAAAATTATTTACAAGATCGAATTGATCAAGGGTATTCAGCTCGTTTAGTAGCAGGGTTTTGTTGGCCATGGTCAGATCCGCAATTAGATGGAAGTCTAGTAGGCGATGTTGTAATTAATGATTGGAGCCGTGCTTGGAATCGAAAGGCTATCGGAAATACTACATCTGCGACACATCCTTATACTCAATGGGCTACGCGTAAGGAAAAGCAATTAAGTGAGGTTGGCTGTATTTATTCCGTTCAGGGGTTTGAATTTGATTACATAGGTGTAATTTGGGGATTCGACTTGGTAAGAAGAGGTAATACTTGGATAGCACAACCAGGGAATAGCTGTGATGGCGAGATGAGGAAACGTGTGCATCCTATTGAATCTGAAATAGCATTGCCACTACTTAAAAATGCATATCGAGTTCTTAGTAGTAGGGGGCTTCGAGGTTGCGCAATATATTGTCAGGATGAAGAAACATCCTTCTATTTGAAATCAGCCCTATTAGAAGAGCAGTGAAAAATAGATTGATACCTGCTTCATTTTGATTGTGATCTATCGAAAAATTACATTTTACTCAATTGGTTGAGTTGCACCATTAGTGATTACATCTCATCTTTGAGAGCTAAGAATGAATACTACCCTGCCTATCACACAAACCCTCCACCATCATCGCCGCCGCATGGGCGGTCGCGACCCGCATCAAGTCCACCGTGCCGCGACACCGCTGGAACTCTTGTTCGACCTCACCTTCGTCATCAGCTTCGGCGCGGCAGCCAACCAGTTTGCCCACGCGCTGGCGGAAGGCCACTACAACACGGCACTGCTCGGCTTCGGCTTTGCCAGCTTCGCCATTTGCTGGGCGTGGATCAATTTTTCTTGGTTCGCTTCGGCCTACGATACCGACGACTGGATTTTTCGCCTGACGACGATGGTACAGATGATCGGCGTCATCGTATTAGCCAACGGCTTGCCGCGCATGTTCGCTTCCATCGAACACGGTAAACATCTGGATAATTCCATTATTGTGCTGGGCTATGTCATCATGCGGGTGGCGATGCTCTCGCAATGGCTGCGTGCCGCCAAGCAAGACCCGGCGCGGCGCCGGGTTTGCCTGACCTATGCTTATGCAATCATCATTGCCCAGGTGGGTTGGATTGTGCAAATCTTTCTCGATTTCTCGGTGGCCTTTTCCATCGTGATCGCCCTGGTGCTGGCCGCAGTCGAAATGGCCGGGCCTTATTTAGCCGAGCGTAAGGATGGCGGCACGCCCTGGCACCCTCACCACATCGCCGAGCGCTACAGCCTGTTCGTCATCATTGCCCTGGGCGAAGGCGTGGTGGGCACCGTTGCCACGCTCTCTGCGGTGCTGGAAGAGCACGGCTGGACGATGGACGCAGCGCTTGTGTGCATGGCCGGAATGGGGCTGACCTTCGGCCTGTGGTGGGTCTATTACATGCTGCCTTCGGCGCACGCGCTGCATAAACATCGCGAACGTTCGTTCGTGTGGGGCTACAGCCAGATCGTGCTCATCGCCTCCATCGTCGCCACCGGCGCTGGGCTGCACGTGGCGGCCTATTTCATCGAACACAAAGCCCACATCAGCGCGCTGGCAACCGTGTTGACGGTGGCCATTCCCGTCGGCATTTTCCTGGTTTGCATTTATGCGCTCTACTACTACCTGATGCAGTGCTTCGACCGCCTCCATATCTGGCTCTTGCTGGGCAGCGCCTTGGTAGTGGCGTTGGCCATCGGGGCGGCCATAGCGGGCGTGAACATGGCGCAGTGCCTGGTGATTCTGATGTTTGCACCGATTGTGACGGTGATCGGCTATGAAGTGCAAGGCCATCGAAATCAGGCACTTGCGCTGGAGAAGGAGGAAGACAGAACGGCAATGATGTCGGAATAGAAGCTTATTAGTCTGTAAAATAAATTTCTTCCTTACTTTTATACAGGGCAGGTGCATTTATTTGCGAACCCCGAGCGTGAGAGGCTGTGTCAAAACTCCTCTCCTTATTGTAGTCTGAATTTGTATGAG
>DAITOV010000399.1:0-4381 GCA_036833945.1 Abditibacteriia bacterium
CCTTGTTCATCCTCTACACCTCCGGCACCACCGGCAAGCCCAAGGGCGTTATTCACGCTCACGGCGGCTATTCGGTCGGTGTAAGCTATACCCACCGCATCTGCTTCGACTTGCAAGAAGACGACATCTACTGGTGCGTGGCCGATCCGGGCTGGATCACCGGCCACTCTTATGTGGTCTACGCTCCACTGATTAACGGTGCCACCGTACTGCTGGCCGAAGGCGCGCTCGACTTCCCCGATCCGGGCCGCTGGTGGAGCATTGTGGAGAAGTATGGCGTCAATATCTTCTATTCCACCCCCACCGCAATTCGTGCCCTGATGCGTTTCGGCGATGAATACCCGGCCAAATACGACCTTAGCTCCATCAAGGTTCTGGGCACCGTAGGCGAACCCATCAACCCCGAAGCATGGCTGTGGTACCACAAGAACATCGGTAAAGAAAAGACCCCGATCGTCGATACCTGGTGGCAGACAGAAACCGGCCAGTTCATGATCTCGACCGTGCCCTCCTACCCGACCAAACCCGGTTCACCGGGCAAGGCACTCCCGGGTATCGAAGCCGACGTTGTCGATCGTGAAGGCAACCCGGTTGAAGCTGGCAAGGGCGGATTCCTGGCGATCAAGAAACCGTGGCCGGGCATGATGCGCACCATCTATCAGGCACCCGAGCGCTATGCGACCTATTGGAACACCATCCCCGGCATGTATTCCGCCGGTGACGTGGCCACTAAAGACGAAGACGGCTACTTCCGCGTCATGGGCCGCGCCGACGATGTGATGAACGTTTCCGGCTACCGTATCGGCACCGCCGAAGTGGAAAGCGCCCTGGTCTCACATCCCGCCGTGGCCGAAAGCGCCGTCGTAGGCAAACCCGACCCGGTGAAGGGCGAAACCATCAAAGCCTTCGTCATCCTCATCGAAGGCCAGGAAGCCACCGACGAATTGCTGGCCAAGCTCAAGCACCACGTTCGCGTCGAACTCTCGCCGATTGCCGTTCCCAGCGAAATCGAGTTCGTACCGAGCCTGCCTAAGACCCGCAGCGGTAAAATTATGCGCCGCGTGTTGAAGGCCAAGGAACTGGGTGTGGAACCCGGTGACATCTCGACGTTGGAAGATTAATCGTTAAGCCAAAAACAAGAAAACGCGCCGGAGACTATTATAGTCTCCGGCGCGTTTTGGTTTAGGCAGTCTGAAGAACCACGCGCGTGAGCGAGTGGAAGGGGTAAAGCAAAACGCTTCTGCTCTACCCTCAATGAGCCAGGCCGGAACCAAAAAGCCAAACCCCGTCCGGCTTGCTCACGCGCGCGGTTCCTCAGAAGGTTTTGCTTGGCGGTTAAGGACGTAATCTGACGCAGCGCTTACTTCACTGGGTTTGCGTAGATAACGTGTACTTCCATGACGTTCCCAAACAGTTCGTCCACTCTCGATATATCCCTTCTCTCGTAAACGCCGCGTTGCCCAACCTTTGAAGTCGTTCATAGCACGCTCAGCGCTAATCGCGTCTGGAACACTGACAATGACGTGAACATGGTTTGATTGCACTGTTAAGGCATGAATATGCCACCCACGGAATGCCGCGACCTCACATATGGTTTGATGCACACAAGTGCGTTGCGCTTCATTGAATAAGCAAGGAGACGACTTCATTCTTGTAGAAGCTCTCCGCTCCTGTCTTGGAGAAGGTGATAATAACGGCTCTCCGTATTGATTATGCTCCCGGTCAACCGAACCCTTTTCATCACCATGCAACCAGGTGCCGTAGGTCCGGAAAGTTAAGAAGTAATCCATATGCCCCTAAAGGATAGAGCAAAAAGCCAATGCCCGTCCGGCTTGCTTACGCGCGTGGTTCTTCAAGCAACGGCCTGCCCCGAAGAACCACGCGCGTAAGCGAGTGGAAGGGGTGAAGCAAAACACTTCTACTCTACCCTCAATGAGTCTGTCAGAAAGCAAGAAGACAAGCCCCGTCCGGCTTGCTAACGCGCGCGGTTCCTCAACAACGACCTGCCCCGAAGAACCACGCGCGTGAGCGAGTGGAAGGGGAACAGCTAAACGCTTCTGTCTCACTCTCAATAGCCTAATCAAGAAGCCAAACCCCGTCCGGCTCGCTCACGCGCGCGGTTCTTCAGTTAGCATACAACTCGGCCAACGGAATACGCCGCACACGCAAATGGTCGAGCACCAAAGTCCCGGCAATAGGTCCGGCGCAATAGCCCAATAATACAGCATCACCAACGTAATGAATCGCGGTGTAGCAAAAGCCGTGATCAGCCGAGCCTTCCAGCAAAGTGTTATGCTGCCAGGTCTGCCCCTCATCGCTGCTGATGGCACAGGCCAGCGGCGTGCGATGAGCGCCCCACTCTGCCCCGCCGTGATCGACTTTATCGTAAGACGGCGTCGGGAAACGGCCGGAGTGGTCGTTCCATACGGCTAATAAATCGCCGTTTTGCGGGTTACGCTTCATGGAAAGCGGGCTGTAGGGTGAAACGAACTGCGATTCTACCGGGTCGGTCCAGGTAACGCCCTGATCGTCGCTGAAGGTTTCCCACTGACGGCCACAACGCTCGTTGCCGGGCCAGCCGGTGCGCATCCAGCCCCAGAGACGACCATCTTCCAACTCGATAACACCCGGCTCTTGCCAGCCGTGGCCATCGGGGAAGCAACGATAGAAGCTGCTTTTGGATTCTTTCCAGGTTTTGCCTTCATCGTCGCTGTAGAGAAAGAAGATCATGCCCGGATTGTTGAACTGCTGGATACCGGCACGATGCTGGGAAACCGGCACCACCAAACGCCCGCTTTTCAGTTGCACCAGGCGGTCGTTATTGACGCAGTGATACTCCTGAATCCGAATCAATTGCACCGGCTCGGAGAGGGTTTCCATCTCATCGTCACTATAGCGTATGAACGGCGTGCAGGCCAGGCCACCGGCGATGTAGTTCTTTTGCAGATACATCAGGGCGATACGGCCACTGGCCAGGCGCAGAAACGAAACGCTCATCACGTTTTGCGCGTCGCCCTTTTCTACCAGGACGCGATCTTCTTCGCTCCAGGTCTGGCCGCCATCTGACGAAACCCGTGAAGCGATAACGCTAGGAGCCTCGTCGCCATTGGCGGAGGTGATGTATTTTGTATAGCCAAAGAGAATGCGCCCGTCTTTGAGTTCAATAAACGCACCTTCGCTGTTGCGTCCATTACCGGACGCCGGACCAAGTTCGAGAACAATGTTGTTTTGCGACAAAATTATCTCCTAATTACTAAAGAAATTAAAGCATTTCTATGGATTAACCAACAGGATACCAGAGAAAGCAGCAGGTGAAAGCGTAATTCCAAAAAAACTTTCGTTATTAAAATTGTTTATCGAATCCGAAAGGCACTCACATCGTCATACCACACACTATCCTGCGCAGTAGGCTGGTTGGCCGCTCCCAGCACAATACGCATCAATTGCGAGCCTTCAGGCACTTGCACTGTGGTAAAAAACGGCAGCCACTCACCGGCAGCATCCGGCTTTTTGGGGATGGCAATGGTGTCTTTATCGAGATTGTTCCAAACGCCCTTCTCTGTCGCCCAACGCACCCGCACCGTGTAGTTACCTTTTCCCAGTTGCCGCACCCAGCCGCGCACTGCATAGAGTTGGCCTGGTTGAACGCTCACGGTTTGCACCAACGCCCCGCCTTCGAGGGCCGATAAACGCAGGGACCCGTTAGCTCCTTCATGCGACACAGCCGCATCGCGCTCAATGCTGCCCCGCGATGGCGTGCGCAGCCAATCCCACCAGCCTGGAATTTTCTTGCCTTCGCCCTGGGCAAACGAGCCGTTTATAACGCTATCGGGCACCTTCCCTTGCTCCACAACTTGCCGCGCTACAGTTTGCGGATCGCGCGCCAGATTCACCGATTCTGTAATGCCGGGAAATGCTGTTTCGGCTAAACGTCCCTGCCCGGGTTGTTTGCCGGATCGCAGAGTAAATTTGCCGGTTGGCCCCCAATCGGGCAGTGTTTCGCCGCCGATTTCCCACCACTTGACCTGCTCGTTATAGAGCCACACCATATCATCGGCAGTATCGAGGGCGACGCTCAGATTCTGCCGTAAGCGATCGACCTTAGTCCCGGCATCAGGCGCGTTCAAAAATGCATCGACGTATAAACCGAAGGAAACACTCACCTGTGTCTGGTATTTCGCGCGGTGCTCGGGAGCCAGCAAATTGCTGATAGTCGGACTATTTACACTGCGCAATGCGGCATAGGTCTGGGCGTAATCCTGCAAGCGGGTGAAATAGTAGGCATCTTCCATGCCGTCGATCAGGCGGGCTTGGGGCGGCAGGGCATCGAGCCAGCCATTGACGAACGACGGCCATAGACCATAATCCTCCGATGGCTGCT
>DAITOV010000400.1:0-4380 GCA_036833945.1 Abditibacteriia bacterium
AACCTGCATCAGCAGGCGAAGCAGTTCGGCAGAATGGCGGCTGTCGCCGGTGATTCAGAATTCAACCGCGTCGTCGTCCACCGTAGCGCCGATATCGCCGCCCCAGGCTTCCAGGCGCTGTTTCAAATCGCTCAGGGAAGCGTATTTTGGAGTTTTGTCACCAATATCGATCCGGGTCGTTCTGAGAATTGCCGAGGAAAGAACCTGACGCCAACCGGCATTGGCCGGGGTTTCATCGGCAGCACCGACGCGCACCAGCAGCGAGATCGATACACGCGGCGCAATCTTGTCGCTCCGCACCAGAAGCGTGCTGCCTCCGGCCAAGACCGTTGTTTCCACCGGTGAAATCGCGGCGTGTGCTTGCTGGCCAAGCAGCAATAACGGCAACGAGAGGAGGACGGGATTGGGGGTGCGAATTCCGGCGATAGTGCTGCGCGAATGAATCTTCATAAAAATAATACTCAGCGATACTACCTAAGTTCTAAGCTCTAAAATCTAAGCTCTAACTCTCAAAACAATCTGGCCGTAATGACACCGGAATTGGGTTTTTCTACCGGCGGGCGAATGCCTTCAATGGTTGCCTGGACGTGAGCTTTGGGATTGAGGTAGGTTTTGGCAAAACCTTTTACATCTTCATTGGTAATGCGTTCGATGCGGTCGAGGTAGTCGATGGCGAACCGATAATTGTCGATGACATCGTAAAAGCCCAGTGACCCAACCTGGCCGCTCAGGGTTTCGCCCTGTCGGAGATATTGCTGGCGGAGTAGGTTTTTGGCGCGTGTCAGTTCGGTGTCGCTCAATCCGTCTTCCTGCACCCGGGTAATTTCCTCTAAAACGGCATTGGTGGCCTGGGTGCGGTTGGTCGGCGCGGCCAAGGCAATGAGAAACAGTCCGCTATCTTGCTGGGTGAGGTAATCGACATCGAAGCCGTAAGCCAGCGGAGCATTTTCATCTTCGCTGTCGGCGGGCGGTGGCGGGGGAGCGTTTTCCTCTTCCTCCTCGGCGCTGGCCTGTGGCGAAACGGTGCGCAGGACTTTTCCCATCGCGGCATCGCGCCCTTCTTTCCAGTGAGCCAGCAACACGTCGGCAGCAATCACGTTATTCGTATCTTTAATGCCGGGCGAACGGAAGGCGAGGGTCAAAACGCTCACCGGCAAGCTGCCGCGCAGTGAAGCGCGTGAAATATCGGTCAGTGGCTTTTCTTGCACAATTTCAGTTGCGGCTGGGGCTTTGGGAGCGTTGCCGAAATATTGGGCAATGAGTTTGTGGGCGTGATCGCGTGTCAGGTCGCCCCCGACCACCACGCTGATATTGGAACCGGCAAAGCGGGCTTTATGATAGCTGCGTACTTTGTTGCCGTCGAGTGTCAATAAAGCAGTCGAAGAACCCTGAGCCGAGTTCTGGTAGGGATGTTTGGTAAAAGCCGTGGCGTAGGCCAGGTCGGAGGCTTCTCGAATCGGGTCGCCGGGCAAAAGCAGTTCGCTGAGCAGATTTTCCTTGGCAGCCTCGATATTATCGTCCGACAAATCGGGAGAGAGCGTCATGGCCGATAAAACGCGTAAAGCCTGGGGGAGAAAACGCGAGGCGACGGTGGCGCTGTAGAACAGCGAGTCGCGAGCGGTGAGCGAACCTAACTGCCCGCCGATTTTTTCGATCGCGATGTTGGGAGCGAATTTGCCACCGGGGTTGCTGGTAGCCGATTCCATGGCGATGCTTTCGATGAGGTGAGTGACGCCGTTATTGGCTTTGGTCTCGTAGCGTCCACCAGCTCGCACCCATACCTGCACCGAAACCAGATCGGCACCGGGATTTTCTTGAATCACGGCCCGCACTCCATTAGAGAGCGTACGCTGTGAAATAGCAGCCGGGCTGAGAAAGCGCGTGGCAGATGGAGTGGTAGTAGCCGTAGTTTGAGAAACGACGGGCAGAGCGCACCAGAGCAATGTGGCGGAGAGTGCAAGAACGGAAAATCGTAATTTCATCATGCGTATTGATTATGGCACAACCACGGCCCACGCCGTGCTTAAAACTGGAAAAAAATTAGCGGAGCCAGTTCCAGATACCTACGACAGTCAAGGCTCCGTAGAGTAGCAGTAAAGGGACGAAAAGACTTCCTGCCAGAATACTTCCCGCAGAAAGCGCGATAGCCGGCAGCAACCCCGCCGCAACCCCGCCGGTTGCCACCAGAGCCAAAGGCGTGCCGCGCTTACCATGAACCGCTTTGATGATGGCTTTGGCAATCAGGTTTCCTGCTACCAGGGCGTAGAGAAGAGCGAAAAATGGTGCAAACGACATCAGCAGCACTCCCAGCAAGCTACAGCCAAAAGCAATGGCGAATGCCAGAAAGAACTGCAGTGGTGATACCTGGTAGATATGCGACGTGCGATTCGAGATGCATTCTTTGCAACGTGCACCGGTGGGGCCGAAAGTGGTGCATTTAGGACAGATGGGTGCTTCGCAGCGTCCGCAGCGTAGCCTGGTTTGAACGTTTTTGTGCCGAGCACAAAAATAGACCCCCGGCTCGCCGGGCACCTGTAATTCATCGCTAAGGGGAGAAGATGTTTGGGAAACGTCCGTAGACATGGCGTGCAGTTTAACTTGAAATAACCTGCAAAGTTAGTTTGCCGGGCACTACCGGAAAGGAACGATTTCTCGGGAAAAATAACGTCCTCTCTGGGGCCGCTAAAAAAATGTTTAGAAAAGACAGGAAAGGGGTATACTGGGCTTAGTTCCACGTGGAACTAACTCTGTTTTCTCTCCGATATGTCGGTCACTCAACAGGATATTGCAAATAAAGTCGGCGTTTCCCGGCGTGCTATTGGTTATGCGCTCAATGGCGATAACCGGGTCGGCAAGGAGATGCGTGAGCGCATTCTGGCGGTCGCCGAGGAGTTGGGTTACCAAACGCATTTATCGGCCAAAGCGCTGGTGACGGGACGGACCTATCAGGTCGCGCTGTGCGTGCCTTCGCTGGACAATCCCTACCATGCCGAATTCATCCGGCATTTTGAGGCGCACACGCGCCACACTCCCTATCAGTTGCTGATCACGACTCAGGGCGAGGGTAACGGCTCGCTGGCGCAGCTTAACGTCGATGGTTTATTGATGCACGGTTTTACTCCCTCGGCGGTGCCATCACGCCCAACTGTGCTGCTGCAATCGCCACCTGAAGGCGCAATCCCAAAGAAAAAGGGAGCTTACGACCAGGTGTCTATCGACATGACTCAAGCTGCCCAAGATGTTATGGAGCATTTGTTAGCAGCTAAGCCAAAGCGGGTCGTTCTCATCACGGTGGGTTTTTTTGATCCAGTGAGCGAACCGCGGAGCAAGGCTTATCATCAAGGCATGGAGCGGGCGGGGTTAGAACCAGAAGTGATTATGTTAGAGGAAAGACAATCTTCACCGCAATTGCGAGCCAACACTCATCAGTTGGTGCGCGAATATTGTCAAAAGCACGGTCCTCCCGATGCTTTTTGGGGCATTAACGATGCCGTTGCGATTGGCATTTATCGGGCAATGCGTGAGTTGAAGCTCGATATTCCCCGGGATGTGGCGGTAATCGGCTGTGACGATATTCCTGAAACCCGTGATTTATGGCCGCCACTCACCACGATACGCCACGACTGGGAAAAGATTTGCCAGCAAGCCTGGGAAATGTTGATGTTGCGGATCGAAGCACCGGAATCTTCGCCGCGCAAGGTGAGTTGTTCCAGCAAATTTATTGTTCGCGGCTCCACTGAAAGCGAACTCAAAGGAGTTCATAAAGGATGAAGTTTGTCAATCATAAAAGCCTGATTATTGGTATCGGAGCACTGTTGCTGAGCGCAATGTTGACCGGTACTGTCCAGGCCGCGCCCCGGAAAAAACTGATCCACCTCGGCTGGGACCAGCCGACTACTGGTTATCTTCGCGATCATTGGAGAAAATTAGACGAAACTGCACCTTTCGACGGCATTACTTTCGAGGTGCGTTTTAGCGATGCCGGGCAACTTTATACCGAATATTCGGCGATGCGCTCCAAGCGTTGGAACCGTAACGCCCTGCAAAAACCACTTGAAGATCTGCGCTCCACGCGTTTCACCAAACTCACCAACAATTTCGTGCGGGTCAATTCGCCGCTCGCCTATCTCGATTGGTATGACGATGCCGCCTGGGAGGCGGCCATTGCTAACGTAGCCGATATTGCCTGGCTGGCTAAGCAAGCCAAAGAGGCGCATGTCAAAGGCATTTCGTTCGATACCGAAACCTATAATGCCAAGCAGTATCAGTGGCGTCCTGATTCCGGGCGTTCGTTTGAAGAAACATCGGCTCAGGTGCGTAAACGCGGCGCTCAGATGATGAAAGCCGTCACAGCCGAGTATCCCGACATTACAATCTGGG
>DAITOV010000401.1:0-4380 GCA_036833945.1 Abditibacteriia bacterium
GAACGCCGCTTTTAAAATCTTCCCGAAAGAGAATGCGCAAGTGTTGCTGAAAACTCCGGCTGGCGCGCCGATTCTGGCAGCGGGTGAATATGGGCAAGGCCGCAGCGTGCTTTCGGCCTCCATCTTCTCCAACGATGAACTCTCGGGCAACTTTGCCGAGCAATGGCCCGATTTCGGCCGCTATTACGCTCAGCTTCTCACCTGGCTGGGTGAAAAATCGAAGGCTTCCGCTGCTACGCTCAAAACCCAAACCGGCACGGTGGAAGTGCAAATCGATGCCACGAAAACGCTCAACACCGTCACTGCCAAAACCTTCAGCATCCATGCCTCGCACGACGACCCCAACGTGGCCCCCTTGCAGGGCAAGGCTCTGGAGAGCTTTCAGGCGCTTAATCTCAATGGCGGCTTTACCCGCTTGCTCGAACGCACCATCGAACCGCAAAATGATAACGACGACTCCAACAGCTTCAACTGGGCGGGTTTTAATTTCGGTGAAATCGACAAGCAAATGGCCGAGACCAAACGGCTCAATCTCGAACCCATCATGCTGGTGACCGGCTTCCGCTATGGCAGCCCTAAATGGTTGACTGCCGATGGTTCGAGCATCACCAAACCCTCCGACAGGTTTGCCGCCGAAGTAGCCGAACAGTGTGCGGCGATTGTCGAACACCTCAACGGCGGCAAGGGCAATTCGCCCAACTACAAGCTCAACCTGAAATATTTGGAAGTGGGCAACGAACCCGATATCAACGGCCAGACGGTCGATGCTTTCGTGAAGGTTTTCAAGACTGTTGCCGCGCGCATCCACCGCGACTATCCCGGCGTGAAAGTCGGTGCGTTCGGCGGTTACGAAATTCCTTACCTCACTGAATTCATGGAGAAAGCCGGGAACGATATCGACTGGATTTCACGCCACCCCTATGGCTGGACGGGCGAGATGATTTTCGAAAAGCAAGATGAATATGTCGCCTGGCGCAAGGCGCGCGGACTGAAATCGGTGGAGTTCATCATCACAGAATGGGACTTCTGGATTCAAGGACAATCGAAGTTCGATTACATGATGCGCCGCTACTTCGAGGCCGTCAAGCGCCCCGAGTCGGCGGGCACGCTGCATTACCGGCTGGGACAATATGATGAAGGCGGCTACCTCTTCGGCGTGCTGTGGGCCGGTTGGGGCCAGCAAAAAGGCGCCGGAGAAAGAGGCACGCCGATGCACGATGCCTACGACGCCTTCTGGGCGTTTCGCAATTTTCGAGGAGCGCGCACGCCGGTGACCGTTGCCGCGCCTTCCGCGCCAGGATTGGAAAAGCAACTGCTGGCCGATGCAGTTCACGATGGCGACAAGCTCAATACCGTGCTCTACTTCGTTCGTGGCGGGCAGGCCGACGGCTGGAAAGATTTCGCGCGTGGCACCCATTACAACAAAGCGCGCGTCAACCTGAAAATGACCCTGCCCCCCTCCAAAACGGCAAGAACCCTCACGCTTTCCAAAGCCAATGGCGAGGGCTTTGAAGTGTTGCCGCAGAAGGTGACCGTTCCCGCCAATGCCGCTACGTTTTCACACACGCTGGAAATCGAGCCGGGTGTGGCATGGAGCCTGGCGATGCAGTAAAAAAAACATCTCCGATAGCGATATAAAAGGGTGTATAATCACCTTGATTTAGGTCTTTTTCGCGCCGCATAAATTAAAACTACATAACAAGGAACCGTTCCATCCATGAAACGCACCGCTAATGCCGGGCAGCCGTTTTGGGGTCGTGGTTTGAGCCTGTCTGTTGTTCTTTTGATAGGCCTGATGTTGGCTGTCAACTCCACAGCCAACGCACAAGCGATGCTGGGCGCGCGCAATTCCGCGACCCAGGCGTTGCGGATGAAAGCGCTGGATGTGAATGTTTCCATTCGCGGTGCATTTGCCCAAACGCAAGTGCAGATGGTTTTTCAGAACGAGTTAGCCGAGCGCACCGAAGCCGATTTTGAATATGTGGTGCCCGATGGTTCGGTCGTCACTCACTTCGCCTACTGGTTTAAAGACGAGAAAGTCGTCGCCCGTGTGGTGGAAAAAGAGCGCGCACTGGCCATCTATCAGGCCATCACCACACGCCAACGCGACCCAGCCTTAATTGAGCGCATCAGCAAGAACAAGTTTCGCGCCCGCATTTTCCCCATCGAACCCAACGCCGACTTGAAAGTGGAAATGCGCTGGGTGCAGGTGCTGTCTTCGGATGCCAAAGGAATTTTCTACAAATTCCCCCTCAAACCGCAGGAAGAAGGTAAGGGCACGCTGGAAAATCTCAGTCTGCGTGTGAAAGCCATTCCCGATGCGGGCGTAACGAAAGTCGTTAATAACTACAAGCTCACGCCGAAAACGGAAGAGAAGGCCCAGGTTCTTCACCTCACGGAAAAGAACTATCGGCCCTCGCAAGATTTCCTGGTGCGCTTCGAGCGCCCCGCCCGCGCCCTGCATACTTCGCTTTTTGCCGCGCCTTCAGGCGGTCGCGATGGGTTCTTCGCCTTGGCGCTCACGCCCAGCCAGAACCTCAAAGCGCCCAAACTGAGCCTTGACGGTATCGCGACTTACAGTGTGCTCCCTGCCCGTTTGCCCAACCTGCGCGCGCACCAGACTTTTGTGGTGGTGGGGCGCTACCGGCCCAATGCCGGTAACAAACCGGCCAGCATCGCACTTTCGGGTTTTGGGGCTAATACGGCGCGTCAAACTCTCAACTTTTCCGGCAAGCGCGAAGACAATAATCTCGCCAGTAAGTTGTGGGCGGCGATGCAGATTGAAGAGCTGTCTCCCAACCAGAAAACTGCCGAGAGGAATCGCGAACGGCTTATTGCGCTCAGCACACGGTTTACCTTGCCATCGAGCGTTACTTCGTGGTTGGCGGTGCCTAAAGAGGAATGGGAGAATTTCAAACAACAGATCGCATGGAGCGATATTGAACGCATCGGCCCGCAACTTTACCAACTGAAAAAAAGGGGGAAGTTGCGCACCCCTGTTGCGAAGCGATTGCGCTCGCAGTTTTATAAGGCGTGTTACACGCTGGGTGAGAATCCGGCTGAGCGGCTGGCAGAATATTTGGAAGTGGAAGAAAGGCAACGCCGTGCTGCCTTGGAAACGGCATTGCAAAATGAATGCTACAAGACAACTCAACTGCTGGCGGAGGCCATTGCCAGTGGACAAAATGCAAAAGCAGCACGATACCGGCGCAGAATCGGCCAACTCAATCGCCGTTTAAGACAGTCGCCACAGCAAGGCATTGCAGATGCAAATAATCAACTTATCTATAGAACCGCCACGGAGTGGGCTGAAGCAAAACTGCAGCCGACAGTCGACGAAAAGCGTGTGCTCCGACTGGAAAACCGGTTACGACGCCTTCAACCCAACGCGACATCGAATGCTCAAAAATTCAAACAGGACAGTAGTAATATCAAGTTGAGAGAAATTCTGTCTCGGGACGCACAAGATATTATTGAGGAAATCGCTGCTGGCCGTGCGAATAGTGAAAAGGTAAAAGCGCTTGAACACAAGGCTGCGCAACTTGGTGTTAGGGTCGGGTTAAACGGCCCCGACATTCTTCGTGAAAGTACACGGAACCAGGCGCACCGTAGGGCCATTTCACTCGCCTCTCGATACGCTGAAGAAGAAAACGAATATAAGCCCAAACAAGAAAAAATCGAGGAGTTGAAAACTCAGTTGGAACGGCTCGAAAGCGTCGGAGTAAAGAAAGACGTTCTACTACAAGCAGCACAAAACGATTGGGCTATGTCTACGTGGTCATTGGGATATAAATGGGCTCGGGCTCAACACGGAGAAGAAGCCAATCCGTATGAAGCTGCGCACTGGCGGAAAAAGCTGGAGAAAGCCGTCAAGCTCTATAACGCCCAACATGCAAATGGAAATTATGTATCGATGCTGTCCGTTGACGAACTCCTTACTGATGCAGAAATTCACTATTTAAGTGATCGCGTTAATGGACTCCGTAATCAGCGCAAGACTGAAGCAAGCCTCAAGAACCAGGACCCACAAGATTTAAAGCGCATTGATAGCGAACTCGAAAAAATTCTCAACAGCATGACCCCACAGGCTCGTCAACAAATAACTATGGGGCAAGGCTGGGTGACAAGCGATGGTATGCGCGACCTGATGATTGCCGAGTATAAAAAACCTCAATCTAATCCGCTTCGCACTGCTGAAATAGAACAGAAATTCATCGCTTTGCAAAAAGATGAATACTTCACGCGTCGCTTTATCAATGACTCCGAAATCTACGGCAAACTCCGCGTCGAGCGTCTCAAAGCCCGCACCCAACAGGAACTGCTCGCAGAAAAACTTCAAAAGGAAGACGCTACACTTTCACCCGCAGAAAAGCAACGTCT
>DAITOV010000402.1:0-4378 GCA_036833945.1 Abditibacteriia bacterium
TCTGAAGTATGTTAGTAGAACTAAGTTGTTTTATCATTTTCCTCTCGTCGTGTATTGATTTAAAGCCGATAGCGCCAACGCGCTTTCGGCTTCTTTGTTGGTAAAAAAGGGAAGATTGATAAGGCAGCGTGATTAATGAAAATATTTTAAATAGAGAAGTTTCGATTGTCGCTTCGAGATTTCGATAGGAGGCAGGAATGGCAGAACGCGGAGAAAATGCATTGATCATCGTAGCCGGACAACCGACTGCGGTTACAAATTCGGTTATTGCCGGCATCTTGGATGAGGTCGGCAACGGCGTGGAGATTGCCGATGTCTTTGGTGCCGTGGCCGGTGTCGCAGGCATTGCCGACGGCAAACTGGTCGATTTGGGAGCACAAAAGCGCAAAACGGTGGAAGGCCTGCGCCGCACTCCCGGTTCGGTTCTCAGTGGCCGCCATCGCGTCCTCACCGAAGAGGAAGCCTCTCGTTTTATCGAAGTGCTGCGCGCCAACGAAATCGGCACCCTGTTTTTAATCGGCGGTTTGCCGATTCCCGGCCTGATTCAGTACTTCCAGGACGCCGCCGCCCGTGAGGAATATCCCCTGGTTGTGCTTGGCGCTCCGATCTCGGCTGAAAACGATGTCAACGCCGGTTGCCAGACTCCCGGCTATGGCTCGGCAGCCCGCTATGTCGCCAGCACCCTGCGCGATGTCGCCCGCGACGCCGAAGCTGCCGAAGAGCCGGTCGTGGTGGTTGAAATTCTCGGTGCGAGCACCGGTTGGCTGGCTGCAGCCACCGCCCTGGCCCGCGACGAGCAGCATGCCGCCCCCCACGCCATCGTTCTGCCCGAGCGCGCCCCTGAAAGCGACGTACTCATTGACGAACTCCGCCGCGCTTACCAGAAGTGGGGCTATTCGGTAGCCGTCACCACCCAGGGCGCAAAAGACGCCGCAGGCAACTCACTCGACGGGCAGGCATTGAGCGCACTGTTGGCCGAAAAACTCGGCTTGCCGGTTCGCCTGGAGAAATGGGGTGCCACCGCTCGCAGCTCGGCCGCCAATATTGCCCGCGCCGACGGTGAAGAAGCCTACAACATGGGCAGCCTCATGGTGCGTCTGGCCGGTGACGAGTGCAGCGGCTACCTGGTGACGGTCAACCGCGACCCGCACGGCCCCGACCGCAGTGACCGCGACCGTGGCTATCGTTCCGTCGAAGGTACCGCCCGCCTCGACCAGGTCGGCACCGAGCCTCGCCCGTTGCCCGCCGAATCGCTGGCCGCCAACGGCACCGGCGTCTCACAGCAGTTCATCGATTGGGCCAAACCGCTCATCGGTGGCGCTCTGCCGGAATACGTTTCGCTGAGCGAATAAATAAAGCACACTCAAATGCCCGCCGAAGCCAAACCTCGGCGGGCATTTTTGGTTTGAGATCAATCCTTATTATGCTTGGAGCAACATGAACTCCCCTCCCTCAGGGAGGGGCTGGGGGAGGGAGGTCGAGAGTAACGATGAATGCTGAATTATGAACCGTAAAGCTCCTACGGCTTGCATTCATCGTTCATAATTCATCATTCAGTGTTAGTCTTCAAATCTCCCACCCAACCTCCCCCTGAGGGGGAGGAGTCACGCCTCACTTGCCTCTTATGCGCACGCGTTGGTTGATTTTATTTCTGGTTTTTGGTGGTGCCGCTTTGCTCTCGGCTACATGGGGGGCACCGGTTCCGCTGAGCGATCTCTGGTCGCCAGATGCCGCCAAACAGGAAGTCGCACAACGCATTTTTCTGGAAATTCGCCCTGTGCGCTTATTGGCTGCTCTCTTTGTCGGGGCCGGGTTAGCGGTTTCGGGCACAACACTACAATCAGTTTTTCGCAACCCCCTGGCCGAACCCTACTTACTGGGCATTTCCGCCGGAGGCGCGCTGGGTGCCACCCTCTCCAAGGCGTTTCTCTACCAGAGCAACTTCGATGCAACTGCCCTTCTGGCTTTTGCCGGGGCATTGGCGGCTTCGTTTAGCATCTATGCGTTAGGACACGGCAATAACGGTTCGGGCCTCGACCGGGCGCGCCTGCTCCTGACCGGCGTGGCAATGTCATCATTCCTCGCCGCATTGATGGCGCTGGTGGTGGCGCTTTCCGCGCGCGCCGACCTGGCGCGGCAAATCACCTTCTGGCTACTGGGCGGGCTGAGCGAAGTGCGCCCGGCACAGAACGCCGTGATGGCAATTTGCCTGTTTATCGGCCTGATTTTATTGTTAGCTTCAGCGCGCGATATCAACGCATTGCGCTCGGGCGATGACGATGCCCTGACGCTGGGCGTCGATGTCAAAAAGCTGCACACGCGCCTTCTCCTCTCTTCGGCACTCATCAGTGCAGCCGCCGTCTCTTGCGCCGGGCTTATCGGCTTTGTCGGTTTGCTGGGTCCCCACATTGTGCGTTTATTCCTGGGCAGTGATGCCCGCACCCTGATTCCGGCTTCGGCGCTTGGCGGTGCTGCTCTCCTGGTGTTTTGCGACGCCATCGCCCGTGGCATTGCTCCACCGATAGAATTGCCGGTGGGCATCGTTACCGCGCTTCTGGGTGTTCCGCTGTTTATTTTCCTGGCACAAAAAAAGACATGGCATTGATTATCCAAAACCTGAATGCCGGTTATCGCGGGCGCAGTCACGTACTCAATGACGTGTCGCTGCATGTTGCGCCGGGAGAAATCGCTTCTATCATTGGCCCGAACGGCTGTGGCAAAAGTACGCTCTTGCGCTGCATCTCCGGTTTGCTCAAGCCCGAAAACGGTCGCATTCTTCTGGGCGAGAAAGAGCTTTCTGCCCTACCCCTGCGCGAGCGTGCCCAGAAGCTGGCGCTGTTGGCGCAAAGCTTTGAAGGCGATCAATCGCTGAGCGTTGAAGAAACCGTCCTGCTCGGTCGCACCCCGTTTCTCCCCGCCTATGGCACCCCCACTCATAGCGATCGGGAAATCGCCGCCAAAGCCATGCAACAAACCAATGTGGAAGGCATGCGCCACCGCAAATTGGGCGAATTGTCCGGCGGTGAAAAACAGCGCGTATTGCTGGCCCGCGCTTTGACCCAGCAACCGCAAGTTTTGCTGCTGGACGAACCGACTTCCAACCTCGATATTCGCTACCAGTATGAAATTCTGGATTTAGTGTTCAAATTGTCACGCCGCGAAAAGCTGGCCGTGGTTTTGGTGCTGCACCAGATAAACCTGGCGGCTGCTGTAGCCGATACCATTTTGCTGCTGGGTGAAGACGGCCACAGTCACGGCTCCGGCAGCCCGGCTGATGTCATGACGCGAGAAAAACTGGAAGCGGTGTACCGCGTGCCGTTGGAAATTTTCAGCCATCCCAAAAGCGGGCGACCGCAGGCACGAGCCGATTGGAGTTTTGGTGATTGATATAATCTTCTCCATGCGATTGCTTCGACTTCTCAGTTTTTTCGTTGTAGCCGGTGCTTTAAGCGGCTGCACTCCTCCTGCCCAAGACCAGTCGCAGCCTCAGTCTCAGGCAACAGCCCCTGCCACGGCCTTTCCGACAGACGACCTGGGCCGCCCCATCAATCTCAAATCCCCGGCTAAGCGCGTGGTGAGCATCGGCCCCGGCGCAACCGAAGCGATTTTCGCACTCAATGCACAAGACCGTTTGGTGGGCCGCGATCAAATCTCCGACTACCCGGCCCAGACCGCGAAAATCCCCGAAGTGGGCGACTATACCGGTCCTTTCGTCGAAAAAGCCATCGCAGTGAAGCCCGATTTAGTCATTGTGCAGGGCGAAACCTACGACAAAGCGCGCGCTGAAAACTGGCAGCAGAAAATCGGCGTGCCAGTCGCTATTCTGGTTCCCACTTCGGTGGATAAAGTAGATAAGGGCATCGAAAAAATCGCGACCTGGCTGGGTGCCACCGAAAAATTGGACGAAGTGACAAAAGCCTTCCCTTCCCGCCTCAAAGCCCCCGGTTATAAAACGGAAAAATCGTGGACCGTGTTTTACGAGGTCGATCGTTCACCGCTCTGGACGGCCGGCAAAGGCACCCTCATCGACAGCCAGTTGCAAGCCCTGGGCTGGAAGAATGTGGCCGAAGACGTGGAAAGTTATAAAGCCTTTAACGTCGAAACCCTCCTCAAACGCGATCCCGATTTCTATATCGTCACGATGGCAAAACCCGACCGCGCCAAAGCCTTACGCGAATTGCGCAGCACACCTGCTCTGAAAAACTTAACCGCAATCAAGGAAGGACGCGTATTGATCGTGGAGGCCGACTTGGTTTTACGTCCCAGCCCACGTTTGCCGCTGGGCATTCAAGCGTTGGCAAATGACCTTGCCACGGTTACCAAGCAGGAAAAGAAGACACCCGCCGCTCAATAAAGATAAAGGACTCGACTCTCTATG
>DAITOV010000403.1:0-4327 GCA_036833945.1 Abditibacteriia bacterium
AAGATGTCGTCACGCTTGAGCTGGCGTTGAATCAGTCCGATGTGCGGCTCCTGGGTGAGGTCGTCGCAGAGCAGGCTGCTTTTATCGGAAGCCGCACCATAGGCGGCAGCGGTGCCGATGCCCTGGCCCATCACCGAGCAGGTCGCCATGACGCGGGTGCTGCCGAAAGCCACGTGGGTGGCGCTCATGTTGCGTCCGGCGAAGAAGAGGTTGGCGATGTTGCGCGAATAGAGCGAGCGTAGCGGAATCGAGTACAGGTGCGGCAGTTTGGGCGCGATATTGGGCTTTTCGCCTACGGCGTCGATGCCTTCGGGAACGTGAATGTCGAGCGGCCAGCCGCCATAGGCCACCTGGTCGGGGAAGATGCGGCCTTCGAGCAGGTCTTGCTGGGTCAACACGTGCGGGCCGAGGAAGCGGCGCGATTCGCGCTTGCCGGGTAGGGCACCCACCCAGTCGAGCGCCCAGTTGTCGGCCTCGGGGTAGTCGCCGGAGTTCTTGATGTAGTCCCACAGGCCCAGCGTGATGCGGTAAAGCTCGTGGCGGATGTCGTCGTTATCCTTGATGGTATCGAGCTGGCCGCCCCATTCCGCCCACCAGAAACCGTGGCAGAATTCGATGACGGTGCGGCGATACAAATCTTCCTTTTTGAGCTGGCGCACCCAGTCGGGGCGCACGAAGGGCATCGGCTGTTCGTGTTTGCGAGCGCAAAACAGGATGGTGCTACCCAGGGTTTTGTTGTCGGCCACATCCTGGGCCAGGGTTTCGTCGTAGTCGGTTTTGGCTTCGCGACCGTGGCGGTAATCGGCCCCGGCTTCCAGGCCCAGGCGGCCATCGCCCGAGCAGTCGGCGAAGTATTTGGCGGAGATGGTAAAGGCGTCTTCGGTAAGGTGGCGTTCGGCACGCACGGTGCGAATCACGGTCTTGCCATCGACTTCCTCGGTGGTGGCACCCACGCAGATGGTATCTAACAACAACGTAATATTAGGCTCGGTCTTCACCTTTTCATAGAGCAACACGTCGAACAGCGGGTAGGCACGCTGCGGGTTGCGGGCCGAGTCGTCGAGGCGAATCTCTTCGACGATGCCGCCTTCGCGGGCGCCGGTGTGAGTGGTGTTGGCACCGACGACGTGCATGCGGATTTCGCTGGAAGCGTTACCGCCCAAAACGGAGCGGTCTTGCACCAGAGCGACTTTCGCTCCGTTGCGGGCCGCCGCCAGGGCAGCCGTGGTGCCGGCCATGCCGCCGCCGACAACACAGAAATCGACTGAAAGATGATGTTCTTGCATGGGTGTGGGGTGTGATGAGTAGGCTGGGAACGAACTCTTCAATGAAATATTTTTACGACTTGATGAAGTGAATTATAGATAGCCGTCAGAGGGTCAATTAACGATTTTCGCTCATGTTTTAGTGAAAAACGCAGATAAGGTTGGAGGGGTAAGGAGTCGCACTCCCCCTAAGTTCTAAGCTCTAAAATCTAAGTTCTGTCGTTCCCATCTGTGGCTAATTTTTAAAGGCTGGCATCTAAATCAGCGGCGCCTGCAGTTTCTACACCACAGAGCGGAGCGGAAGTTACGTTGTTGAGGCCGAAATCTGCCGCGCAGATGCTGCTGGTTTTGCGCCATTTGGCGTGGCCGTCGGCAAAGGCCAGGTTGCCGCCATCGAAGTGGGTGGCGCTGTAACCGGTGCGTAGCCAGGCGACGTATTTTCCGTTGCCGGTGTTGAGGTAGGGCCGGAAATAAGCGGTGCTGCGCGAGAGCGTGAAATCTTGCACCACGATGCGCCGTGCCGGTTCGTTAATGGCCGCCATCGAAAGCCCGGTAAAGTTGATGACGGTCATGTTGAGGAAATAGGAGGTGGCGTTGCTGGCCGTAGGCGGTGCGGCGGTATCGGGCTGCGCCGAAGGGCACACGAAAACCTGACGGTTTTTCAGGTAGGGATAGATGAGCTGGAACGGGCTTGACCCCGAGGTGCGGGTGGCAAAGCTAGTGAGCGAAATATCCGAGGTAATGGGGTATTTCTCATCGAAATCCTGCGTATATTGCATCATCGCCAGGCCAATTTGCTTCATGTTATTCAGGCAACTGGTGCGGCGCGCGTTTTCGCGAGCACGGGCGAATACTGGGAACAGGATGGCGGCGAGGATAGCTATAATAGCTATAACGACCAAAAGTTCGATCAGGGTGAATGCGCTTCTGTGGCCAACACGACAATGATGAATTACCATGAGACTAAAACCCCCGACAATAAAGTTATGTATATTGTAGAACTTTAACGATTTGCTATTTAGTGATTTTCGCTCATATTTTAGTGGTTTTACTGCTTGTTTAAGAGTGTAATACATGGGACTTGTGAGTGTGGCGTATGATTTTGAGCAGCTTAACTCCTCCCCCTGAGGGGGAGGTTGGGTGGGGGATTTCAGGCATATTATTAAGTCATGAATCAAACCAGAACCGATAAAGCTCTTCATGGATTTTGTAAAAGAACTCCTTTTCTGAAGTGATTTAAGCTCTGTGGCAGAAATCCCTCCCCAACCCCTCCCTGAGGGAGGGGAGCTATTTTACGCAATCGTGCGCGAGATCGACTGCCGATGCCGTGTCGGGGTGAGATTATAAGCGGCTTTGAATACCCGGGTAAAATGCGAAACACTGGCAAAGCCTACGATATGCGCGATTTCGCCCACTGATAGCTCGGTTTGCTCCAATAGATTGCGCGCGCGTTCCATGCGTTGCTGATGCAGATAACGCTGAGGCGGCTCACCCGTCCATTGTTGGAAAAGGCGGCGGAATTGCGCATCGCTAAAACCGGCGTTATGCGCCACTTCATGCACTTTGAGCGAAGATTCCTTCTCGAAATGCTCCAGAGCCGTCGAGAGCCATTGTGGAATTTCGCGCGGCGATTTTTCAAGCTGTTCGGTTGTCAGGCAAGTGGCCCAGCAAAGGCCGAATACTGCCTGGCCCAGCGATTGGGCTATCCAGTGGTTGATAGGCGAGAGCTTTTCGTAATCGTCGGTCAGTTGCTGGGCCAACTCACCGATATTGCCCAGATCGACAGCCGGTACATCATTGCCGTGGCAAATCCGCAGCAGTTGCCAGAGGTTATCTTTAAGCGTTTGCTTTTGCTGGGTATCGAGTTCAATGACACACGGCGGGTTGAACCAATCGAAGATATTGATACGGTCGAAGAGCGTGGCGCGTAGGCGAATCGAGAGCCATTCTCCGCCTTCGGGCGTCATGATGCGGCGCGGCCTGTTCATTGGCCAGAGGAACACCGTATCATCGGGAATCTCCCAACGGTGACCGATTTTCCCATCGGGGCTGAGCTCTCCCAAAACCACCCCTGGCTTTAACGTGACCCACAGTGCGGCGTCGATCACGTGCTGAATCGGTGCATCGGCGGCGGGAATGTCGATGATATGCCCTGGCCCCCAGCGGTGCCAGGTCACACCGGCAAAGCGCACGCGGATGTGGGGGAGGAGTTGGGAATCCATGAGAAAACGCGAGGCGACAACATGCCTGTTAAGAGTTGTGGCATGAAATCACCCCGCGTTCAAACAGCAGGTCGATGAATTTATGACTGCGGGTAACTCATGCGAAAGTTATTTTACACCGGCTTTCTTTCAGACGCATGAGTTCTACTTGCGAATGGCTACTTTGCACTCTGGTAGGCTTCACGCAATTGCTGGGAAACTTCTTCCAGTAAGGCAGGAGTGGTGTTGGCGTTAAGATGCCCACCATAAGCAGCTATTTTCTGAGCGGCTTCCATCGCGGCCTTAATTTTAGGCGTTGACGGTTGCTTTGTTAGTTCCATATACAAATCGGCGTCCTGCATGCTGGCTCGCACCGCTTCCCAGCGAAGGGAAGGGACGACCCTTTCGCCGGTCACGTTATATTTCTGGGCGAGCGGATGTTTTTCGAGGCCGTCGTAAACGAAGTTATAGTCGAGGATGCCGCCATCGGTGTCGTCCCAAGTGCTACCGCGGGAGACGTTATACGACCAGTATCCCATTCCGACGTGGCCCGTTACCGCAGCCAGTAGTGAGTAGCCACGGCTCCACGGAGCTTTGATATCGTCGCTACGACCGGCAGCGACGTGGTAGCTCCAAATTTCCAGCCCGCGCTTGTCGCGTGCTTCACGCAACATGGGATAAATTTCATCCGTAAATGCTTTTTGCGGGTTGTAGGTCGGCGGAGCGTTGCGGGTGAGTTTATCGGGCTGTGAGAGGTGCGGCATGATGACATCGACATAGGGCAGGGCAGCTTCAACATCTTTGGGAAAGCCGTAAAAGCTCAATGTCAGGTAGTTTTTAATGTGCGGGAATTTTTCTTTA
>DAITOV010000404.1:0-4317 GCA_036833945.1 Abditibacteriia bacterium
CCGGAACCAGTCGCTTCGGTGTGGGTGGACATGGTGGAGGCCTTACCCGGGTGCTGGAAATCGCACGTCGTTATGGAGGGCAGGTCGCTATTCGCTCGGGTAGCGGCGCTTTAGCCTACAGCGGCAACAAAAACGAACGGCGTGCCTTCGATGCCGCTGCCACGCAGGGCACGCAACTGCGCATCTCGCTTCCCGAAGCCAGCCTGTGTGCCAATCCTCAAGCCGATTTGCTTGCTCCTGAAGGCGAAGTCAAAGGTGAATAGTCCAGTGACTTTTGGAGTGCGGTGACTTGTCACCGCGAGGGCATAACCGCGACATCTTCATTTTAGGTAAACGCCGACACGAGGAGCCACGAATGAAGAACCGCGCGCGTAAGCAAGCCGGAAGGGCCAAAGCTTCTTACCAGGCCCCAGAAATGCCGGAGAAGTAAAAATGACCCGTCCTGCCACTCACGCGCGTGGTTCTTCAGGGAAACAGGCAGGTAAAAACTTAATTTACAAGCTATTGCGCCAAAAACTCGACATAAATTTATAAAAAAGAGGTTTAAAACCATCAGCCAGGGGGTATAATTAATAAAATTCATGCGATAGACCGCATGAATAACGGAAAAATTCTATGGCTTCGATCCTGACTCAATCAAAGATTCCCAAGTATCTGCAATTAGCCGAACAAATGCGCGCTCAAATTGCCAGTGGTGAATTAGCCCCCGAAGCACGTTTGCCCACCGTAGCGCAAATCCAGGCGCAGCTTGGGGTTAGCCAGAGCACGGTTGACAAAGCCTATGCCTTGTTAGAGCAGGAAGGACTCATCGTGCGCGAGCAGGGAAGGGGCACTTTCGTGGCGCATCCTGCACCAGCGGTTGCCGTGCGTTCGTTGGGGCTGTGGATGCGCATTCCTGCGACCACCGATTTCTACATGATGGAAGTGTTGGCCGGTGTGCGGGAAGAAGCGTCGCGCCGCGACTTGCAACTGATCTGGCTCGACGATGCCAAGCCGCTCCATTCCAGCGAAGTGGGCGGGGTCATTCTTTCCTGTGAGCCAAATGAGGCGATGGCTTTAGGCGTGCCTGCTGGAATGCCGCATGTCTTGCTTTTCCACCATAGCCCCGACTTCACCTGCGTTGTCGCCGACGATTTTCAGGTGGGGAAGCTGGCCACGCGCCACCTTATCGGGCAGGGGCACCGGCGTATTGCCTGTTTGCTCTCTTCGGATTTCGATTCCATTTCGCGCCGCCGCCTGGCGGGATACCAGGAAGCCATGCAAGAGGCCGGGCTTGAAGCCGAGCCGGAGGCGGTGCGGTTTCTGGGCGGACGGCTCGAACGGGGCTACCGGCACTGCGCTGATGCTGTGATGCGAGGCTGGCTGGAAACGCAGTGGCACCAGGCCGGTTTCACCGGGTTGGTAACGCAAAACGATGAAACGGCGGCTGGCGTCATCAACGCCTGCAGCGCTGCCGGACTACAGGTGCCGGGCGATGTGAGTATCGTCGGCTGCGACGGCACGGCGCTCAGCGAGCTGGTGGTGCCGGCTTTAACCACCGTTAAAATTCCGCTCCGCGAATTAGGCAGCAAAGCCGTTGAGGCGTTGGATAAAAGCATGACAGGAAAAGGCTTGAGCCAGTGGCCCAAAGTCGTGTTGCCAGTGGAACTACTACAGCGGGAATCGACACGATCATTAAAATAAAGGAGGCGATTGATATGCGGAAATATTCGGGTTGCAAAAGGGGGCATTCCAGTTGGCGAGGTGGGTTTACCCTTATTGAGTTGCTTGTTGTTATAGCAATTATATCTTTGCTGGCTTCGATACTGTTTCCGGTTTTTGCTCGTGCCCGCGAGAATGCGCGCCGTGCTTCGTGCCAGAGCAACCTCAAGAGCCTTGGACTGGCGTTCGCCCAGTATTTGCAAGATTACGACAGCCGCTATGTCCCGGCGCATGACGGTGTTCGGTCGTGGGACGTCCTCATCGAGCCATATGTTGGCACTATTGTGAGGTTGGGCGCGCCCTCGTCTGTTTTCAAATGTCCCAGCGATTATTTTGTACGCAACAGTGGCCGCACGCCGCGCAGCTACGCCATGCCGATGCCGGGCGGCGATGGAAGCTCCGGCTTATCGGGAACTTACATTTCGACGGCGCCGGTACGTTACGTGGGATGGCTTGAGGCGCAAATCCCCGCTCCTACACGCACCTTACTGTTGGTGGAGCATATGTTTTCCGGCGCTACCGCGAGCGGGAATAACCTGGGTGATACCGCTCACGTCTATTGCTACGGCCCCAGTTGGCCAGCCTTTAGAAGCCAGGATTATGAAGCCAGAACTCCCCTTCATTTGGAAGGATGGAATTACCTCTATGTGGATGGGCACGTGAAATGGTCGCGCCCCGAAGCGACGGTTGGCAGCGGCACCTTGAAAAGTCCCCGAGGTGCGTGGACGATTGCCGAGAACGATTGAAATAAAAAACTGCTGATTATTGGAGATATTAATGCTACGTAAAGCTTATATGTCGCATTGCTGTTTTGCCCCTATTGCTTACACTATTCTATTGGCTGCTTCTTTCTTTTTACAAAGCGTAGCCCACGCCGAGCCTGATCCCAATGAAATCGGCGCACAACCGCAAGGCGTTCCCACAGTCGCGCAAGGCAGGGAGGCCTGGGCAAAAATATTAGTGGGCCAGGAACTCGCGGCGGGCAGACAGGTGCAGTTTCTGCCTCGCCCCGATTATCACCTCACGCTGGATCAAAAAGACAATCTCGATTTAACCGACGGCAAACTCGCCAGCAAAAACAACGACCGTATCTGGTTTCAAAAAGATGCCGTAGGTTGGTATCTGACACCGGGCGAAACCGTGAGCGTGTTGGTCGATTTGGAGCGCGAAGAAGAAATCGGACGGGTGGCGATTCGGGTTTTAGGCGGGCGCGAGCAGGGCAGTCTGGTATTTCCCAAGGGCTTTGAGATTCTGGTGAGTAACGATAAGGAAACGTTTTATCGTTTAAGTGAGTTGCAAAAATTGCAACCTGCCGAGAGTGAGCTTTCGGATTTTAAAACCACCTTTTATCTGCCGGAGCCGAAAAAAGCCTACATGCATCCGTTCAGTTTCGATACCAACGTCAAAGCGCGCTACGTCGTGATTCGCATGACGCGTGAAGCGGGTATCTATGCGGATGAAATTTCGATTCAGCGCAACTGGACACCCGATGCTGTAACGCCGCTCACGCAATATCCGGTGGCGCGCTTCTATGCCGAAGGCGTCGCGGTGTTTCCGCGCAAAGAGCCGCAGGTTGTGATAGAAAACGTCGTCACTCCTTGCTACTTCGTCGTCCAGGATAACCGGGACGGAAAAGTCACCGGGAAAATCGATATGCTGGTCGATGTCCCTGCAGGTGTTGAATTGGTAGGGGCGGCGGGATTGAATTTTGAATCGCAGGCTGCGTCCAAGCCGGGCGAGCGGCGCTATCGTGTCGATCTCCTGAAACGAGGCACCGGGCGCTACGGCCCTTACTTCTTCCAGGTGAAGGACAAAACGAAAGTCCCCGCCGATGCGCGCTTCCGGGTGACGGCGCGAGTCGCCGGGGAAAATTCCCATGTGGTGGAAACGCCGCTCCGTACGGTGGTGCTTCCCGAAGTCGATACGCGGGGCGTGCTGGATGTGAGCCTGACCTGGATGAATGAAGGCAACGCCCTTACCTGGCCTGGCTTCCTGCAAGAGTTTCGCAAGTTAGGCTTCGATTACGTATCGGCTTTTCCGCGTTGGTATCAGACGCCGGATAAGAAGATGGCGTTGGAAGCTGGCTATAGCGTAGGATTGGCTGCTGATGAAGGTCAATATAATGTTCTTCTGGAAAAAGTAAAATCAGGGTCGAGTAATGCACTCCAACTGCTGGACGAATCGAGAAAGAAAAACTTTCGCATCGCCGCCAACGATTCACCGTTTCATATTCTGGGCAAGACGTTAGATGAAGCGTTGAAAGCCGGAAAAATTCCTGAGCAAGAGCAGCGTGAAATCTTTAACGTGGTGGATGGCAAAGTCGGCAAGTATGTCCACCCCCTCTATCGAGGACGATACTTTCAAAACGAAATCAGCCGCATCAAAATGCAAGTGGAAGTGACGCGTCCCGACGAGTTTTATCTCGATATCGAGTGGTGGTATGAATCGGTCGATGAATCGCAAAAAGATGAGCGCATGATAGCGGCATGGAAAGCTTCGGGCAAAACCTGGGAAGATTTCCGCAGCGATATCGGCACCGATGTGTTGCGCGCCGTGCGCAAAGCGGTGGATGAAGCCGCACGTAACGCGGGTATCGCTGCGCCGAAAATCGGCCTC
>DAITOV010000405.1:0-1773 GCA_036833945.1 Abditibacteriia bacterium
GACGAAAGTGAAGGGAACACTGGCAGAAATCACCGAGATATAGCGCCCGCGCGTTTTTAAATCGCGTGTAAGATAACGAAAATTTGCATATCCTTCGAGAGGCGGCGCGCCGTTTTTACGGGAAAGCGAAACTAAATCGCCCACTGCATGCCACGTCTCGTTGTCGTCGCTCACCGCAATATATAAGGCTGTCGGCCAGCTTACATTGGAGCGGCCTGCAGCCGTGCTATAGGATATTCCCGAGATCGGCTGCACGGCACCTAGGTCGATGGTGATTTTCACCGGCATGACATCTTGCCAGCCGACCGTTCCTTTTTGCACCCAGAGGGCGTTGGTGTTTTCAACTTCCTGCAGCTTGCCTTCGCTGCTGTATTTGCCGTCGGTGAGTTGGATTTTATCGTCGGGATCACTTGCCAGTATATAGCTCGGCTTAGCGCTAAAAGTGACGGGTTTGCCCAGGGCAATATTGGGTGTTTGTGCTTGAGCAACGGTGTTAGGTGCTGACGAAAATAACAGTGCGCAGCCGCTCAATGATGCGAGCAGCACTTGTGCTTTACGAGACGATCTTTGCATAAAACGAATTCCTTTTTTAAGTTCTTCAAAAATGTGGTTAAGCTGGGGCCTACTCGTAATCCACATCGAAATATTTGCGGCGATTGTTTGCTGTCGTGGGGATTAATGTTCTGGCGGCGAGCCATTTGACATGGCCATCGGCGAAGAGATAATTTCCGCCGCCTTCATCGCTTTTGGGCGTTACGCTGACATTGGAGTCGTAGAACGGCCCGACTTGCCCGCCGTGGAGAACGGGAATGTAGGCAGCAGTGCTATAACCAACCAACGAGCGCCCGTTGTAATCCGTGTTCCCGTTACTGGCCGGGTCGCCCGCATAGATTTTTTGCGAAGGATTCAGAACCGCCGCTTCATTCAAAACATTACCATTAGGAGTACATGGTAGGGTCGAGCGATAGCCAAACCCACCTGCGTGATAGGGCGCAGTCTGGGCACGTGTAAAATTCCCACCGAAAGCATTAATTCCGTAGGTGGTTACGGTCGATGATGAAGTAAACCGGCCTGCTGTCGGGCAAATCCAGACCTGTTTGTTTTTAGCGTAGGGATCATAGAGGTTCGCCCACCACATGCTCACTCCCGCCGAGTCGGTGTAATTCATGTTGGCGAAAGGATAATGACCGTCGTAATCCTGAAGATACATGGCAACGACAATGCCCAACTGCTTGAGGTTCGACTGGCAAGAGGCCTGGCGTGCCTTCTCCCTGGCTCTGGCAAATACCGGAAATAGAATCGCTGCCAGGATAGATATGATCGCAATTACGACTAATAGCTCGATGAGTGTAAAGCCTGTCCGTTTCTGATCTCGACTCGACATGAATTTCTCCTTTGGCACGGAGCTTAGCCGTGCCTTTTTCGTATTAGAAGCATCTCTTGAGTGCTGGAGTTTTCCAGCGGGTTAAGTTTTGGCGGGCGGTGCCACCGAATCGCCCGGGCGCCATTGAGTCGGCACGATAACCGTTTGCGGCGTGCTGTGCTCCTGCTCGATTTGGGCCACCAATAAGTTCACGGCTTCGCGGCCCATTTGTTCGAGGGGCAACTGTATCGAGGCGAGGCGGGGTGAGGCATAGTCGCAGATTTCAGTGCCGTCAAAGCCGACCACGCTCACTTGAGCGGGAATTTGAATGCCCTTTTGCTGCAATAAGCGCATCGCCCCGATAGCGGTCTGGTCGTTTTGAACCAGCAGGGCAGTGCAGCCCGTTTTCT
>DAITOV010000405.1:1783-4312 GCA_036833945.1 Abditibacteriia bacterium
TCTCCCAGCCCTCGCGCAGCCAGGCTTCCATCTGTTCGTAGGCCCAGTCCTGGTTTGCCGATCCGTGAGGTGGAAGAATCTCCACCAGTCGCATCCATTCCGGTTCGGCTGTAATATTTGCTTCTTGTAAAGCATCACGATAACCAGCGAATCTTCCTCGAAGCGTAATGAGGTTTTTTGCCATCAAGCAAGCGATGCGGCGATGGCCCAGTTCCAGTAAATGCGCGACCGCGAGCTTTGCCCCACCGTAGTCATCGCTCAGCACACAGTCCATGCCCTCGCTGAAAGTGAATATCGAAACGCAAGGCATTCCCGCCGGAGCCGCGCGCCTGATCTTTTGATTGGTTTCATCACTATGGTCGCTCAGTATCAGGCCATCCACCATGTCCAGGGAATCTTTACCCCAATCACGATCCGTTCCTGACAATATTAAACGACGTTGATGCTCCTGCGCCGCGTTTTGTATGCCATCGAGAATATAGGCATAGAAGGGGGAGCGGCGCGAATCGTGCTGCACGCTCACACGTGAACTCTCCGGTAGAGTTTTAAAGTCTCTGTTACCGATAATACCGATATTGCCGGTGAGAACGTGTTTCTTCGGTGGTTGAACGTAAATACCAACGCCATGCACGCTACGCAAAACCTCTTGTCTTTCCAACTCACGTAAAGCTGCATGCAGAGTCTTCATGCTCACGCCCAAGTCTTCGCGCAGTTGTACCATGGTGGGTAGTTGCGCGTTTGGGCCGAGCTTTTCCACTAAATTTGTTAACTCGTCATACGCATAGCGTAGCCGCGGCCTGGTCTGTAATATTTCGGTGGTCATGTCTATTTCGAAAGGAGAACTCTGCGGGAACTCTCTGTATTATACCCCTCTGTGTTAGCTTTTAAACCTTTAATTTAAAAAATTTTCAGATTGTATGAAATGAAGTTGGAAGCTGGGAGTTATTCGTCCCTAAAATAAGTGTCTCCGCTCTTCGCATTTATAAAAGAGGAGCACGAATGAAGAACCGCGCGCGTAAGCAAGCCGGAAGAGCCAAAGCTTCTTATACCAATTCCAGATATTATCTTCCTGTACAGCAGGTAGACGGTAGACAGAATACAGGAAGGCAACCAGACTTTGCTGTCTACCGTAAGCATCCTACGCCCGTCATCCTCGCGCACGCGGGGATCCAGAACACAGCTTTTTGTTCAAGGTAAAAGCAAACTGCTTATCTCAAGAGTAAGTTTCCTGTTTCCTGAATTCTGTTTCCCATTACTCGACTGTAGGACGTTACTTTTCAGGATTGGTATTAGGATGTATGTGGATGAACCACAAAACAAAAAAACACCACTCAATCGAGTGATGCTTTGCTTAGTTATTAAACCAAATTAAATGGGTCGTGCAGGGGTCGAACCTGCGACCTTGGGATTAAGAGTCCCCTGCTCTACCAACTGAGCTAACGACCCGGCCACTCGCTGTAACGCGCGAGCAACTCCATTATAACGAAGCCTGGCGCACGCGGAAAGGTTAAGAGAGCACAAAAATTTGAGCTTTTTGAGCGGCCACTACCGAATTGGCAGGAAAACCCCAATCGAGTGTGGCGGCATCAAAGTTCTCTTGCCCGAAATTGAAGACCACGACATAGGTTTTCCCATCTTGTCCCGGCACGCGTAAAGCGCGCACTTGATCTTGTGAGAAGGAGAGGGCAACTGCTGCAATCTGTGCGGTTTGAGTCGCATTTACACTTGAAAGTGCCACCCAGCCGATATCGAGAATGGTTTGTCCCGGCATCAAGATGCGGGTCTCCAGTTCGCTGGGATAGCAAACCTCTTCGGTGGCGAGTGAGTGAAACTTTCCACCGCGCCGCCGGGCGCTGCGGTGCAGCGTAAGTTCGGCAGCACCATAAATCCCCACAATGCCGATGCTATTTTCGATGTTGGCCCAGTTGCCGCCCAGTGAGATGGCTTCATCCGTTGGAACAGGTGAGGTGAGAAGCTGCTCGCCGTTGGCACATCTGAGTAGTCGTTGGCTGCCGTTGTAAAAATCGTTAGCAAAGGCCAGATGCAATCCCTTCAGTTCCGTGAGGTAAGACAGCTTGTCGGCGTTGCGGATGAACTCGATGCCCACCACGGTGTGACCATCGGGCAGGGCCGCGAAGGCGATGTGGTGGCGCGCGGTATCACTGCCCAGCCAGCCTTCGGCAACTTTGAGGTTCATCCCCTCGGCAATTTCGCCCCAGGTGAGAAAGCCGCCTTTAAAACTTTCTACCGTGTGATGCAGCACTTTGCGCTGGGTAGCGTCATTACTACCATTGGTATCGTTGCCGTTATCGCCCAGGAAGCGAACGATACTGGTTAAATTCTGCTGCCATTCGGCCAGATGCCCCTTATCGGGTGGCAGACAAAGCCCCTGCGTGCGGCCATAGCTGCGCCAGGCGAACGAAGCGAAACGGGTGGGGCAGCGATGCAACGCCGCGCCATGCTCGTCTTCGTGCCAGCCGCCGTGAACTGAAGTTTCAAAAACGGTGTCTGGTAGAGCGGTAGGCTTAG
>DAITOV010000406.1:0-4312 GCA_036833945.1 Abditibacteriia bacterium
GAAAGTATTATCACCGAGTATTCGCGCTACGATGAAAATTCACGCGAGGCGGCCGGGGCCTTATTGGCGGCGTTCCTACTCCAACTGGACGCGTGGTGCAATCGCTTGAAGGCGAAAGCGATAACACCCCCATTGGCGCTCATGCCGTGCGACGCGTGGAAAAAGCGCGCGTCCTGTTGGAGTCTCAGCTCGATAATCCGCTCAGTGTGGAAGAGGTCGCCGAGAAAATTGGCTGGAGTGCCGACCACCTGCGCCGTATGGTTCGCCTCGTATATCATACCTCTCCTTTAGAGCTTCAATTTACCGCCCGCCTGCAGTTAGCACGACAAATGCTGCGGCATGAGGAAATATCGATTGCCGACATTGGCCATAGCTGCGGTTTTGAAGATCCTTCTCATTTCGCCCGTGCTTTTAAAGCCCGCACGGGGTTGACCCCGCGCCAGTATCTGCGAATGGCGAAGAGGATTTAAAAATATTATTCTGGAATGAGTAAAGCATAAAATTCTGGCTTCGGAAAAAAGAGGAAACACCCGCATCGATCATTCTTTCCGTCTTGCCGGATATCTTCGAATATCAACTCCCCTTTCCACATCTCAAAGCACTTGCTCTCCTCTTTGGCGTACCGGCACTCATTGTTTTTTCAATTCTGTTATTTTCTTGCGCAACCGATTTGCTCATCCCGGCCAACGCAAGAGGGAACGGTTTTTTCATCGGTATCCCACCTCTTATCATCATTATTATTCTATGGTTCAGAGCAGATCCCGGAGAATTTTTGAGAGCCGATCATAAGGGTATTGATTTTCGCAAAGGTTTTAATGTAAGGCATCAGGTTACCTGGGAAAATATCCAAACCAAGGGGTTTTTGCCTCAGGCATTTCTTTAAAAAATATTGTCGATGGTATCGAACAAAAAACCGGCGTGAGATTTTCTTTTCTGGAGGTTGGCTCTGCTTTCGGGATTGATGTAGGTGGGCGTCTGGTGAAAAATGAACAGGCGGAGCATCTCTATGTTGCCAGTCGGGTATTAGGTTCTTTGGGCGACGGTAATTCTATCGTCGAAGTCGGCGCAGGGTATGGCGGAACTGCGTACTGGATAAACCTCCTAAATCCAACGTTGACTAAATATGTGATTCATGATCTACCTCAAATCAACGTTGTGCAGGGTTATTTCTTATCCAAAGCGTTGGGGGTGGAGGTTGTGTCGTTTTACGGAGAGAGTCGAAAGTCAATTGCAGTGTTGCCGTGCAATGATTTGCTTGACGAACCGTTCAACTTGTTGGTGAATGAAAACAGTATGCCGGAAATTCCCGAGGGAGCAGTGCATGATTACCTCCGTTGGAGCAAGAAGAGTTGCAAACGCTTCTATAGTTACAATCATGAGGCCATTAACCCAACACAGCCGCAGGTACTGGTGCGTGATGAGGTAGCGGCTGTGGGTGGATATGAACTCCGGTCTCGCACGCCGTCATGGTTGCGCCGGGGATACATCGAAGAGCTTTACGATATTCGATAGTGGTCTAAAGCATCCGGAAAAAACTACTCCGATTGGTGCGTACTCTGCTGCCAACCCATCTGACTGAGACGGCCGCCGACAACCTTGGCTGAGGCCGTCAACCGTCTGGCTGTCTATATGAATTCGTCTATGTCGGCTCCGGTTCCCTGACCTTCGAAGATAAAAACAATTCCGCCCCCATAACCATGCAAGTCGAAACGAGCACGCCTGCAAATGGTAAGAGGAAAATGAATCGTGGACCTAAAGCATCCACATTGATGACAGCCGAAGGCAGCATCAAAATAAGGATGCAAATCAAGATTTTGGCGGGTGTGGGATGGCGAAATTTTACGTAAAAGACAACGGAGCTTACGGTTACAGCAGCCAAAATTATTAACCACACCGGGGTGAGGAACGTCGTCAAAAACGGGATTACATGCCCAGGCGGGATGGATAGTGCTCCTACTTGAGATCGCCCATATAAGAGTATGGCCGCTGACGCCATTCCCATTAATACGGCATGAGTGATACCAGCCCGCCTTAATTCACCCTTGCTGTCACTCATGCTGGAAATAACTAAAAGGAGAGCGGGTGTAGCCCACCCAATTTCCTTACACAAACCAGAAATAATCAGAAATCCCCAAGCCGGTAATACCCACCATTTCTGCTCATGTTTGACAAACAGGAGGAAGCAAACAATTGTTAGTAACTGAAAAAGGACTGCCGCTATATTGTCTAAATACGGATAATACGACAACCAGTCAAATCGACCGTCAAGCCACCAGCCGCCGACAAAAACGGTTGTGAGGTAAGAGATTAACGTTCTCGATGATAGCAGGTAGGCTATTAGGCCAGCCGCAGCCGCGAGCAATGCATAGATGAGCATCGTAGCGACTGTGATAGGCAGCATGCCGTAGTTATCAAAAACGACCATCTGTGTATAATGCAGATAGGAAGATACAGGACGATAATAGTTATAAAACTGATTAATCCACGTCCCTGTCCACCAGTGAGATGTGCCGTGAATTTTTGCGTATTCGTACCCCGATCGAATCCCAATAACGTCAGGGGAATCGTGGTAGTGCTCAAACTGTACAAAAAGCGCGTCTCTCTGAAATAGAAAAACTGCAATAACTGCCACTAAGAGCAGTAGCCAAATATTCAGTCTCTCAGATTGATGTTTCATTTCATTTCTATTGTGACACAAACAACTCTGTCCCGTAAACTATCCCTCAACAGCCCGCTCTTCACTCGCTTGCTTGGGCTGGTTTTCTATTTCATCCTAATTTGTAATCACGGTAACGGATAAGCATACTGGGGGCATGAAGACATGCTCCCGCTTCGCCCTGCTCCTACTAGTACCATTCGTGGCTCATGCCAAACAGAAACCCTCGGGATTTACGGCAAGGGTCGTCGGTGTGGCTGATGGAGACACCATCACCGTGCTGTACCAGGAGCGGCATCAAGTGTGAGTGCGTTTGTATGGCATCGACGCGCCCGAGAATTCCCAGCCCTTCGGACACGCATCGAAGAAAAGGCTCTCCGATCTTGTATTTGGCAAGAGCGTTCGCCTTGTCCCGAAAGACAAAGACCAGTACGGGCGATTGGTGGCCTGGGTGTTCGCAGGATCAACGTGTGCGAATAGAGAAATGGTGGGGCAGGGCTTGCCTGGTGGTATCAAGGATATGCACCACGTGAAGATAGCCTGCACCAGGCTGAGCAGAACGCGCGATCGCGACGCGCCGGGCTATGGGCCAATAAATCGCCTATTCCACCATGGAAGTGGAGGAAGCGATGAGTTGGAGATGGCGTTTTGATATTCCCATTGGCTGCCCCCGCCTTCAGCAGCGAAGGCGGGGTTTTGTTTCGCGCGAAACATCACAAAACATTCAACCGCTCTTTCGCCATCTCAAAATACTCCTCTTCCCGCTCAACACCAATAAACCGCCGCCCATTTTTTGCACAGGCAAGTCCAGTCGTGCCACTGCCCATGGATGGATCGATCACCACCTGGCTACGATTGGTGTAAGTCAACGCGAGCCATTCCATGAGCGACAGCGGTTTTTGCGTAGGGTGATTGCCCTTGCGCTTGTCGCTGGCGAAATAGAGCACGCTGCGCGGGTAACGAAGCCCTGACGGGTTATCTCTCGAAGTCTTGACCATCGCCCGGTAATGACCAGGCCCTGGGCTTTGCTTTCCAGCCTTGTATGGCTTCCCGGCAACCTTCTGCGGATTGTAGGGGGCCGAGTGCAGGCGGGGCGCGAAAATCAATATGTTTTCGTGGCAAGTCAAGGGGCGGCGGTTGGCGTTCAAGAATCCCGTCGCGTTCGATTTCTCCCAGATCAGCTCATAACGAAACCACCTCCTGTTCGACAGAATGAGGTCGGTTGTGAATTGCTGGGCACTGAATAAAACCACGATGCCGGTGGGCGAAAGAATACGCTTCGTCTCGCTCCAAAAGAATTCCCAGTCAACGGGTTGGTCCCACGATAAATTTGTGGTCGCATACGGTGGATCGGAGATTATCGCATCAACCGATCCACTGGGAATTTTTGCTATCACGTCTTCGTAGGCCGCGTGGTGCAGCTCTACCCTATCATTTAATCACTCCTGGGCGGCAGCTTGCGCCCTGCGTAACACGCCCGCCGAATCAACGTGACGGCCTGTTCTTTCGTTAATCGATAATGGCCTTCCCATTGAGGCCAGAGGTCACGGGCATGGCGTGCTAGGCTGCGCGGCTGGATACCCACTAACGGCGCGATATCAGCCAGAGAATACCATTCGGCTGGCTCGACTCTCTCCGGCAGACGTGCGGCAATTA
>DAITOV010000407.1:0-4310 GCA_036833945.1 Abditibacteriia bacterium
GCGTTCTCATCGCGGGCGCACTATTCATCGTGGCTCGCCGCGCCACGCATCGCGAAGCCCTGTTTATCCTGACTTTGAGCCTGGTGCCTTTCCTGGCCTTAGCAATTCCCGATGTCTTCACTGATGGCTACCGTTCCACCATCGCCCGTTTTCTTATTCCCTGCTTCCTGGGTTTCCAATTGGCTATCGCCTGGCTACTTGCCAACGCGCTCTCCAATCGCATCTGGCGACGCTCCGGCATGGCACTTTTCACCGTCCTGTTGGGAGCCGGTTTCTTCTCTTGCCTGCTCAGCAGCCAGGCCGATGCCTGGTGGAATAAATCAGCATCCTATCATGTGCCACGTGTAGCGAATCTCATTAATTCATCGCCCAAACCGCTGCTTGTATTAGCACCCAACCCCAACCTTCTCGCCCTCTGCCGCAGACTGGAACCGCAGGTTCAGCTATTTCTCCTCAAGGAAAAACAGGCTGCTGGCAAAGCCTCCACGCCTTTACCACCAGTGCCCACAGGCACTACCGTTCTCTTCTACCGTCCCTCTCCGGAGCTGCTTGCCACCCTCCAAAAACAGGGAGACGTTCTCACTCCAACCTCAGCCGGTAACGATTTGTGGCAACTGAAAAAATCGTAAACTAAAAATTGTGCGCTACCTCAAGCTCTACCAGGCCTTTGCCGCCAACTCTCTTTCACGCGCGATGGAATTTCGCGCGCAGTTTTTCGTCGGCATTTTTTCCTACCTGGTATGGAGCGGCATTTCCCTATTGTTCATCGAAGTCGTGTTCGGCAGCGTCGGCCCGGTCGCCGGTTGGTCGCGGAGTGAAATGTGGGTGCTCTATGGCACCTTTATTATTCTGGAAGCCATCTGCTACGGAATATTAGGCCCTAATATGTGGCGTTTTTCAGGTATGGTGCGCGATGGCGGACTCGATCTGGTGCTGATTCGTCCGGTTAACCCGCAATTCTTCGTTTCGATGCGCTACCTCGACCTCAACGGCATCCTTAATGGGCTGGTCGGTTTTGTACTCCTGGGCGCAGGACTCTATCAGGTGGGACACACCCCTACCCTATTGCAAGC
This sequence comes from Abditibacteriia bacterium, assembly GCA_036833945.1. Classification (GTDB taxonomy): domain Bacteria; phylum Armatimonadota; class Abditibacteriia; order Abditibacteriales; family Abditibacteriaceae; genus DAITOV01. The sequence continues at coordinate 1,074 of DAITOV010000407.1, forward strand.
TTTTCTCTGGCTGCTTTTACTGCTGTGCGGAACGCTGATGGCCTATTCGCTGTGGTTCATGTGCGTCACCATCGCCATTTGGGCTATTAAGATGGAGGGACTGGCCGTGATCTTCGACCCCATGATGCAGATGGCGAAGTTTCCGGTGCAAATCTACCCCCGCAAACTGCAATGGGTTCTCATTTCAGTGCTGCCGGTAGCGTTTCTCACCACCTTTCCCGCCCAGGCTTTGTTAGGGCGAGGAGAACCACTTGTCGTTGTGGCCGCATTAGGGTTGGCGGCACTGCTGATTTTTTTCTCGCATAAATTCTTCCAATTTGCCTTAAAATACTACGGTAGCGCCAGTTCATAAGCATTTATCGACTTAAAGGGAGAAGCCAATGATGACTTTGCTCTGGATGGTTCTGGGCCTGGTGGCCCTGGTTATCGTCACACTCGCGTTGCTTTATCTCAAACTACTGATGGGCACCGCGAAACACCACCGCCAGCTTGCCGGCCTCACGGAACCGGTTTTCAAGGCAATCGCCGAAAATTCGCCCGAAGTTCCCGCCCTCATCGAGCAGTGCGCCCGCAACCCCATCACCCGCAATTATCTTTACGCCCAGCTTCTGGAAGCCGGGCAATGCAAGCTCTTCCCCTGGCAATATCACACTCTCGAAAAGGTAGCCGAGTCGGACATGGTAACCTGGCTCATGCATCCCAACGAACTGGCTGCCGCGCCCGATGCGATCGAATTAATGCATACGCTGCCGGTACAAGGCGAAGGCCAATATTATTTATTCCGCTTCCGCACCGAGCCACCCCACTGGGCCGCCGATAAAGGCTGGCTTGCCGGAATGAGCGGCCCCTATTCGGAAACCGACGGCCAGGCGCTGGCCCGCTCCAATACTTTTAGCGAACTTAAGCCGTTCGACGAACTCACTCCCGAACAGCATCTGGAACACTTGCTGGGTGCCATTCAAAGCCGGGCCGTGGCGCGTGGTTAAATCGCGCTTACGCCAACAGATCGCGAAATAGGATATACACCGCGACCATTGCCAGGGCAATGCCCAGCATATTAATTTTGCTGAGTTTCTCGCGAAATAAAGCCACGCCAACCAGTGTGCCCAGCACAATGACGCCGATATTCATGGAGAGAAACACCAACGCCGGGTTTTCCGGCAATGCCTGATGGCCGCGGACATAGAACAAAATATTGCCGAAGTTGAACGCCCCCAGCAGCAAACCGCCGCCGCTGTTGCGCAGGTTGAATTGACTGCGCTTTGCAATTAGCTCCCGCCCCCAGGCCAGCCACGCCACGCTGCCCGCCGCCAGGAACATGATGAGCAGCGATTGCGCAAAGTTCACCGTTTTCGCCTGCGAGATTTGCTTCAGGCAAATATCAATCAAACCGTAGCCGATGAATACCAGAAGCAAATAAAGCCACGAGAAACGATCTTCGCTGGTTTCGCTCTTTTTCTGCCAACCGATACAACAGAAGATAGCGACGAATCCCAACGCAATGCCAAAGCCTTTCTGCGCACTCATGGCTTCGCGAAATAAAACGAACGCCGCCGTCAGCGAGATGAGCAGCGACATGCGCTGGGCGACATCAGTGCGCACGATACCGGCATAGCGCACCGCCTGTCCCACTGCTACGAAAATGCCCGGCAGGAGAACCGCTAAAGCCAGGTAAAACGGCCAGGGTGTGTTTACAATCTTCACACTGCCCATATCAGGACGAAAGAAGAGCAGCGTCAAGCAAGCATTTTCTACTTAGTACAAGGCGACCACCGGGAGCAATTCCACGTCGTAGCGGCGTGCCAGCTTTAGCAGGATAGAAACGATAACACTGCAAACGACACTCAAGGCAAGATAAAACATAGTTCGCTCGTTCTGTATAACAGTTTGGCCAGGCGGTTGTTTGTATAATCGAACGACTCCACGTAAAACACTTGGCCTGGAGAACTTCTATCATTCAAACCAACCGGCTTCCCATGTCTTTACGCCGTCTTCACTTCCTGGCACTGTCAGCCGTCTTCATATTATTGCTGTTTAGCACGCGGTGCGCTTTCACCCAGCCAGCCGAAATGCCAACGGACAAAGATCGCGCAACGGCGAGCCGCTACTCCGCCCTGGTGGCCGAACTGCTCGCTGCCGATTCCCTGGCCCGCGAACTCATCAACGAACGAGACCCAGAACGCGTCAAGGCTTACCTCAATGCGCTCAACTCAAAAACCGAAGTCGAGCAGATAGAGCTTAGCCGCGCCCGCCGCTTTATGCGGCGCATACTGCCCAGGCTTGAAGAGCTAAAGACTCTCGCCCCGCCACGGCCCTACGCCGTGGCAAAACGCCAGGATATCATTACGCTGGATGGAAAACTGCAAGAAGCCGACTGGCAAAAAGCCACGCCAATGCTGATTCAATATCACCAACGGGAAAAGATAGAGGGCAACCCGGCCACCGTGCGCTTGCTATGGGATGAAACCCATCTCTACGCCGCTTTTGAAGTTCCCGATACCAACATCATCGCACCACCAATGAAGCGTGACGGCGAGGTGTGGACAACCGATTGTGTCGAGCTGTTTCTCGTGCCCGATCGCAAATTGCTCGACTACTGGGAAATCGAAATCAGCGCCGGAGGTAGCATTTACGATAGTCTCGCCCACAAATACACCGATCGCTGGGGCAGTGAAATGCAAGTCGAAAAGAGTATGAACGGTCTTCAGTTCGCCATAGACCTGCGCGGCACATTAGACAAACACGATGACCGCGACGAAGGCTATACCGTCGAGATCGCCGTCCCTTTTAAAGAGCTTCCCAACTTTCCGCAGAACCCAAAAATCGGCGACCAACTCTATGCCCTGCTCTGCCGCGTAGAGCGCAATAACCCGGATATGAACGTTGCGACCACCCCCATGGCGCAGATGCCGTGGGTGAGTTGGTTTCACAATATCTGGGCCTACCAGCCACTGATATTAAGTGCGTCCGGCGAACAGCGCAAAAAGTAAAATTCCCCTCCCCCAGGGAGGGGTTAGGGGAGGGAGGTCGGGAGTTATAACAACGAATACAGAATTATAAATGATGAACCGTAGGAGTTTGACGTTGTTGATTTATAGTTCATAGCTCAGCATTAAGCTCCGACTCCCCCATCCAACCTCCCCCTGAGGGGGAGGAGCTACGTTACGGTATTTTCCTGCTTCCTAACTATAAATACCAGGTTGACAATTTATCAGGCTTGAAATTACAAACAGCGCC
>DAITOV010000408.1:0-4307 GCA_036833945.1 Abditibacteriia bacterium
GCCCTTCATGGCAATATGGCCAGGTTTCGATGTTCCTCTGGTTGATGCTGGGCGCGGGGGTAGGGTGTATGCGTCCGCGCTCACGCAGTGCTGCGCAAGCACCGGCATACGCCGTGACGCCTCGGCTGGTGCGTCCGGTAGTCTTGGTGGCGGCAGCGGCGATCTTTGCCCTGGTCGTGATGCCTTCGGCAACCTTGACTGCCCATGCCTCAAACGGTTACAACGACGATAGTATCGAGGAAGTGGCGGTGGCTACTACCCTGGGCCTGTTTTTGGGTTATTGGTTGTTTGGCCTGGGGGATACCGGTGTTGCTGGAGCTGGTGCCGGTGCAACTGGCGGTGGCACAACGGGCGGTGCTGTAACTGGCACCGGTTCGTCGGGTGAGAGCGAATCGCGCAACGATGAGGAAAAGACACCTGCCGACACCACGGTCGAAACCAATAGCGGGTAGGATGAGCCGTTTTCATATCGCGATCGCGTGAATTCTGTCCCGATTGCGTTATCCCTTTTTAAAGTATTCGTGTTAATAACCGAGCGTATTCCCGAAGTAGACATCCACTGTCATATCCTACCGAACTGGGATGACGGCCCGCGTTCGGTGGAAGAATCGTTGTCTCTGGCCCGCAAAGCGGCCGACACCGGCATCAAACGCATTCTGGTTACTCCGCATGTTGGTCGTGCTTTTGGTTCGCGTCCCGAATGGCCGTCGCAAAATATTGCGGCGGCTATCGGGCTTTTGCAGGAGCAGATCGCTGAAGCCGGAATTCAAATCGAGTTGGTGCCGGGCGCGGAATTGACTTTATCGCCCGTCGATTTCGTGGAGCGTGTTATGGCCGAACCTTGGCTGGCTTTTGGCACTAAGCGGCGCTATGTGCTGGTCGAATCGCCATTCCACTTTTGGCCGGAGTGGGCTGATCAGCTTCTGTTCGAACTTTCACTGCAAAATATCACGCCGATTATCGCCCACCCCGAACGCCTGGCCGATGCGCAAAAGGATCTTGATTTTCTCCGCGAGATGGTAAGCCGTGGCATTTTGTTGCAGATCACAGCGCGTAGCCTCATCAGTTCGCAACGTCAGATCAGAACCTGCTGCCGCCAACTGCTTGAGGCAGGTCTGGTAGCGATTGTCGCTTCGGACGCCCATGCGGCGCGTCATATCTGGCCCCTTGAAGTTGAAACGGAAATTATTGCAGTTGTGGGGGAAGCAGCGGCGCAGCAAATACTGGTGGAGAATCCGCGCGCGATTCTGGATGGAGAAGCGCTGGCGACACCCGCACCGATTGCCGCGCCGCGCAAAACCGGGTTAGCGGGCTTCTTGCAACGCAGCCTAGGAAAGTAGCTACGAATTACCTTTGACCGTAACTGTGCCTAATTGCCACTCAGTTTCAGTTAAAATGAATCACCGAATGTGCAAAATGAGCCAAGCTAAGACAATTTTGATCACAGGTTCGTCCGGCCTAATCGGATCTGAAGTTGTGGATTATTTCTGCAAACTCGGTTGGGAAGTCCACGGTGTGGATAATAACATGCGGGCCGACTTTTTTGGTGCGGGTGGAGATACGCGCTGGAATCAGCAACGCCTCCTGACGGCGCACGGGAATTTCCGGCATCATGAACTGGATATCCGCGATCGCCTGGCGGTGGATAAGATATTGGAAAGTTTGAAACCCGCCTTGCTTGTGCATACAGCCGCGCAACCCAGCCACGACCTTGCAGCATCACGGCCCTTCGATGATTTCGATGTGAATGCGGTGGGCACCTTGAACCTGCTTGAAGCAGCGCGGCGTCATGTCCCCGAGGTTGTGTTTGTTCATATGAGCACGAACAAGGTTTATGGCGACCGGCCCAACGCGATTGCCTTGAAAGAATTGTCCACCCGTTGGGAGTATGACGATGCGGCATTCGTGGACGGTATCACCGAAGAGTTTCCTATCGACCAAAGCAAGCACAGTCTCTTTGGAGCCTCAAAGGTGGCTGGCGACATTATGGTGCAGGAGTATGGCCGCTATTTCGGGATGCAAACCTGCTGCCTGCGTGGCGGTTGCCTGACCGGCCCCAATCATAGCGGCGTCGAGTTGCACGGCTTTTTGAGCTATCTGGTGAAGTGTAATATCGAAGGCAAGCTCTACAAGGTTTTTGGCTACCAGGGCAAACAGGTTCGCGATAATATCCACTCTTTCGACGTGGCGCGTTTCATCCATGCGTTTTATGAAAACCCGCGCTGCGGCGAGGTCTATAATATCGGAGGTGGGCGGGCCAATAGTGTTTCCATTCTCGAAGCGTTCGAGCGTGCTGCAGAGTTGAGCGGCAAGAAAATGAACTATGAATACCTGCATCAAAACCGGGCTGGCGACCACATCTGTTACATCAGCAACCTTTCCAAGATGAAGGCGCATTATCCGGGTTGGGAAATTACCAAGAACCTGGACGATGTATTTCGTGAAATTTATACGGCGACAGTTCAAGGCCACTGATTCTCTTAATAAAACGTATCATGCCTGTATCTAAACAAATGAATCTTCCCGTTACCGTCTATACCCCCGAGTCTCCTTTGCGTCATCCGGGGAAGTTAATTCGCGCAATCATTTCGGATATCCTGGCTTCGCGCGAATTGGCCTGGCGGCTTTTTGTGCGTGATATCAGCGCGTTATACCGGCAATCGCTGCTCGGGTATGTGTGGGCTTTTCTCCCGGCGCTGGTCACAACACTGACTTTTACTTACCTGAACTCGCAAGGTGTTGTGCAGGTAGGGACTACAGCTATCGCCTATCCGGCCTTTGTCATGATAGGCACCCTTCTCTGGCAAACATTCGTGGATGCACTCAACAGTCCACTTAAAGTGGTGCAAGCCGCAAGGCCGATGCTCACTAAGATTAACTTCCCTCGTGAGGCGCTGATTTTGAGCGGCATCGGCGAGGTGATATTCAATGCCCTGATCCGGCTGGCCTTGTTTATTCCAGTTTTTATTTACTATCAGGTTCCGTTATCGGGCACGTTATTGCTGGCACCCCTGGGCGTCGTGGCGCTCATTCTGCTGGGCTTGTCGATAGGAATGTTGATTACTCCTGTCGGCTTGCTTTACGGGGATATTGGCCGTGGGGTGCTTATGGTGGCCGGATTCTGGATGCTTTTGACCCCTGTGGTGTACCCGGTACCGAATACGGGCAGGGGGGCGTTGCTTGCCAACTGGAATCCGGTGACGCCTCTCTTGCAGACGAGCCGCGACTGGATAACCGGCCAGCCCGTGACCTCGTTAAATAGCTTTTTTGTGGTGTCTGTAGTGGCTCTCGTGGCATTGCTGGTTGCCTGGGTATTGTACCGGCTCAGTCTCCCGATATTGATTGAGCGGATGGGCGGGTAAAGGCAATCGATTATGACTGACGATGTTTTAATTCGCGTAGAGGGCGTAAAGAAGAAATTCTGTCGCAGCCTGAAGCGATCACTCTGGTATGGGATGCAGGACATGGCCGGAGAAGTCTTGGGCAATAGCCGCCACGGCCAACTTCGCGAGGGTGAGTTCTGGGCAGTCAACGATGTTTCTTTCGAACTCCGTCGCGGCGATTGCATCGGTCTCATGGGTCTCAATGGTGCCGGTAAGACAACGCTGTTGAAGATGATTAACGGCCTTATTAAGCCGGACGGGGGGCGGATTGAGATACGCGGACGGATAGGAGCCTTGATTGCGCTGGGTGCAGGATTCAATCCCATTCTCACAGGGCGCGAGAACATCTATGTCAACGGCTCTGTTCTGGGGCTAAGCAAGCGGGAGATTGACGATAAAATCGATGAGATCATCGACTTCGCCGATATCGGCGATTTTATCGATAGCCCGTTGCAAAGCTACAGTTCGGGAATGGCGGTTCGTCTTGGGTTTTCAGTAGCCAGCAGCATTCATCCCGACGTTCTCATTCTCGATGAAGTTTTGGCGGTGGGCGACTTTCGGTTTCGCATGAAGTGTTACGACCGCATTGCGCGGATCAGGGAAGAAACCGCCGTGGTTTTCGTTAGTCATCAAATCGAACATTTACGCCGGATCTGCACGCATGGCATTCACCTTCAGGGTGGGATGGTTCATTGTATGGGGAAGTTCGATGAGGCTGCCGCCAGCTATAACGAAGAAGCGTCTAACCGGCCCACCGATACCGACAGCGATTATGCGCATTCTGAAATTTATAATGCAATAATTGATATTGCACCCGAACGGATTCAGTTCGGGGATGCTCTGACGCTCGCTTTTGAGTGTTCCTCGAAATTAGATTTATCAAACCAGGCAATCAGGGTTGTCTTTGCCACGCTGGAAGACAAT
>DAITOV010000409.1:0-4294 GCA_036833945.1 Abditibacteriia bacterium
GGTTTGCGGCGTCAGGAATACAATGCTTTTTACCCGCATATCCTGCACGGCGTGCTCCAGGTATTAGACGCTCACAGCCAACATTGGATGTACACGGGGCCGGAGTATGCGCTGATTGAAAATATCGCTGAGAAAGTCGATGGAGTTCTGATCTGTAAAATCGAGAATGCCCAGCAAATCATCGATCAACTTCCCCCGCACTTCCCCTGCGTTTCGCTCTTTAATAAAGCCGAAGGTCAGACCAGCGTCGTTGCCGATGATTTTGGCGGTGCAATGCTGGCCATCGACTATTTGTGGCAACTGGGCCATCGGCGCATTGCTTGTTTGATGGAAGATTCATCGTCCATCGTGCGGCAGCGTATTAACGGATACCGCCAAGGGCTGCTGGAAAAAGCCGTCGTGCCTCAACCGGAATGGCAGCGCCTCACCCCGGTCGTCACCAATTTTGACAAAGGAGGAGCACCTAATCACATGAAACAGCCCTATCTCAACTGGGCCAAAAAAGAAATGAGCGAATGGCTGGCCAAGGGTTGGAGTGATACGGGTTGCACCGCGATTTTGGTGCAAAACGATATTGCAGCTATTGGTGTTGTCCAGACTTTGCAAAAAGCCGGTATCTCGGTTCCCGAACAAGTCAGCGTCATGAGCTTCGACGGCACGGAAATGTGCGACATGATCGTGCCCAGCCTGTGTGCTATTGAATTGCCCCTGGTGCAAATCGGCAATACCGGCATGGAAATATTGGAAGAAGAAATTGGCGGCAAAAAAAGCCGGGAGCAAGTGATCGTTCTTCCTACAAAAATTCGCCCCGGCGATTCGGTGGCCCCACCACCACAATAATTTTTGGAGTCAAAAAATGCATACCATTCCCCCTCGTAACAGAAAGGCCTTTACACTAATCGAATTATTGGTCGTCATAGCCATCATCAGTATTCTCGCTTCGATCTTGTTCCCGGTGTTTGCCAGGGCACGGGAAAACGCCCGGCGCTCTTCCTGCATGAGTAATTTGAAACAGATTGGGTTGGCCATGATGCAATACACGCAGGATATGGATGAGAAATTGACACCTCGATTCGTGACGCACGGCGCCGTTGGTGCTTACAGGCTACCCAATGGTCAACTCAGCCCGAATACGGCGATGCTGTGGTATCACATGCTCTATCCCTACATGAAGAGTATCCAGATCATGAATTGCCCCAGCGAAACAGAAGTGGTTTGGACTTCAGGAGCTTATACGGGTTCTATTCCCTATGGTCTTAACGATCGCATGCCTGTATCGCCCATTTGCACTACTAATTGCGGTGTTGATTTATTTCCTGCTAATACCTCGGGAACTGCACTCTCTGCCATCGAAGATGTCAGCGGCACTTTGATGGCAATGGATTCTAAATACTTCTCTATCCATCTCGATCGCGTTGTCACCGGAGCCAACGTTACAGCATCCGGAATTGGAGTGTGTAATGTCAGCTCTCCCTACAACTTTGCCGGCTGCCTCCGCGCCCGCCATCTGGAAACCACCAACGTGCTCTTTGTCGATGGCCATGTCAAAGCTATGAAATGGCAAAGCCTGGTGGGCTCTTCCGACCGCAGCGTAGTGCGCTATTGGACAACCAGTGCTGATTAATGAAACCACAACAATTAAGTATGAATCTCACCATTAAAAAATCTATCGCGAAAGCAGCCTGGGGAGTAGCTCTCCTGAACCTTGCCTCTTTTGTATCTCCTGTTTTCGCAGATACAAATAACCCGGTCTGGAAAATGGGCAAAAGCGAAGCGGCCTGGAGTGCCGTGAATTTTGCGACATCCTCGGCTCAAAATTTTTCGACCACATTCCTGGCCGACAAGCGGAACGGCACCCTGACCTCTCCCCTGCTTTCCTTACCGGCCAATAATTACCACTACGCAGAAATTTATTACTATTACACCGGTGTTCCCAATACCATTCATCTCCTTTTTTCCCCTGAAAAAGACGAGAACTATACCAGCAACGTCTATACCGACACCGTTCTGCCCCAGGAAAAATATCGCCCGGGAAAACTCATCATTCCGCTCAACGGCAATGAAAATTGGCAGGGCGAAATCAAACGCCTGCGCCTTCAACTGCCTTCGCGCAATGACGGTGCAAAATTCACCCTGTTAGGCGTCACTCTCCGCTCCAAGCACGACTGGCTAGAGAATGGAACCTTTGCCGCCATTCAGGAAAACGGACTGCCCTGGGACTGGCAACAAAACTCACCGCGGGGAAGCTTTAACGCCAGCGTGCAAGCCGATGGCTGGGAATTCACCGCCAACCGCACCGGCAGAATGGAAGTTGAGACCGCAATTCCCCATATTCGCCAGGGCTACCGCTATAACTTGAACGTGGACTATGCTCCCGGGGCACCAGTCAATGCTCATGCCCGGTTTCGGGATATGAACGACAAATTAGTGGCCAACCTTCCCCTGCAAGCAAACGGCGCTGGAAAGTTGCAACTCAATTATGAAGTGCCCGAGACATGGGCGTCGGGGCAATTAGTCGTCACGGCCCAAGCCCGGCGAAGCGGCGATAAAATTTTGCTCCGCCAGGCCAATCTAGAAAATCTCGGCAGCAAGAATAGGTGGAAAGCGGAATGGATTTGGCCTTCTTCCACTCCGCAAAACGAGCAGAGCAGCATTTTCCGCCATACCTTCGATATTCAAAGCCCTGCCGACTATTCCACAGCCTTGTTGCAGATCACAGCCGACGACCAGTTCGGCGTCTGGATAAACGGCACGCGCGCCGCCGCGCATAATATGTGGGCAGAACCACGGGCGGTAGACGTGCTTCACCTTCTCAAGCCTGGCCGCAATATCATCTATGTGAGGGCCTATAACCGTGGTGGCCAGGCAGGAATGCTGGCGGAACTGCGTCTCGACCGTAAAGACGGCAAGCCCGCGGAATTTATCTACACCAACGATCAATGGCTCTCAACTCACGAGAATATCGTGAGTGGCGAAAGAGCCGATTATCAGCTCAACCCGGCGCAATGGAATCGTCCGCATAGTTTCGGCAAGCCTCCGGTGAATCCGTGGAGCAATCTGCCGCTACACGAGGCTTTACCCCCCAAAATTCAGCAGAAAGAGTTCCCGCGCGAAACCATTGCAAGTGAACAGCTCGTTGCCAAAATCAACACCGAGCTTAATTACCCGCGCCTCGAATTAAACGGGAAAATCCAAAAGCCGTTCTTCTTCGGCACACCGGCTAATGGCGACCGCACCCAGTCGATGATAAATGCCAGACAGGGCGATTTCAACCTCTACCGTATATGGTGGGAGATGGGCGATGCCTGGCGACAGGATGGCACTCTGGATCTCGCTTCCCTCGACCGCGTCGTGGAAGAGCATCTGCTCTACAACCCTAATGCCCGCATGCTGTTGGGTTTTCGGATTACCGCCCCCTCGTGGTGGATGGCGAAATATCCTGAAGAACTGTGCCGCTATAGCGATGGCACGGTGAACGGCCATTACGGACTTCTCCCTTCCATGGCCAGCGAGCGTTGGCTGGGCGATGTCGAGAAATGCCTGGAGCAACTCATCAATCACATTGAGAAGTCCTGGTATAAATCGCGCATCATCGGCTATATGCCGTCTTCCCACTCTGGTCCGGAATGGGTGATGACGACCAAGCAAGCCGAGATTCCCGATTACAGCGAGCCCATGCTGGCTTATTACCGTGATTTTCTGCGCAAGAAATACCAGAACAACCTGTCGCTGCTTCGTGAGAAATGGGGCAATCCCGAAGTTACCTTTGAAACTGCCGCCGTTCCCCTGGCCCAGCGCCGCAGCCCAACCGATCGTTGGATTCTCAATGAGAAAAGCGAAGCCGATGTGATCGACTACAATCGTGCCATCAACGATGCCACCGGCGATGCCATTATGCGGGTGATGCGTAAAATCCGTCAACTGGCACCGCAGAAATTGACCACGATCTACTATGGTTACACGCTGACACTGGCGCAGTTAGGTTTCTACCCGCAACTCACCGGGCATTACGACGTGGAGCGCGTGCTGGGTTCGGGATTAGTGGATATCTTCGCCTCACCGGTGAGCTACTTCCAGCGTGAGCCTGGCGATATTTCGGGAATCGGCGCACTTCAAGACACCTTCCGCAAGCATAACGTTGTCTGGTTGCAGGAAGCCGATAACCGCTCCAGCCTCACCGTCGATTCGTTCTCGCACAAGTTCAACTTCAATCTTCAGGCCGCTGCGATGGAAAATCGGCGCGAGTTCATCTATGCCCTTACCAATCGGCTCGGGCTTTGGTTCTACGATATGA
>DAITOV010000410.1:0-4291 GCA_036833945.1 Abditibacteriia bacterium
GTGGCCCTTCGTGTTTGCGAACCAGGTCCATAAATTGGGCGCTGTCATCGCCACGAAAACCATCGGCAAGTTCTATGAGTTGGACCAAGCGGAGGGAGCTTTGCGTATCTCCTTGCGGAGCAAGCAACTTGGCCCAGGAATGAATCGTCGCTCCCAGGCCTTTTTGCGCTAATTGGTTGCGAATCTCCCGGGCAGCTTCATGATCGGCAAGCATTGTCCCATCTTGCCTTTGCAACAACTCGATAAGCGGTGAATGTTGAAGATGGAATCTGGCTGCGCTATCGGCCGGGTGCCGGGAAAATTGCAGCGCCGAAAGCACCAGTGCCACGGCCGGATCATCGGCGATGCTGACACCTATTTCACCCGTCGCCGGCACCTCCAACTGATGCAAAAGGTGCAGCATCTCCTTTGCTTTGCCATTGCTGCGCGTCAATACACCGATCGTTGCATCCGGTGCCTGAGCGACAATGAGCTTGACCTGCTGCGCTGCATATTCCAGGTGGAGGTTGCGTTTGCCGATAGTCTCGCCGTTTTCCTCATCCCCCTGCCCGGCTTCCCCATCATCGGCAGGCGATTGCAACAACTCCACGTAACCGCTCAAATTTTGGCGCGCGGCTGTGTGAGGTTTGAAATAATCTTCCCATATCGTTCCCACAGCGGGGCACTTTTCCTGGACAACGGGGTTTTGCGGCAGGCCTTCGAATAGCTGATTGACCGCTTGCAGGACGACCGGCGACGAGCGGTAGCTGTGGTTGCTATCGTTCCAAACCACATCCGCAAATTCATCTTTCAAGCGGCTGAAAATTTCCGGCGTGGCACCTCGCCAACCATAGATGGATTGCTTTAAATCTCCCACGCAAAAAAACAAACCTTCCTCGCTGGGCAACGCCGAGATGCGCTGGGCAAACGGTTTGAGAATGGCGTATTGTTGAGGAGTCGTGTCCTGGAACTCGTCCAACAGCAGATGAGTCACCCGGGCATCGAGACGATGCTCAATCTCCGCCGGTGAAAGCTGCGGCAAAAGCCTGGCAAGCAGTAACGGAACGTCACGGAAAAACAGCATGCCCGAACGCAGCCGGAATTGAGTGTAATGCTGGTCGTATTCTTCCAAAGCACTGTATAGCGCTTGTGTACGACCTAAATGCTGTTGAAGCAGAGTTGCTTGGGCATGGTTAATTACCGGTAAATAGGCCTCTATGACTTCAGGTGGAATGGGCTTCTTGTAGTAATCCTCACCATTTACAATTTTTACCCCCAAACCGCTATCGAGAAATTTCTGCCAATCGCCCTGGTGTGCCTTATCAATATCCTTTTGGATGAGTTCCTGTTTGATGCGCCCCGAAGCTCCTACCCAATTTTGAGATTCCCTTTCAAGACCCTGTATAACAACTTCTAACTCGACGGCATTCAGAACCCGCTTAGCAGACGCCACCGATTCCCAGGCTTCTTGCGGGCTGTTTTGGAAAAGTTCATGGGCGCTATTAAATTGACTTAATAGCGATTCGGTCACCGTGCGTTTGGCACGGCCACTTTCCAGACTGTCAAGAAGGCGTAAAAACCGTTCACGCTCGCTGCCTTCCAACATCGAGCGAATCGCTTCATATTGCAGCAGGACGGCTTCGGGAGAATCTTCGTTGACGAGCTGTATCGAAGCCGGAATGCCGACATCGTGACTGTAGCCGCGCAGCATCTGCCCGAAAAAAGCGTCAATGGTGGAGATGCGCACCTGATGCAGTGCACGGCAAAGCCCCATTAAATTTTCCACGCCTTGCTGGCGTGTCAAATTGAGTTTAAGCTCCTGGTTCAGCGAAGCAAACTTCTCGTCGTTTTCACAAGCATCGCTCAAGCGCAGTAGCACGCGGCCAAAAATTTCACCGGCCGCATTACGTGTGAATGTGGTCGCCAAAAGGTTTTGAGGCAACGAACCGCTCAGCAAGCTGCGCAGGTAATAATTGGTGAGTGTAAAAGTCTTCCCGGAACCGGCAGAGGCTCGAATGGCACTCCGAGTCAGTTCGATATTACTGGATAACGTGCTCATCTCTGCCCTCCCCGTGGGTCGGCATCCCGGCAAATCGCACCGATAATATCACCAGAAGGCTGGCCATCTTCACTGGGCGGCCAGTAAACCTGCTGCCTTAATTGACGGATAATCCAGAAGGCAATCTTATGCGCTTCTGCAAAATCTTCTTCTCCCCATGGCGCCATTTCCAAACCGGGGTGCCCTAAATCCGCAGGTAACCCGAAATAGCCGACTTGAGTCATTGCGGGTTGAATACTGAGTTTTTTCGCCAGTAGGCGATAGAGAGGAAGCTGAAGGTCAGTCCAACGTTTATCGTTTTTTGGCCCGGTGCGATGGGTTTGCTCAGGTTTGCGAAAGCTATCACCGATTTTATAGTCGAGGATTCGATACGCGCCCTCAATCGGATGAAAATCAATCCGGTCCACCCGGCCGTGGATATTAAACAACTGCGCATCCACTTCCACATCATACTCAAGCTTGCACTCGGCCTGGTGAATTTGCCAGCCCGAATCGAAAACCCGTTTTTGATTTCGGGCGAATGTCTGCAAACGCCGCTGCGCCTGATGAAGTTGAATTTCCACCGATGCCATGCGCGCTTTACCGAATTGCTCAATCGCGACCTGATCCAATAACTGGTTCAGTCGTTGCGAAATCTGTTCTTCGCTGGCACGATTCCAATCCTGGTCCGCGAGCGCATCCTTGGCAAACCCATCTAAGACGCTGTGTAGGAGCGTGCCGAAATTCGTAGGCTCCATTTCCATGGCAATTTCACCCACCATCTCCAACCCGCGCACGAAGCGCAGGTAAAAGCGGTAAGGACAGGCCAGATAGTTCCGAAAAGCCGTCACGTTCAACCGGGAAAGTGGGTCTGGCAGAGGTTCCGGGCGCGGTATTTCCGAAAGATAGCTTTTATCGCCGTAATTCAAAAAAGGCGGCGAGGTCACATGCGGCGTACTACCTTCCTGATAATACTGCTGCACCCGCTCGCGCACAGTTTCGGGCGCGCAGGCAAATAATAACCGGCTGGGTTGAAGAGGGTCGCCTTGTTGAGAGCGTCCGGCAAAAATAACATCCAGCTTTTGGCGACTATGATAAATAGCCGTCAAAAGATAAGCATCACGGGCATAGCGCCGGTTATTATCCAGCAAATGAAACCGGCTGCGCAGACTATCACTCAGAAACGGCGATGCATGTATATTGCCGGGAATCAGTCCTTCATTCACATTGGTAATCATCAAGATAGGGGCGTCGTCAAGATGAAGCTCCAACCAGCCCAGGAGTTCCACCGCATCGGGAACTCCTGTCTGCGGCAAAGTTTGACTTTGCGCCAGTTGGACGAGAAACCGTATGAAGCTATTGAAAGAGAGGAGGGGCCGCAGCGAATGACTCTCACTCAGTTTGGTGATTTCATCCAGTAAGCCGCCCAGAGCATCAAAGGCCCGGAACTGCTCGCTTTCGCCGGGCAAATCTTCCCCATAGACATTACCCTCGTAAATCGTCTCCAGAATGCGGCGTGTTAAAGCAACCCAATCCCCTACCGGTAATAACTGCGCCGGTTCGAGAGAAACCAATTCCGTCGTCAATGTCAGGGCTTGCTGGAGTTCCGCCGGCAGCTTAAAGCTGGTTGCCGTCATTTGCACCGGTAAATATCGGGCCAGATAATCGTCAATATGAGTCTGCAAATCCTTAGAAACGAAAGCACCGGGCAAGCGCCGTTCAAGCCAAAGCGCATAATCCGGGTGGAGAGCCAGCAACTGGAACTTCCGGGGCCGGGAATCGCCAATAAAATCGGCCAGTAATGCCAGCAAACGCAGCGGTGCTGTTTGTGCCAGGGTGGTTTCCATAGCACGATGGGTCGCCCTGCCCTTATATTCCAGCGCACGCTCCAGCATGGGCGCTAATTTTTCCTCGCCCATACCGATGGCAATGCAATCGCCGGGCACTTCTGGCAAAGACTCTAATACATGGCCGACCGCCGTTACCTGATCGATAGGGCGCTCGACCGGATGAATTTGCCCATTATCGAGAGGAACGATTTTATGCTGCCAGTATTCCGGCACCAATTGTCCCAGTTCACCAAAGCCTTGGGCCTCTGCAGTATCTGCGTGGATGAGAGTGATGATATGACAATCGGATGCTTCCAATAAATGGCGCACTTGCCGATTAAGGTCTACTACGGAAACCAAAACAATCGTCGCGTTATTCTGGATATCCTGCAACTGTAACGCTCGCTCAATGGCAACGTCACGATCAATAAAGCCCGACTGCCGC
>DAITOV010000411.1:0-4265 GCA_036833945.1 Abditibacteriia bacterium
CCTTTGTAAGCGAAAACAAAGGTGGCAACGTTTGCCGACATCACCATTTCATCGAGCCATTGCTGTTCTATTTGCAGTGGTGCAAAAGGCTTATCGGGCAAAAATTCCTTTTGCAATACCGTTTGCCCGGCAGATGAGAAATTGTAGGGCGGTTCGGCAATAAGAAGGGGAACAGTCGCTTCTTCAAGCGCCGGAATAACGTGCTTATCCAGCACACGCAGTATTTCTTTCCTAATCCGAGGCGCAAAAGACATACTGTGAGGATAGCAAAGACGCTTTGATTAGCTCACGCAGAGGCGCAGAGAGATCGAGGAACCACGCGCGTAAGCAAGTGGACTGTTTCATCTTCTGACGTCTCACAGCACCCGGTTGGGCTTAGCACAATGCTCATTCAATCCACTTGCTCACGCGCGTGGCTGCTCATTTTTATCTCACTCCAACCCTTTACCATACATTTCCAGAAACTCGCGCCACTCCGGCTGGCGGAGCGCCGAGATGAAGCGAGGGAAAGAGATGTATGGCACATAGTTCGGGCGGCGCGGCGGGTGCGGAAGACGCATACCGATTTCCTGCGGGGTTTTGTCGGCCTTCTTGTTATTGCACTTGAGGCAGCAACAAACCAGGTTCTCCCAGGTCGATTCCCCGCCGCGAGTGCGCGGGAACACGTGGTCGATGGTAAGGTTGGATCGACTGCCGCAATACTGGCAAGTGTAGTCATCGCGCGCCAGCACGCTCCGGCGCGTCATCTTCAGCTTGGGCATGGGGCGCTTTACCATGCGGTGCAGGCGCAGCACGGAGGGGGCATAGACTTCTTCACCGGCCGAATGGATGACGACATCGCTAAAGCGCACGACCTCGGCTTTTTGCAACAGCATCAAGATCATGCCGCGCTTGAGACCACACACATTAAGCGGTTCAAAATTGTGGTTGAGGACTAGCACCCCCAGGCTCGTGACATCACACGATGAAGGCTCTCCGGTGTGTAGCACACCTTCGATGCGTTCGTTGTTATGATGCAGTTTGGAATGCTTCTTCATCCTTTAACCCACCTGTAAAAACAATTTTTGAAACTACTTCATCATTCTTCCAACACGTCCCAACCCTGCCGCCGCAGTTCGTTGATTTTTTCAGCCTGTGTCATGGCATCGACAGCGGAGTAGATGTAGACGCCTACCCAGGCCGCGACCATCACCCAGAACCACAACACGCCAAAACCATTCATATTGGCCAACGCAGACGAAATGCCGCTGCCTAAGCCCTTGGCACCTTGCGCCCCGGCGTTTTTCAAACCGAAATAAAGCGGCAACGACCACGCCAGGAAGGTGATAACTGCGATCCCCAAAAGCGTCATCGCCCTCGTGCTCTGGCCGACATATACCTGCCCTGCGCCCGGCAACAGCATCGAAAGACCAAAAGCCCGCGGCCCACTGAGCAACATCCATTTTTCGACGCCACCTTGCTCCAATATCTGGGCACGGCGGTCGCGGTCGCGGCGCATCTCGGCGAGATCGACATGGCACAAGCCAATCTTCTCTTCAAAGGCACGGTGCTTAGGATGATACTGCCGGCCACGTTCAAAAATCTTGAGCGCCTTTTCCTGCTCGGCGTCTTCAAGGAACATATCGCCGAGCAGTTCAAGCCCGCCACAGTCGTTGGGATCAATCAGAAAAGCCTGCTGCAACAACGCGCGTGCCTGCTCCTTTTGGCCTTTACGATGGGCGCTCCGCGCCGTCATCACCAGTGCGCCCGCTTTTTCGGCGCGGAGTTGCGCGGCCAGGTCGTCGCTCACCGGGGGAGCACTCGAAGCGCCGTTTTGCGGGGCGGAACGTTGCAATTTTTCAGTTTCCATTGTGCTCATCGAGTACTCACCTCCTCGGGCTAAACTTACTTTCGTTAAAAACAGTGAGACAAAACAAAAACGCCCGATACGCAAGCTGTTTTCCCTGAGGAAAAGACAGCGCGCATCGGGCGCAAACCAACTACCCTTTCACCGGCCTGTGCCGGTGTGGGCATTGCGTTCGCAGCCTGAAGCGCGTTTCTACAAACGTTCGGCGGATATCGCCTTTCTGCAAAAAATGAAGCGGCCTGTTTTTCATGAACGGAAAATCGTGGTAGTTCTCTACCAATCCTACTCTTTATTTTCCCCTGAATCACTACCATTTGTCCAGTCGACCGGGATTGCTTCGGACCACAGACGCTCCAGATCGTAGAAGTTACGAGTCTCTTCATCGAAAACATGCACGATGACGTCGCTGTAATCGAGCACGATCCAGAAACTCTGGGCACTGCCCTGCGGCTTAGCGCGCACCTTGGCTTCCTCGCGCAATTTATCCTGCACGTTTTCGGCAATGCTCTTGATATGCGTATCCGAAGTGCCGGTGCAAATTACGAAATAATCGGCCAGCGGCGTCATGCCACGCACATCGAGCGCCTTCAAATCGACCGCTTTCAGTTCGTCACAGGCACGGCAAACCAGATCCAGCTTCTCGCGGCTGGCGGCTTCTAATTGTTCAATGGTTTCGGCTATGATGTTCTCCTGTGGGCGCAACGGCCCGATATAAACTTAAATTTTCAATTTCACGGTGCACGGCTTCAGGCACCAGATAGCGAATGGGCTGGTTCTCCTGTACCCGGCTGCGCAAATCGCGTGATGCAATGTGCAAACCAGGGATTTCCAGAAAAGTAACCCGCTCCAACTGCCGGGGAGAAAGCCTCTCTCTGGCGATTGCAAAATCGAATCCCGGCCTGGCTCCTGCTACGAAACGGCAATGGTTGAACAACTCCGCTCCGCGATGCCATGTCAACACTTCGCCAATCGAATCGGCTCCGACGATATAGTGTAGCTGGGCGTCGGGATTTTCGCGCTGCAATTGCAACACCGTATCAATCGCATACGATGGCCCGGGACGATCCAACTCGACGCGCGAACTTTCGAAATACTCGTTGCCGGCAATTGCCAGTTCCACCATACGCAAACGGATTTCCCCGTCCGTAGGTTTCGCCTTGTTCAGCACCGGCGCAGGCTGGTTATTAGGAAAAAACAATACCCGCTCTAACCCACATTCCGCACGAGCCGCTTCGGCAATAAAGAGATGCCCGTAATGTATGGGGTCGAACGTGCCGCCCATCAAACCAATCTGCATGGGAAAATTATAACGAACCCATCATTAAGAAGGTTCCGCCCTCCGATAGGGACAAGCAAACAGGGTTCAACAATGTATACAAATCCTGCAGATGAACATCCTCACTCTTCCCCGTTCCATAGCACGCAAAGCCTTCGGCCACGCAAACTTCGTCGCAAATTTCCGCAACTTTTTAAATGTATTAACCACAGATGAACGCAGATAAACACAGATGGTTTTTGAAGTTGGGAGACAGTAACGAACGTTGAAAGTTCGATGTTCGCCGGTTTCAACTGACTTAATGCTCCCAGTTGCCTTCCTGTATGCTGTCTACCGTCACCGACCTACTTAACGAGAGAAAAGATTATTTGCAAGAATGGTATTACTTCACCCGCGATACCCGCCAAATTTTGCCGGTATGGTCATCGGAAAAAAGCAGCGCACCATCGGGAGCGACCTGAATATCTACCGGGCGGCCCGTCACGTCGCGCCCCTTGAGAAAACCGGCCACGAAATCGGTGATTGAAACCGCTTTGCCATTCTCGAAATTGACGCGCACAATTTTATATCCGGTCGGTTCGCTGCGGTTCCACGAACCGTGAAACGCCAGGAACGCATCGCCGGAGTATTCGCCGCCAAAGTTCCCCTTTGCCGGATAGAAAGCCACACCCAGTGCGGCCGAATGCGCTTGCACCGGCACCGTGCCCGGCAGCGAATTCTTTACCTTCTCGGGATTAACACTTCCGAACTTGGGGTCCGGGACAATATTTCCATCGATATCGACATAAGCATAAGGCCACCCATAGAAGCCGCCATCTCTCACTTCCGTCAGATAATCCGGCGGCACATCGTCGCCCTGGCGATCACGCTCGTTGACGACAGTCCAGAGTTTGCCGTTCGCATCCCAGTCCATTCCTACCGGGTTGCGCAATCCGGTAGCGAACAAGCGACGCTCGCTGCCATCAGGGTTCATCACGGAGATCGCGGCGCGCTGGGAATCGTCTTCTTCACAGGTATTACAGGAAGAGCCGACCGTGACATACAGCTTTTTGCCATCGCGCGAGAAGAGCAGATTGCGAGTCCAGTGCTGGTTGTAGCCGCCCTGAGTCAGCTTGGTAATTTCTTCCGGCGGGGCATCTGTAG
>DAITOV010000412.1:0-1889 GCA_036833945.1 Abditibacteriia bacterium
GGAAACCTATTCTTGAGATAAGCATTTTGGTTTTACCCTGAACAAAAAGCTGTGTTCTGGATCCCCGCGTGCGCGAGGATGACGGGCGTGGGATGCTTGCGGTAGCCATCAAAGTCTGGTTACCTCCCTGTTTCCTGTATTCTGTCTACTGTCTACTGTCTACCTGCCGTATAAGAAGATAATATCTGGGATTGGTATAACATCTGTATGACCCACCAAGTAATCAAATGCTCACGAAGCCCGGTTTAAGTCGAAGATCCAGTTCTTGCCGTCTCCGCTCTTGATCCATTTCACATGCCCATCGGCAAAGGTTACATTCGATCCCTCCAGGTGCCTGCTATGGTGAAAATAGGTTCCATAAACTTCCGGTCCAGAGCTAGACGGCACGCCGGAAACGAAATCGACAGCAGACCAACCATAGCCATTGATCGCAAACTGGCTGGCCGGATTATCACTCGTGCCCCATCCCGATTCAATCACCATCCAGGTTCGTGACGGCTCCTGGATGACAGAGAGAGCCAGGCCATTGCTATGATAGATGACTTTTTGCAGTGGATATAAACCATTGTCGCTGGGCAAGGCATAGACCGGATGGTACACGTTACCGACCAGAAGAGCATTCCCTTTGGGTGAAGGTGCCGAAGGGCAACGAAATATAGCCTTTGTCTTCACGTAGGGCAATACCAGCGTATCCCAACCCTCACCATTGACTATCCGCCGGTGCGGCAGTTTCTCATCATAATCCTGCGTATATTGCATAAGCGCTAATCCCAACTGCTTCATATTGCTGGCGCATGATGTCCGACGCGCGTTTTCGCGCGCCCGGGCAAATACCGGAAATAGAATTGCCGCTAATATTAAAATAATAGCAATTACTACTAATAATTCTATCAATGTGAACGCTCGCCGTGGTCGGTAAGATGGGCATACTTTCTTCATTTTCTCTCCCGGACATCAGGCCATTCACCTTCTGTCTACAATCTATTATGCCCAATTCAATACCTCTCAAAACTCCGGTAATGACCCTCGAACTCCGGTTTTAGACATTTTTGCGCTGCTGCGATATTCCATCGGCGTCATGCCGTAATGCTCCTGAAAAAGCTCGTGCAAGCGACTTTTCTTGAGTCCTACGTATCGACATACCACCTCCACGCCATAATCTTCTCGTTCCAACCAGCGTTTTGCTTCTTCGAGACGGCGTTCGATCAGATATTCGCGAAAGGTTTGTCCAGTTTCCTGGTGGAATTGCTGTGTGAACTTGGTTTTCGACATAAAAGCCGCCTGTGCCACCGAATCTATAGTGAGTGGACGGTTAAGATTGCTCTCAATGTATTGCCGGGCAAGATCAATAGGTGAAGTCGATAGAGGCACAGTGGGAGAGATATCGTTTGTTCCGCGATTAATGAAGCGTTTCTCCTTAATGGCCCGCAGAAAGAGCTGCAAAAACGTTTGCAAGGTGGTCTTGACGACTTCTTCGTATTGCGCGGGCCGTTCAATGACTTCCTCTGAAAAAAGGCGAAACAGGTGCATGATGTGCTCATCGCTCACCACGTAATATTGCCCGCTGTTGATGTGCCGGTTACCAATCGAATAACAAACCGAAAGAGCGACCAATCCCTGGCTGCTGATGGTGTGGAACCACCACAGCTCGCATTCCTTGCCCTCACGTGCTTTTTCCAAATGCGGTTCCCGTCCTGCCGGGTGGGCCACACCCGGTGTCAGAAACAAAAAATGTCCGGCCGGGCAAGACGCAACATAATCACCCAATTGCATTTCGGCCTCGCCAGAGCGGACGAAAATCAGTATCGGGAAACGCGTGTTGATCTGGTCGTCGGCGGGCCATTCTTCAATCACATTGGTGCTACGCACTATCTTACGTTGGCGTGTCG
>DAITOV010000412.1:1899-4253 GCA_036833945.1 Abditibacteriia bacterium
TTGCCGTGGTTTCTCCCAGTAGCGCACATCCGCAGGAAGCGGCTGCATAGCAAACTCCTGCAAAGTGCCCTGGCTCACCGCGAGCCGCTCCACGCCATAATGCTCCCAGGCCGGCAAAACCTGGCGTTCAACAGTATGGATGACTTCCTGGTCGAAGTTATCGGATAGTAGTTTGCGGCTCATGCAATGCCGACAGTATGACCGATTTGGCTTGCACGATTGCAATCGACGACAATCGAAGTTTGAAACTACTGCACTTCAAACACACCACGCGCCTTTTGTCCGCTGATATTCTCCTGCACTTCAATCTGCCATTGTCCTGTCACATCGTTTGGAGCAATCTCCAATGGAATGGCCAATTTTCCGTTTACCAGGCTGTAATAACCACTACCCTGCACTTCCCGATTCTGGCTGTCGCGAATGGTAACCCGAAGTGGGGCCGCAGCCTGCAAGGGTTCGCCGGAAGCATGTTTGAGAGCAATATTAAACGTCAACTGTCCTTTCCGGCGCACACTACGCGAATGCGTAAGTTGCAATGGCCCCACTGCCTCATCCATCACCAGGAACAGGTTGCCTGCTCCCCCCTCCAACGCCACTTCAAATTGCAAACGTTGATTTGCAGTTTTTGTCTCCACTTTTCGCTGATGTGTCAGGTCGTATACGACACCTGCAGCACGGTTCACGGACACTATCGTCGTGGAGGGCAACCCTTTTTCCATCACCTTTCGATACTGCCCGACGTAGTCGCCATAGGTACGGTGATCGTTGATGGCAAAGATATAATCGCTCTTTCCATAACGACGGCGACGAACCAACACTTCGGGATTATCGCTCCCGATGAGAGGGCGATACAAACCTTTTAATTCCCTTTTCAAACCGGCCGCTTCTTCCAGAAGCAGCTTTTTCGCCTGGTCTGCCGGACCACGCTTTAACTCCGGAAGAAGAATATCGGGCTGGATTTCCGGCACTAAGTGATCATCGGCAATGACAATCCCGCCCTGTGCCTGGAACTGTTGGATGGCAGCCACTACACTTTGGGTTAGGACATCGCAATGCGTCAGGAACAAGATTTTATAGCGTCCTAATCCTTCTTTTAAAATGGTTTCTTCATAAATAATCTCCGGGGTTAAACCGGCGTAGCGCGCTATTAAATAGGAATCAGCTCCCCAACCATTACCCCAGCCGTAAGTGCCACGCCCGGCCAGCATTTGTGAGGTGAAGCTTTGCAAAAAAGCCACATCGGAAGGAACATCGGAAAGCTGCTTGAGTGTTGGCCCCAGCGGCTGCACGACTTCATGCAGCAATTGCTGGAGACGCGCGCGAGTTTGGGAATTGGTGGTATGGTAAACACCCTGGGAAAAGCCAAGCTCGCTACCGAGCGAACCCCAACCGTGATACATAATGCCCTGCACCGGGCGCGATAACTTTAACCATAACGCCTCGCTGAGGTGGTCGGGAGCGATGGTGATGAACGGCGCATCTTTGACGGTTTTTTCCCATGACTTTTCGGTTCCGGGAACCGGAGGTGAGGTAGTTTGAGCACGATACCAGATGACTTGCGTCATGTTCAAAATGCCCTGTTTGGTTTCCCCACCAGCCATTGCCAGTAGTTCATCGGCAGCGAGGTCGATTTTTAACGGATCGGAATAGGTATAAGTCCATTGCCCCAACATATCGACATTCCCACCACTGCCATAGACACTGGGTGCGCGCACCGCTGGATCGAACCAGGTCCAGAGCTTATTCCCCTCAACCGATTTTATGCCATCGTGAGTGCGCGAATGCAAGGTGTTCCAGCCATCGCCCTGCTTCCAGAACCAGCGGTAATATTGCAAGAGAGGATAATCGTCGGGCACTACGCGGTTGGCGGGAAAATCTTTCAGGTTTTGATAGACAACGCCACGCGCATCGCTGACTTCAGCGGGTATCTCCTTGCCGCTGAATTTCAAATAGGCGGCTTTATCCACCTCGTCAAAGCTGGGCCGGGAATCGTCGCGCACTTCCGTGTGGATGAGCGTGCCTTCCAGCACCGGCTCGTTGCGGTAGTGCGTGGCGACCGAGACTCCCACGTCATAGGCAAACTGCTGCGCTTTTTCGTGCAGGCCATTGGTATTGCCGTGTGGATAGGGCTTCTGATCGCGCCCTACCCGTGGAAAAAACTTCTTGTTCACCAGATAGCGCCCCGGTGCTACCACGCCCAGGGCACCCAGCCCTTGCCGCTGCATTTCGTTGAGCGTTTGACGTAGCGTCGCCGCCGCCACATCGCCCAGCGGCGATGATTGAGCGCTGCCATACCATACCGTGCTTTCATTGATGGGATAGGCCAACTGGTGGGTGAAGCCAATCTCTTTCAT
>DAITOV010000413.1:0-4247 GCA_036833945.1 Abditibacteriia bacterium
ACTCCGGGCAGTTTTTCCAACTGTTCCAGCAATGTAGCAAGGGGACGGGGGTAATAGAGCATAACGATAAATGATGAACGATGAATGATGAAACCCATTCATCGTTCATCATCCGTCCCTGTCAATTAGAAGTTGAGGCCGGGGATTTTGCCTGCAAATGGTCCGGCCACTTCACTCATCTTCTGGCCGTGGTGATCCTGGGCCTTCTTAATGGCGTCGCGCACGGCCGTGACAACGAGGTCTTGCAGCATTTCGATATCGTTGGGATCGACGACTTCGGGGGCAATTTTAATTTCCAACACTTCGCCCATACCCGAGGTGGTGACAGTGACCATGCCACCGCCCGAACTGGTTTCCAGGCGCTCGGCATCGAGCTTCTCCTGCAGGTTCAACATATCCTGCTGCATTTTCTGCACTTGTTTTTGTAGGTTTCCGATTCCGGGAAGCATAATATTATCCTGATAATTTCAATTGAGTGACGACTATTCAATTTTATTGCTGATGGTGACAGCTTTCAATAGCGCAAAACCATCCAACGGGAACAACACCTCGTTTTGCCTGACTACGATTTCAAGTAATCGGTAAAGAACCCCACCGTTTTATTGCCACCCCAGGCGTGTCCGCCGGGGTGCAAATCGAGGTGTAGGTGTTCCCCGGCTCCGGCTGCTTGATAAATGCCCTCCACGCCCCGGAAACATTCCATTGCCGATTCCAGGCGAAAACATTCATCCAGCGCACCGATATCCACCAGCAACGGCCGGGGTGCCAGCAAACCTTGCAGGTCGGGAAGATCGACCAATTCAAACAGCCCCGGCGTAATCTGCAAACCGCAATAATTGACATCTCGAATGCCGAAATGTGCGAAAAGATCACTATAACAAATGATCTCAGTGGCTTTAATACGCGGTTCGCAAAGCGTAATCCACAACGACATCGCGCCGCCGCCCGAACCGCCCATCACTCCCAAAGCCTCACCATCGACACCCGGCAAAGTGGAGACGAAATCAATCGCTGCACGTGCGTGGGCAATATTGATCGATAAATTCGTCATGCCCAGCATGGTGGCGTGGAGATAATAGAGGTTGCACCAATCGCGATTGCCATTTTGTGAGCGGTGATTGGGTTTATTGGAATCGTTGAGGTCGCCTACCCCAATCCAATCGATAGCGAACGTCACAAAACCCGCTTTGGCAAGATGATGCCCGTAGGCACGGTGAGGAACCGGGTCGGTGCCATTGCTGGAATCGGCCACATTGCCCATCTTGCTCTTGCGCCCGGTTTCGCGATCGTGGCCGACACAGACTAAAATCGCCGGGAGCTTTTCATTATCGTCCAGGTCGACGGGATAGTTGACATCCAGCACCGCGCTGAGCCAGGGATTGACGTTTATCAGCCAACGCTGTTTGCGCAAACCGTCGTGATGCCACTCAGCGACAAAATGAGGATCGGGCGTACACGAAGGAGGGAACTTGCCCAGGGTCGCAAGAACCTGGGGTAAGGTAGCGGCGTGCCATTGCTGGAAATCTGCCTCACTGTTTCCGTTGAAACGACAGGTCGGCCGATGAGCCTGCGCCATCTGCGCAAACATTTCCTGCGGGCTGTAATTTCTGGGCTTCATTAGGTTATTTACGAAATATCGTACAAAGATGACGGGCTACGCTTTGCATGATTAACGCTCGGAATCGACAATTTCCGCAGCAAAAAGCTGCTGTGTCATCGAGAAAATATCCTGCTCGTCATCGTCTTCCTCTTCTTCCACGACCTCGATCTGTTCGGGCTCTTCTTCCTGCACCGGCTGGGGCACCTGCTCGGCCAAGCGAAATTTTAGCAGGCGAGGAGCATCCAGGCATTCGTTTATCACTTGCTCGAAAGGAGTGCGCTTGGCCTCTTCGCAAGCCTTTTCGTAATGAAACTCTTTTTGGAAAACCAGGGTATATTCTGTCTCGTTAAAAGAGTCCGGATAGGCGTCGTGTAGATAGGCGACAGCCAGAATGCCGATTTTCTTGCGAATTCGCATCAATACATAGGCCCACAGCTCCACGAATTCATCCATGTTGTGAATGCGCCGTCCTTTTTTCTTGGGCGCAGGAGGAGTTTGGGCAACCACCGACTCTGCGCTCTCTTCCGGTGCCTCATCTGGCACATGCGTCTCGGCTTCCGGACCGGGAACTTCGTTCACAGGAGCAGTCACCAATTCTTCCTGCGGTAACGGTTCTGTGGCCACAGGTGCTTCGGGCGAAGCCGGTGGAGCGTATTCTTCAATCGACTCATCGGGGGCATTTGGCTCGGAGCGGGCAAAGTGCGGAGTCGCCATCTCCTCTTGAGGCGCGGCCACAGGCTTTGCAACCGGTTTGGGAGTCGGTGCAGGAACTGCTTCTACCGGTCTGGGGCTTGCCTGCACAGGCACCGTTGCGAACTGCTCACTCGCCGCGCGCACCAGGGAAAGTTCGAGCAACAAACGATGATCGGTGCTCTGGCGCATCTCCTTTTCGGTGGCACGCAAACTCTCCACCAGTGCCATCAGCCGGGCGCGGCCCATGGCATTGGCTAACCGATGTCGTGTTTTCTTTTGGTCATCAGAAAGAATGTGGCTGCCTTCATAACCAATGGTAAGCAGTAACAGATCACGCCCGTAGGCAACCAGGTCGCGCGTCAGTTGCGAAAAGCTCGCGCCTTCATCGACGGCACTTTCAATGTGCCTCAAAACAGCGCCCGCATCTTGCTCGACGACCGCGCGCATCAGGTTGTCGATCAGTTCTTGCGAAACGGTGCCCAGCACCAGCCGCACATCGGCTTCACCGATGGTTTCAGGAGAGAACGCCGAGACCTGTTCCAGCAGCGTTAAGGCATCGCGAAGCGCGCCATCGGCGGTATAAGCAATGAGTTGCGCGGCTTCCAGGGAAAGCGTCATGCCTTCACTCTGCGCCACATATTGCAAGCGACCTACAATATCACGAGGCCCGACTCGGCGAAAATCGAAGCGCTGGCAACGCGAAGTGATGGTGGTCGGAACCTTGTGCGCATCGGTAGTCGCCAGCACGAAGATGGCATGCGCCGGAGGCTCTTCCAGCGTCTTGAGCAAGGCGTTGAACGACGAAGTGCTGAGCATGTGAACTTCGTCGATAATGTAGATGCGGTAACGGCCCTGCGCCGGGGCCACGTTGACCTTCTCGATGATGTTTTCGCGCACGTTATCGACACCAGTGTTGGAGGCGGCGTCGATTTCGATGAGATCCATTACCGCCTGGTTGGCGGCGACGCGTGTGCAAAAATCACATTCGTTACAAGGTGTGCTGGTGGGGCCTTTTTCGCAGTTGAGGCATTTGGCAAGCAAACGCGCTGAAGTCGTTTTCCCGGTGCCGCGCGGCCCACAAAACAGATAGGCGTGGGCGATACGAAGCGGCTCGGAAGACAGTCCGTTCCGCAGCGTGTGCGCAACGTGATCCTGCCCGACGACATCTTCAAAAGTTTGGGGGCGATACTTGCGGTAGAGAGACATTCGATTTTGGATTTTGGATTTTGGATTTTGGATTGAAGCCATCCAATCCGCAATCTGCAATCCAAAATCCGCAATGAAAAAAGATTGGTCGCGCACCTGCGTCTGGACGCAAAGTTCCAGGTGGAATCGAAACCGGTGGCTCGGAGCAGGTATCCTGCGGCGCACGGCGGGAAGCGCTTACCGTTGCTGCCTTCCGGCCCTGGCGGGGTTCACGCCGCGCCGTCGCACAGGGCCCACTCCTCAATGCTCCGTATTTCGCCCAACCTACAGCTTTGCGCCGCAACGCGGGAATTCAGCTCTGCTAAAGCGGATTGCAGATGGAGGGCACCGCTATCTCCCCGCTTAGCGCGACCAAAAAGACGAAGTTACGAGTGATGGATGCTGAACCAGTAACCGAAACGGTCTTAATCCCTCATCAATCACGCGTAACTTCAGTGGCGGACAGGGTGGGATTCGAACCCACGAGGCTGTTACACCCACACGAGTTCCAGTCGTGCTCCTTAAACCACTCGGACACCTGTCCTAAAATACTGCAAGTTTTGAATGCAGAAGTATTTCTACTCCTCCATTCAAAACCCCGGCTTATCGCTAAAACGGACAGGGAGGGATTCGAACCCCCGATGCACTTGCGTGCATAACGGTTTTCGAGACCGCCGCATTCGACCACTCTGCCACCTATCCATGCCCTATTGCGATTTGCGCCTGACGGATTTTACAATAGACGCGAGGTTTTGTCAGGGGAGTTTCT
>DAITOV010000414.1:0-4235 GCA_036833945.1 Abditibacteriia bacterium
TTTAAAAGCGCCTTTGAGCGGATAAATTCCTACCGTCGCCGAAGCATATTCGGTGGGTGCAGCAGCCAATTCGATTTTGGCGTTTTCCACTTCGCGCTGCAGGGGAACGGTGTTGGGGTAGGTCATGCGCATCCAGTCACGCACGAAGAGCAAGTAGCCTGCGGCGGTTTGCGCAGCCGAAAGCGGAAACAGCTTGTTGGTTTCTTTATAATCGAAAAAGGCTAACTGTAGGCGGGGCGTCGCGTCTTGCTGGGTTTGGACGATCTGCGACACGCTGGCCCAGGTATCGGCGGCGGCTTTGACTTCGGCAGCATTATTGGCCGGAGAAATGATGAGGCTGCTGAGCGTCCAGCCCTGTTGGAAGCTGGGCTGATCGTCGGTAAAGAGCAGATTAAGCTGACCGTCTTTTACCTCCACCTGGAAAGAGGTGTGAGCGCGATAATTTTTATCGTACACCAATGAACTGAAAACACGCTTTCCTTCGGCTTCCACGACCATGCTCTGGCTTCCGGGACGTCCGTAACTCAGGTCGCCCGAAGTGAGGTTGACCACGTATTTTCCATTGGGCACATCGACGCCGAACTCCTGGGTGATGTCGCTGGTGTAGGTGCGCGATACGCCGATGAATTCACGGTACAGGTCGTCACGCGGTATGGAACTGTTCCACCGCCCGCCCCGCCCGCCCACACCACGGTCGCGCTCCATCAGGCCGGGCGCTGCTTTCGTATTCACATTACCTTCAGGGCGACGCTTACCGTTGGAGTAAGGGAACCAGCCATAGCCGCTTTCTTTGGTGTAGAGGTCTTTAGTCGTCACCGGCTTAAAGCCGGTAAACAACGGCGAGCCTTCCGGGCCAAAGTCGAAGGCAAGCTGTTTCTCATTCAGGGCAAAGCCTTGCGTGGGACGGGAACGGGGCTGCGAGTTATCTAGCTTACGTCCCCAAATTTCTACTTCGGTTACGGTGATAAAGCGCGCATTTTCAGCGCGCGTGAATTCCAGCTTGAGCTGATCGGTGGGTTTATTGACGGCAAATTCATTCCAACCGTTTTGCCCATCGATTTGCTGCATCGGCACCTGCCCGGCTTCGAGCAGTTCTTCACCGGTATAGATACCGATTTTCTGCGCACCATGCATGCGGCCGTCTTTTAAGATGGATACCCGCACTTTCGTGATGTGGTAGTCATCGCCCAAATCGAAATTCAGCGTCGCTTTTTTCTCATTCACCCAGTAGGCATAGGGCATCGGAGTGCGAGTGGCATTGGTTGTGAAATCACCATTGGAAAGAATTCCCGTGGCAAAGGGGATAGGTTTACTCAACGTGCCCTGCTCGCCCAACTGGCGCAGACGCGGCGCAAAGGCTGGAGTGGGATAGTAAGTGCCTTCGGTTTTCAGAAGCGGCGCATCCTTATAGGATGAAAACTCGGGGTTATTAGCCCCATTGTTAGTGAGTAGGAAGTCGCCGTCTTTGTTCTGGGCAACGGCAAATGAGGCCAACGTCCCCACGAGGGCGGCGCTCAATGAAAGTGTACGAAGAATTTGCATGGGGTATTATTCTGTCAAATAAGTTTGCGAACCCGGAGCGTGAGCGACGGGCTAGCGATGACGCTTGCGAAACTGTGAGGTCAGCCCGTCGCTCACGCTCCGGGTTCGCAAATAACGTATGATTATTGGCTTTCGACCCAGGGATTCCAGCGCGAGGAGATACGATAAACGGCAGAAGCCGGGCCGATATTAGTGGAGGTAAGCCCGCCATCGGTTAGCTTTTTAGCTTCACGGTAGACCTCGGATGAGGCTGCCCATTTGGTGTGGCCATCGGCATACAGCACGTTTACTCCGCCAAAATGACGCCCGTTCTGGAAATCTCTGGCGAATCGGTTATAAAGAGTGGACGGCTGCGCAATGCCTAAAGCGCCGATACCCGGTAAATATTCCGATGCCCCGCCCGGGTTCACCACAAGGGCCGGCGAAATTCTCATTTCGCCATAATCCATCATCAGATAAATCGTGGCAGGGGATACGACAACGGGCATTTTCACATAGGCCGCATTCCCATCGCTCATGATACGCATGACTACCCGATTGGCACCGTAGTTTCCGGCCTTAACGTAAGCATAGTCCGACGTTCCCCAGGCGTAGGAACTATCCGCAGGCCCATACCCGCTGTCACTTGAAGGACAGCGCAATATCTCATAACTCTTCACATAGGGCAGGATGTCTTGATACCAGGACACGCTGGCACCCGAGGAACCCGATATATAGCGGGTGCTCGATGGGTAGGTTTCATCGTAATCTTGCACATACTGCATGACCCCCAACCCAATTTGCTTGAGGTTGCTCATGCAGCTCGCCCGACGGGCGTTTTCGCGGGCGCGCGAAAAGACCGGGAACAAAATCGATGCCAATATTGCTATAATAGCTATTACGACAAGCAACTCTATTAACGTAAACGCTTTTCTCCGCATTACAAACTCTCCCGAAGTGCCTCCCGCATCAAAAGAGATAGGCACTCCCGTAAAGTATACCCCTCCGGCAACCCAAACTAACGCCGGAATCGTTCAGCGTTGCACAATATCGTTCACTTTTGGAAGTTCGTTGCGATATTGGGTGGGAGTGACACCATAGTACTGCTTGAACTGGTTGCGGAATTGGGTGGGCCGCAGCCCGATGGATTCACAAATGAAAGCCGTGGCCCAGTAGCCTTTGTTCAACAGCTCCTTTGCTGTTTCCATGCGTTGACGGGTGAGATACGTGTGAAAGGTTTCTCCGGTTTCACTGGCAAAGCTCTGCAAAAAAAGTGTGCGCGACATGTAGACCTGCGACGCCACCAAAGCAGCCGTCAGCGGTTTGTTGAGATGGAGCTTGATGTATTCCTGGGCTTGCTCGATGGGCGATTCGATGCGGCGGTCGATATTTCTGGTCTCGCCTTTACCAATGCTGTGGTACCTGTCTTCCTGCAACTCGCTTAAAAACAAGTGCAGAAAGGTTTGCAGGCCAGGTTGAATGATCTGAGTATGATGCGCGGCGTGTTCTTCCAATTCGCCCATCAGGAAATTGAACAATTGCACTGCTTCGGGCCGGAAAACGACGCGGTAGGAATCGTGCCAGTGCTTCTCAGCATTCCGACGGCAAATATAGGCGACCATCCCACCCGTTCCCGGTGGTGCGAAAAACCACAAGACATCGCATTGTTCGCCTTGATTGAGCGGCGGATAATTTTCACCGATGGGACGGGGCACGCTTTTCGCAAAAGCCAGGAAGTGGCCAGCCGGACAGTTGATGAGATAATCGGCCACATGAAAACTGGCCTGCCCCGAGAGCACAAAAACCAGCGCCGGATAGCGAAAAATCGCCTGATCGTCGTCCGGCCATTTCTCGACCAAAATGTTGGCATTGTTAAATAGCTTCCTGCTGTAGGGCGCGGTTTTTTTGCCGGTGCGCTGCTTGACGCTGGTTTTTATCTCCTGCGGAACACCCTGGTCGTGAAATCGCTTCAGGCTGTTGGCCGTTACAGCCAGGCGCTCCATGCCGTAATGCTCCCAGCTTGGAATGACTTGCGACTTGAGAATGCCGATTAACGGTTCACTGTGAGATTCGGCAATTTTTTGCGATATAGACATGCAGCCCCTTCTTGATCATAGCAGACGGCCACACATCTCGGATGGAATACGTGGCCGTTTGCGTGCCGGGCGGGGCACTTGCTTCAAGGTTTGTCTAATGCGCGCTGCAAACCGATAATGACCTGCGCCATGCGATTGCGCCATTCGTGGTATTGCTCATTGGGAACACCGGCAAAGTCATACTGGTTATAGGCCGGGTTGCAGTTGGTGATCTCATCCAGAATAGTTTGGCCTTCTTTCACCATTGCGGCGGCTTTGTCTGCTTTTTGGGCCTTTTCCATCCACATCTGCATGGTGCGGATGTAGCGCAGATCGTTGTTGCCCTCCCGAATCGCTTCAAAATCGATGGAATTCAGCGGGCCTTCGGGCGAAGGGTAGGAAAGCACGAAGTCGCGCGCGGTGCCGTCGAGTGCATTCAAAGGATCGCCGATGACGAGTTGATAGTTGTAGTAATACATCGCTAATGCCGGGCGCTGCCAGAAACCATACCCGCTCACGGTGCGTGAAATGCGGGGGTTGGCATTATAGCTATTGCCGTAGCGCATATACTTTTTGCCACGGGCGAGAATCTCTTGCTCCTGCTCGCGCGACAGGGGGATATTGACGGTCTGGTAATCG
>DAITOV010000415.1:0-4130 GCA_036833945.1 Abditibacteriia bacterium
GTGAAAACGAAACCGGGCGCGTGGTGGCATTGAGCGAACACGAGACGGAATATGATGCGCAAGGCTATCTGCCGCTCGAAGGTGAGGCGGTGGCGTGGCGCGCGTCGTTTGAAGAAACTGCGACGGCGTTTGTCGGCAATCCGGTTTCGCCGCGTGGCTTTGCCGCTCAGGACACAGTGACTCTGCCGCGCGACCGCTGGCAGTGTGTGCTGGCACCGGGCGATATGGTACTTGAAATCCATATTCCCGAAGGCGATGCCCTTACCACGGAAAGCTGCCGCGATTCACTGGTCGCAGCACGCGAGTTTTTTGCGCGCCACTTCCCCGAACTTAATCTGCACGGCTTCGCCTGCTATTCGTGGCTGTTCAATACGCAGTTCGAAACCATGTTCCCGCCGCACTCGCGGGTAGTGGGCTGGCAGCGGGAGTGCTCCCTGTTTCCCATGCCTTCCACCGGGTTGGATGGGCTGTATTTCGTGTTTGGCGAGGATACCATCGACCTGGCGACTGCGCCGCGCGATACGCAGTTGCGGCGCGCTTTTCTCGAACATCTGGAAGCGGGCAACAAGCTGCGCAGTGGCGGGATGTTCTTTCTCTTCGAGGAATTGCCGATGTATGGCGAGCAGGTTTATCGGGAGATGGAAAAAATTTAGCCACAGATTAACACAGATTACACAGATTGGGGGCACAGAGCCGTTTCGACGTTTCACCTTGCCATCCGTTAATGGAAGGCGTGTGCTTATTGCGACTTCAACCCACATCTGTGTAATCTGTGTTAATCTGTGGCTAATTCTCGCTCATCAACAGAGTTAAAATTAGTCGATAGCAAACCCGACTGTATTCAAAGGAGACAAAATGCCGTTGGTTGATAAGCCGTTAGATCAGTTGCAATCTTACCAGGGACGCAACCCGCGCCCGGCCGATTTCGATGAGTTTTGGGACGCCTCGCTGGCCGAGATGCGCGCCATCGATCCTCAAATCGAACTGGTTCCCCACCATATCGACGCCCCGTTTGCCGAGTGCTTCGATCTCTATTTCACCGGTGCCGGCGGCGCGCGGGTCTACGCGAAATATATGCGCCCCAAGAACGCTCCCGAGCCGCACGCGGCTGTGGTGATGCTGCACGGTTATTCCGGCAACAGCGGCGAGTGGAACGACAAGCTGAGCTATGTGGCGCGCGGGCAATCGGTGGCCTTTCTCGATTGCCGCGGCCAGGGCGGGCGCAGTGAAGATATCGGCGGCACCTATGGCAACACCCTGCGCGGGCACATCATTCGCGGGCTGGATAACGCCTTGCGCGGCGAGCCGCAGAAGTTTTACTATCGCAACGTCTACCTCGACTGCGCACAGTTGGCGGGCATCGTGATGAATTTCCCCGAAGTCGATGCCGCGCGCGTCGGCGCGACCGGTGCTTCGCAGGGCGGCGGCCTCACCCTGGCTTGCGCCGCGCTGGAGCCGCGCATCAAGCTGGCCGCGCCGATTTATCCCTTCCTCACCGATTATAAGCGGGTGTGGGAAATGGACCTGGCGGTGGGGGCTTATGAAGAGCTGAAAAACTACCTGCGCCAGTTCGACCCGCGCCACCAGCGCATCGATGAAATTTGGACGGCGCTGGGGTATATCGACACCCAGCATCTGGCCCCGCGCATTAAAGCCGAAGTGCTGATGCCGGTGGGGTTGATGGATACCATCTGTCCGCCTTCCACCCAGTTTGCGGCTTATAACAAGATTTTCTCCAAGAAATCGACGATCATCTACCCCGATTTCGGTCATGAAGCCCTGCCGGGTGTCAGTGACGCGATCTATAACTTTATGGGACAATTGTAAAAAAATTATCGCCGGGGTGCGATGTTACGCCCCCTGCACGATAATTGTCATGAAGGAACACGATTCCCTGCTTCAGGTATTGCGCAAAGTTCGTTTCCAACTCACACAAGAAAACGAGCTTCGCCTGAT
Source organism: Abditibacteriia bacterium (assembly GCA_036833945.1). Classification (GTDB taxonomy): domain Bacteria; phylum Armatimonadota; class Abditibacteriia; order Abditibacteriales; family Abditibacteriaceae; genus DAITOV01. The sequence goes on from DAITOV010000415.1 coordinate 1,957, forward strand.
CGTGGCTCATCCGTCTTTGGCGCAGGTGCAGCTTCAACAACTCCCTGCCCATGTGACATTCATCGAGAAAAAACTCATTGGCCCTCGTGTTGTGGTGCGGGGAGCGCGCACCTCGCGCATTCCCCGCATGACGCAGGCTCTTTGGCCCAAAGACGGTTTGGCGGAAAACACATTGCCTTCCCTGGCCTGTGTCATTCAGGGCACGGCCGATTTACACATCAACGATTACGTGATGTCTTGCCACCCGGGCGATTTCATCTTTCATCCGGCCGGCATCGCCGCTTCCGACGGCTCCCGCCCGCACTTTGAAAGTGATCACTATCCCGGACGACACTGCTCGCTGTTGTGGATTTATCCGGGAAGGCTCAATGGCGAGGGGTTGATGTCCTATTTGTGTAACTCGCAGGGCGAGACCCACTCGACAGGAAAACGCCTGTGGTGCAAGAACCACCTGCTCTCCGAACTATTCCTGGGCATTCAGGAAGAAAGCCGTAAACCACACCGTCGGGAAGGGCTTTTCCATCTCATTTCAGCTTTGTTGTTTACCTTTCAGCAAGAAATCGTCGATGGCCGGGTGAGCCTGGCACCTTATTATTTTGCCGAGGAATCGCCCGCGCCCATTAATCGCGATCCCATCCGCCAGGCGTGCGCCTACATCGATACCCACCTGGAAACCAACCTCACCATTGAAAGCGTGGCCCGGCACGTTTGCCTGTCGCCTTCGGCATTTACCCGGCACTTCAAACAGCAAACCGGCCAAACGTTCAACCAATACTGCACGGAAATGCGTCTGAAGGCCGCCGCCGTGTGGCTCACCACTACCGAAACCGATATCCGTACCGTGGCCCGTTCGGTGGGCCTGACCGATCACCAGCTACGCCTGCTGGCACGCCGCCACTGGGGCTGCTTGCCCGGTGAATATCGCAAACGCGAGAGTTGACCTAAAATATACGTTCGAGAGCAAAAATACTGGTTTACTCCAGCCACCTAACGGGTATAAATGAATTGTCGGTGTTTTCAGAATAGATTGAGGCACCTAATTGAGAAGAGGTTTCCTATGTATAAGAATCACAAGGGATTTACATTGATAGAATTATTGGTCGTCATAGCCATCATATCAATCCTTGCCGGTATTCTTTTCCCAGTCTTTTCCCGGGCGCGCGAACAGGCACGCAAATCGGCTTGCCTTTCGAACCTCAAACAGATTGGCACCGCAGCTATGATGTATACGCAGGATTATGACGAGCGTTTGCCAATGGCTAACTTTTCGGTCGGGCGTTGGTATACCCTTTTGCAGCCTTATGCCAAGAGCATGCAAGTTTTCGTTTGCCCTACCTCCGGGCCGGTTCCAAGTTCTGTCTGTAGCTACGGCTGGAATATAGGCGGAGCCTATAGCGACCTCTTCGCTACGAGTGGAACTTATGGCAATGGCTTCGGTTACACCAGTGGTCGCCCTCTGACGCCAGGTAATGTCGTTGGTGTGCCATTGTCTGTTGTGCAAGAGCCCTCTACTACCATCCTTGTCACCGATCCTTCCAGTAATGGCTATGGCAGTAACGGCCTCTACAGCATCGGAATGCGCCCTCTGAGCGAAGGCTATATTCCGGTGCTCCACGGTGGTAAACGATACAGCACCACGGCGGTGACGCTGACCGATTTTTCCGGTGGAGGTAATTATCTGTTCGCCGACGGCCATGCCAAATTCCTTCAAGCCGAGCGTGCCGTCTGTAGTAGCATGTGGAACATCGACAAGAGCCTGACTTCCAACACCTGTTCACCTTTCCAGCCGTAAATATATGACGATTATTGCAACCAGAACAACGCTCAAGAAATGATAAAAAAATTCAGAAAAAACAGACCCCACCGTGTACGCTGGCTCACCATCGCAGCGATTTTAGCAACGAGTTCCTTTGCCCCGGCGCTTTATGCCGCCGAAAAAAACGAACTTGCCAACGCCGACTTTTCCCAACTGGATGCCACCGGGCAACCATTGCAATGGAGCTTTGGCAAAGTCGATGGCAACCCGACTTGCCGCGTGGTGAATGACGGGGAAGGTTCCCGCATCGTCATCGACCTTGCCCAGGGCGACGGCGCCCGCCTGGTGCAGGGCTTGAAGCACCTGCCCAAAGAGCGTTATTACGCCTTCAGTGGAGAATATCGCCTCACCTCCAAGG
>DAITOV010000416.1:0-4103 GCA_036833945.1 Abditibacteriia bacterium
TCCAGCGTATTTTTCACGGTTTCGGCGATGGCTGCCACCGGTTCACGAATCGCCTCACGCAAATCGAACGAATTAATATGTACGCTGCGCGGCAACCCCGACATCAAATCGCGGCCGCGGATTTCGCAGGACAGCTCTTCTTCCAGGGGGTAAGCCGAACCGATTTCCACCTTAAGGAATTCGGCCGTTCGTTCACCAATCAACAGATTATGGGTGCGACGCACGTATGTAATGATCGATTCGTCAATCTCGTCTCCGGCAATGCGCAGGCTATTAGCGGTAACGATACCACCCAGCGAAATCACAGCGACTTCGGTTGTGCCGCCGCCGATATCCACGATCATCGAGCCGGTCGGATCGCATACCGGCAACCCGGCGCCAATCGCCGCAGCCATCGGTTCTTCAATGGTGCGTGCTTCACGGGCACCAGCGGTGAGAGCCGCTTCGATAACGGCACGCTTTTCAACTTCGGTAATACCCGATGGAATGCCGACCATCACGCGCGGAAACGCAAACTTACGCCCGCGATGCACACGATGGATAAAATGTTGCAACATGCGTTGCGTGATATCGAAGTCGGCGATAACGCCGTCTTTGAGGGGGCGAATCGCCACGATATGGCCGGGGGTGCGGCCCACCATCATTTTGGCTTCTTCACCAACCGAGCGCACTGAATTGGTTTCTTTATCGATCGCTACGACCGACGGCTCGCGCAAGACGACGCCCCGACCGGCAACATGGACGAGCGTATTCGCCGTGCCCAGGTCGATACCCATATCTTGCGAAAAACGGCCTAACAGCTTTTTAATCATTCTGATCTGATGATTTTAAAATTCAATGCCCCGATTCAAGGTGCTTAATTCCACCAACTCTCGACCGGCCGGCCAATGCCGGCCAACATCTGCCCTAAACGCCATAACGGCAAGCCAACCACATTCCAGAAATCTCCGGTAATGCGTGCCACCAATAACGCGCCGCGCCCCTGCACCGCGTAGGCACCTGCCTTGTCCAACGATTCACCGGTAGCGATATAGGCATCGATCCATTCGTCACTCACCTGGCCGAACTGAACCTGGGTCGCTTCATGCTCGATATAGTATCTCTCATTCACGCGCAGGCAGACGCCAGTGTATACCGTGTGGGTTTTACCACGTAAACGCCTCAACATCCCACGCGCTTCGTCGGCATCTTCGGGTTTATTGAGAATCGCGCCTTCAAGCCACACAATGGTATCGGCTGCCAGCACCACAGCACCGGAATCAATTTCGCTCTGTTCGACGATGCAATGCTCGGCTTTGTAGCGCGCCAAACGTTCTACGAAAGCGCCAGGTTGCAATTCATCGCCCGGTTCTGGACGCGGTTCTTCGACCTGGGCCGGACGCACGACGAAAGGCACGCCCAGAGTAGTAAGCAAATCTGAGCGCCGGGGAGAAGCCGAGGCTAAAATCAAAACCGAATTATGCTGCGGTGCGACGTGAGAAGGAGTTTGCAAATCGGCCTGTCGGATTGTGGGTGAAGGAGGGGGAGTCGATACTTGCAACGCGACCAACCGATGAAAGAACCGTCATCTAATACCTCAGACAACGGTTCTTTAAGTTAACGATAATTTTTTTACAGCTTTACTACCGGTGGCCGGGCTCGAACCGGCACGTCCGTAAGGACAGAGGATTTTAAGTCCGCCGCGTCTGCCATTCCGCCACACCGGCAATTACGTTACGAATCCTGATTAACGTCACGCAATACACTTATGAGGATAATCGATTGGAGCTGCTGATTCAACCGAAAACTTTAAAGCGGCGATTCTATTGCGCCATGCCGAGTTCGCGCATTTTGGCGAGAATATCTGCGCCGTGGGTTGCGACGTTGACGTTGGTATCGATCCAGCGTACAATGCCCGATTTATCAATGAGAACCGACATACGTTGCGCCAAATCCGTCGTATTTTTTGTCGCACCGTAGAGAATACAGAGATTGCGTCCCGCATCCGGAATGAAACGAAATTGCGCGTCAAGGCTGGCAGCAAATGCCTGCTGCACATCAGAGGGATCGACAGATACAGCAACGACCGACACACCCTTTGCCTGCAGAGCGCTCTCGTTCTTTTGTAACGATGCTAAATGCTGTTTGCAGCCACCGGTAAAGCAGCGGGGAAAGAAAGTCAGCAATAGATGCCGTTTACCTTTGAAATCGCTCAGACCGATGGCCTGGCCGTTCATATCGCGCAATATGAAATCCGGTGCCGCTTTTCCAACTTCTAACAACGGCGTGGGGTTGAACGGTGAAGGTAATTTCTCATTCCAATGATTCACATTGTCAATTGAACCAAGCCGACGTACAAAACCAGCACGATCTACCACCGCATAGCCCGCGCCTGTAGGAAACCACGAACCTAACCCATGCACAACATCCTTCAAGTCAAAGGCACCAGCAACGCTCAATGGCTTGGGAGCCACTACAACCGGCTGCACACCGTTTTGCCTCCATGCCTTTAATGTCTCATTAAACAAGCCAGGCAACGGCGCTTTGTCATTAGCGATGACCAAGAGCATCGAATCTTTTCCCCAGCTATCACGCGCTTCCCATAATTTGCCCTCAGTATTCGGCAAGGAGAGTTCTGGGAGCTTTTCACCAAGACGTGGATTCTCGAAAAGCGACGACACCACTTTTCCGGAAAGAAAGGCTGTTGTGTGCTGTAAATCTTCCTCATTGCGCACCATTAATGCTATTTCATTCAATGAAGGCACACGACTTTTCAGATTGGCCCAATCACGTCCGTAACTACTGCCATCGCGATTTGCGCCGTGTGAAACGGGAACAAGCAAAAGCGACTTGCCATTTTTGTCAGCCAATTCAGTGATTTCTTCCTGGAAATCGGCAAAAGAACGGCTGTCGGTATAACGAGACTGCCAGCGGCCCTCCAAGAGTACTCCGTCAATAATGCCCTGTTGTAACCAGTAACGCCAATCTTGCGTACGACGCAGATCGTTGAACTCCTGACGCTGGTAATAATCGGCTAAACCAATTGCCAGGACTTTGCCTTTAGGATTCACTCCTTTATAGGCATCGCTCAGGCTTTTCACAAGCGAAGCCATCTGCCCTCGCCGCCAATTCAGCCATTCATACACCCGCGTAGTGTTCTCTTGCTCAGCACGATTTTGCAGAATAAGATCAATCGGGTCGAGGCCGATATCTGTAATCGAAGCAATGCGCGCCGCTTCAGAAAAGCCAAGGATTTCGCGCTCGGAAAGTCGCGTGTTCAGAACAATACCGGAAAGCATTGGGAATTTTCGCCCCACTTCCTGAACCAGCGAAACCAACGCCCTACGAACTTCAGGATGAAATGGTGAAGCGAAAAACGCTTCCGGCTTTTGGCGCAAGGCACTACCACCGGTAACCTCACGCCAATTTGGCCATTTACCAAAAACTCCTTTTTTCTCTCCCTCTTCAGTCAATTCCTGGGATTGCCACGCCAACACATCCAATGACAGATAAGCCGAAATGTTCTTTTGTTGTAATTCCTGTAATAATCGCCGTAAGTCCTCTTCGCCAGTATTGGCTTGAGACCTATTGCTGGGAAATGGTTCAACTTCGCTCTTGTATAGACAATTTCCTTCCGCGAAAATGGAAATGACAACAGTGCTAATTCTTCCCTGCCTTAAGTCAAATCCTTGAAGAATATCGCCTCGGGGTGCCATATTTAACACGTTTGTCTTACCATAATCAATGGGAGCACTAGGTTGTAAAAACAGCCAAGGCTTGTCTGGTGTCGAGAGAGGCTGGGAATTAGCTGTTGTATAACAAATCAAGACTGCCAATAGTAAAAAAAATTGTAACCAATCGCGCCATTTCATATCGTTATCATCCTTCAATCAAATGTTATTAATAACAATAATTCAGACAGCTTTTATAAACTATCTCGAATTTGCCGCCTCTATTAAAATTCTGGTCAAATTGGCCGCGTTAATTAAATGCATATCAGACTTTGAGCTGACATGCATTTAATTCACAGACAAGAACTGCTCGAGTGGAGACAAGAATGCAAAAACTTTCCAAACTATTTTGGTAAAACATCCTGACATTCTTATTCTCTCCCACTATTAGTT
>DAITOV010000417.1:0-4101 GCA_036833945.1 Abditibacteriia bacterium
CACAGCCGGTGCCGGAGAAGTGGCAGAGCATGACGATGCGATTCGCAATCGTTACCATCTCAAACATCTGCTTTTCAATGATGTTTTCAATAGTCTTGACCCACAATTGCTCAGAGTGCCGCAGAGTAGTACTCTGGCTTCGGCATTTACCAAAATCCTCAAAAGCATTGCCTTATCGAAAGAACTCGAATTATCCGAAGAAGAATTACGGTGGTTGCATAACGAATTTATGCAAGAGGTTATGGCGTTCGGTCCGATTACGCCTTTTCTCGATGACAGTACCATCAGCAAAATCCAGATCAACGGCTACGAAGAAGTTGTTATCGAGCGCATGGGCCGGACGGTTCAGACATCTGTCTCCTTGCGCGATAACGATCATTTACTGAACGTTATCCGGCGTATTGCCGAAGAATTGGGAAGCCGTATCGATTCAAAAGTGCCATTGCTGGATCGCGCCTTGCCTGAAGGAGCACGAGTGCGCGCCAAAGTGCCCCCTCTCGTGCCTCAACCCAGCTTGATTATCGAGAAAAAAGGCGGCAATCCTTTCGAAGCGTTGCGTCGTAACCAGAATAAAACCACTCCGACAAATACCCAGCCTTTCAACCAATTGCGTGAGCGCATTCAATTGCGGTTGGTGCGCGAACTGGAAAGCGATTTGCTTTCGAACAACAATCCCGACCGTCTGCGAGGTCAGGTTGAAGAGCTGATTACCCAGGTTATTCGTGAAGAGCAAGTTGCCATGTCCCGCGCGGAGCGTGCTTCGCTGGCAACAGACCTGCTCAATGAAATCGTCGGTTTGGGGCCGTTGGAACCGCTGCTCAACGATCCGGAAGTGGATGAAGTCATGATTAACGGCCCCTTCCAAATCTATTGTGAACGGCATGGAAAATTGGAGTTGGCTTCGGTTCGTTTTCGAGATAACGGCCATGTCATGCAGGTGATTGAGCGGATGGTGGCTCCCTTAGGGCGCCGTGTCGATGAAAAATCGCCAATGGTAGATGGCCGTTTGCGTGATGGGAGCCGCTTCAACGTCATTCTTCCCCCGCTGGCATTAAATGGGCCAATTATTACAATCAGAAAATTTGCACGCGACCCCTTTACCATGGCCGACCTGGTCAATTTTGGAACCTTGTCGCAGAGTGCAGCCCGTTTCTTGCAAGGCGTCGTAATCGGGCGTTTAAACGTTGTGGTCTCTGGCGGAACCGGTTCGGGCAAGACGACGACATTGAACGTGTTATCCAGTTTTATTCCTGCGAGCGAACGCATCGTTACCATTGAAGATGCGGCGGAACTGCAAATGCGCCAGGAACATCTCCTTCGCCTCGAATCGCGCCCGGCCAACATTGAAGGAGCCGGGCAGGTCTCGATTCGCGATCTGGTGCGCAACGCGTTGCGCATGCGCCCGGATCGCATTATTGTAGGCGAATGCCGTGGTGCTGAAGCGCTGGATATGCTGCAAGCAATGAACACAGGTCATGATGGAAGCTTGACCTCCATGCACGCCAACAGCCCGCGTGATATGGTTAAACGTCTTGAAACCATGGTTTTGATGTCTGGTTTCGATTTACCGATAAAAGCGGTGCGCGAGCAAATATCAATGGCCATTCAGCTTGTGGTTCATCAGGAACGCATGCTCGATGGAGTGCGGCGCATTACCGGAATTACCGAAATCTTCGGTATGGAAGGCGAGACGATAACCATGCAGGATATTTTTCATTTCGAGCAGAGAGGTTTTGCCGAGAATGGGCGCATCATTGGCGAGTTGGTTCCCACGGGTCTGCGTTCGAAATATCTTGAACGCATGCAGGCACACGGGGTAGAAGTTCCCATGGAACTCTTCGCTCCCACAACAGGGGGCATCAATCAACATCGACGGTTATAAAGGGTAGGGCTTTTGTTTACTTTCCCTCTCAATAAAAATAATTGGGCATCTCCATGGTTCTAATATCACTGATCGGTCTAATTTTTGTTGTTTCACTGCTCCTGGCTGCCCGGGCAATTGTCGAAATGCGGATGGATTATTCCGACAATGTCGCGACGAAACTGTCACGTCGGCAGGCTCGCACCCAAACAGAAAGCAGGTTGAGCCAGCACGAGCGTGAATTTGCATTACGTGAAGAGTCTCGCGCCGCCAACCAGAGAGAGAATCAGTTACCTACGCTCAGTACTCTCCTCTCCAAAAATCCATTACTGGCACGTTTAGAAAGCGATTTGTTCCAGGCCCGCTCCACCATTCGAGCTTCAGAATTGATTGCAGGGAGTCTTGTTCTCTCCCTTATCGTCTTTATCTTCTTATACTGGTCGGGATTTGGCATTCTAGCTTTTTTCCTGGCACCGTTCTGTCTCTTTATCCACTGGGGATATGTGAAGTATCTGCGTGCTCGCTATTATCGCCTGTTCGAACAGCAATTGGCTGATACCTTACTGCTAATGGCCAATGGACTTCATGCCGGATTCTCTTTCCTACAAAGTCTGGAGATGGTTTCGCGAGAAGCGCCGCAGCCGATTTGTTATGAATTTGAAAGGGTAGTGCAGGAAGTATCCGTCGGCATGCCGATTAACGATACATTGCAAAACCTGGCGGATCGTGTCGATAGTATGGATCTGAATCTGGTGGTAACGGCAGTAAGTATTCAGCGGGAAATCGGCGGTAGCCTGGCCGAAATTCTGGAGACGATCGCCGATGTTATCAACGAGCGGTTACGCACCCGGCGTGAAATCCGGGTGTTGACAACCCAGGGGCGATTAAGTGGAGCAATCTTAGCATTCCTGCCTGTGATTATCGGTATTTTAATCCACTTCTCCACTAAAGTCAGTTCTCCCAGCGAGCCTTCTTTCGTTCAGCCGTTATTAATAGATCCTCGTGGACAAGTGATGCTCGGGATGGCATTTGTCGCCCAGGTCATTGGTTTCTTCGTGATTATGCGAATTGTTTCAATTCGCGTTTAAATTTAAGGCAGTATCCCTATGCCCAATACCTCGCCCCCTCCACCCAATCTGCGCTCTCATCGAAGTGGACACACTAACTCGCCGTTAGAGCGCCTCCTGCAACAAAATGATACGCGCCCGGCATCTTTTAGCCAGCGGGTCTTACAACCGGCCATCCAGGGGCTCGCCGACCGCACGGGTGCGCTGTATGACGCAACTAACCTGGACAATGTCAGATTTCGTCTGATGCAAGCCGGGTTTCCGCTGGGGTTGCGAGCGCGCGACTTTATGGCGCTTAAGCTGATCTGCCTGTGTGTATTTCCCGCTTTAGCAACGTTGTACGTTCCCATTATAGGGATAATTCTTCAAACCACCCTTCATCCGATAGTCTGGTTATGGGTAATTTTATTAGGCGCGTGGTTGGGGTGGCGCGCACCGGATATTTGGCTTGCCAACGGCATTCGACAGCGTAAATTGGAGATACAACTCATCCTTCCCGATATGATCGACCTGATCACGATTTCGGTGGAAGCCGGGCTTGGGCTGTATGCTGCTATCCAACGTGTATCATCACGGTTTTCCAATCCGCTCAGCGAGGAATTTTTACGCTCGATTCAGGAAGCTCGCCTCGGGCGCACCAACGCAGAAACATTACGCGATCTAAGCCGCCGGGTCGATGTGGAGGATGTCAGCATGTTAGTCTCCGCGCTGGTTCAAGCCGAATTATTAGGCGTTCCGATTGCAAATGTCTTGCGTGTGCAGAGTGAGCGCTTACGCGATAAACGTCGCCAACGCGCGCGCGAACAAGCCCAGAAAGCGCCGCTCAAAATGTTATTTCCGCTGGTATTTTTCATCTTTCCAGCTCTCTTTGTCGTCATTTTAGGACCGGCTGCACTTCGCGTAATGGATTCGAGTTTTTTCTAAACACAACAACCGCACTTGTCGGATACCTCTGGGCACGACAAACTGAAAGTGTCGTGCCCTTTACCCGTTCAGTGTTTCCGTCTTGCCGGTTCCTTGTGTTTTGTCATGGCCAAAGTTACTCCTTCTATCCCTTCTCAAAATTCTGCTAATGACGGTGATGGCGTCCCTTTTACGCCTTCTCCACTGGCTATCACCAGCATCGAAGACGACGGTGAACCTACCGTCGCGATTCCCCAGGAACGTTCGCGT
>DAITOV010000418.1:0-4081 GCA_036833945.1 Abditibacteriia bacterium
TAGAGCCATGGCCAGTTCGGCTGCGGAGAACTATATCGAGGGCATCGGCAGCGATGACGATGGTAGCTTTGGGTTGGCCGTCCTGTACTAATTGAAAGGCAGGCTTGGCGGCAACGGGAACGTCTTTGAGGCTGGGCGACCAGCGAGGTGCGGCTTCAACTTCGTATCGAATAAAACTAATAGTGAATAGAACGAAAAGAAAACAGTAAAGGGAATTTTTTTTCATAATAAATTTGATTTTGCTATCACGGGTCAACAACTTGCGCCAGGTTTTTCCAACGATAACCTCTGCCGTTACTACCTTTTTTAACCCATTTGACATGCCCATCGGCAAAGCCGACGTTGCTGCCATCCATATGGGCATCCATACGGAATTGTGCGGTCTGCTCTTCCGGAACCGTAGGAGTTGCAAAGCTAATCGCTGCGCGGCCCCAGGCATCGCTTTCCCAACGTGCCACCGAATATTGTCCTTCCACCAGCATCCATGTGATGGAAGGTTCCGGGATCGAAACAAGCGGAGTGCCGATTCCGGCGTAGATATAGCCTGAAGTAGCTGCGCTGCCATTTAAGGCATAGTGCGTGCTGGCGAGGGCACGTAAGCCTGCTGTGTTCTGTTTTGGCGCGCTGGGACACTGGAATGCTTGGCGGCTCTTGACGTAAGGCTGAATAGCTTCGTTATAGTAAAGGTTATGTTCGCCGCTTGTGGTAGGACCGCCATTATAGGGAGGTAGTCTGTCATCGGAATCGTGCACATATTGCATGAGTCCCAAACCAATCTGTTTTAGATTGCTCTGGCAGCTTGCGCGCCGTGCATTTTCCCGTGCTCGCGCAAACACCGGAAATAGAATTGCTGTAAGTATAGCTATGATAGCAATTACAACCAATAATTCTATGAGTGTAAACGCTTCTTTCCGATACCGTTTCAATAGGTCCTCCTTCATCTGTAAAAGGGTTGAGATGTTGTTCTCTAAGGATACCCCGTAGCATGGATTTCTAAACCTTTTTCGGAGTTCTAAAAATACCGAAAAAATGATATTATTCTGATTAAAGAACGCCTTCGCATTATAGGGCGTTACGGCGTGCTTTTCGGCGATATTGGCTGGGAGTGAGGCCGGTTTCGCGGCGGAAGATGTCGCAAAACGCTGAAGCGCGCTTGAATCCCACAAGGGCGGCGATTTCCGCGACATTCTCCGGCCCGGCTTCGAGGATTTTCTTGGCGGCGGCAATGCGTTGCTCTCGCACATAGCGCATGATGGTGACGCCGTAATATTGTTGGAACAGGCGGTTGAGGTGGGCAGTCGAGAAATCGGCCTGTTTGGCGATTTGGGGCAGTGTAATCTGTTCGTGCAGGTGCATTTGAATATAAATGGCACAGTTGCGGCAAATTTCTTCCGTATCTTCCCCGGTCATATCGGTTTTCGGCGATGGGATGGGCGAGCGGGAAGTGTTTGCGATTTTGACCTGACTCGTGGAGAGGACTTTCTGAATCCGCAGCATGAGGGTGAGTAGAATCGCTTGCGGATAGTCCTGGTTTTCGGTTGGAGTGCGAGGTGTCTCCTGGATTAAGAGATTGCTGAGCGAAACGACTGTCGGATCGCTGATTTGCAGTGAATGGGAAATGTGTTTTTGGCCGTTTGCGTCCCTGATGTGCGTGTGTAGTAATAATTCGCCAAGTTGCGAGTGAAGGCTTCCCCACAGGCTGCGCATTTCTGCGCGCGGCATCGTTGCGTCGGTCCAGAAATCAATTTCACCGCCGTCGCGCGCGACTCCGGGAGGATAGATGCACATACCGGGTGCTTCCATACGGATAGCATAGATCCCTTTCTCCTGATGATGCAGTTTTGCCTGGGTTTGGGTGACTAAGGTTCGCGCCTCGATGACCCCCTCATAAATCAAGCCGAAATAAGGCAGGTAAGAAGAGTGCATGTTGGCGCGAGGCCAGCGGGTTTGCAAGGGGTAATCGACATTGTGGATTTCCTGTCGGGGAACGGTGCGGTCGATATGCCGCACCGTTATACCGGCCGGAAATTTCAGTTCCGGTGTAATGTAGCCAATGGGAAACTTTTTCTCCCACATTGCGGGGAGGATGGAGTTCTCCAAAGCGCTGAGAATTTCCTTGCGAATGGGGCCGGGGGTGGGCATTGTGTTTTACAGTTTTAACCGAGTTGGAGGTGCCTGGCAAAAACGGCTGGAGGGGAGCTGCAATCTCAGTTCGTAATAAGCGGTTGCAAAGCAGCCCAGCCAGCCTTTTCATAAAAGCGATGCCCACCATCGCCCACCACCAGGCGGCAATTCTCGGCGGCACCAGATGCCCGATAAATTTTTTGAAGACTAATAAAGGCTTGCTGCACATCCTGCAAAGGGGAAATTTCATCGTCACGGCCACTGACGATAACGACAGGTTTGGGCGCAAACAATCCCAATACATCGGCGTATTCCGCGTATTGCAAAATGCCGGGAATGTAATGGCAGGAGCAGTGATAAATCTGCATGCTGGACCCGGCGTAGGTACAAAAAGCACACGAGGGCATGGCAAATTGAATGCGGTCGATCAGTGCAGCGGCATAGATTGCCGTTGTTCCACCACCACTGTTGCCCATGATACCCAATCGTTGCAGATCGACATCACCGCGCTGTTCCAGGTAGTTGATGCCTCGCGCCACATCGAAAACCCTCTCACCCTGCAAGGTGCGGCCCAGCATGAGCGCCCGCATGGCGGCATCATGGCAACTGTTTGAAGAAGTGTGTTCCTGTAATAGCTCGCGGCGCGTGCCCAGGCTGCGCTGTTCGATACACAAAGCGGCAAAACCCCGGCGCAAGGCTCCCAGGGCAAAGTCGCGGTCTCCCTCTACTACAATGGCATGGGTTTCCGTTTCACGGTCGAGACCAACGGAATTGTGCATGCCCGTGGAATGGCCTTGCAGGCAGATCATGACCGGGTAGGGCGGCGTTGCATGACGGGGCGTGCAAAAATAAGCGGGGATATCCGCATGCGTTTCGCCGGTGAGGATGAGTTTTTCGATACTACCGAGTTCGTGCTCTTGCCGCCACAGTGTATGAGCGGTCGTCGGAGACTCTACTCGTGGAAGCCCGATTAGTTCACGAAGTTGGGAGCGTAAGGCAGTTTGCCAGGCACCGACATCTCCTCCTCGGTAAGCCATCGGAAGCGGCAAGAGGCTTGCCTGGTATCGATGATTTTCCGAAGGTGAGAGGTGCATGTTTTCACGCCGGTGCTTTGACGTTTTCGTTGCTTGCTTCCGTTTTGGGCAAATATTCGGAATACACTTTGCCTAATCCGCAAGCCAGCACAAACGCTACGAACATAATCATCGCACCGACATAGTAGGGCGCTCCGGCGGAGACGTGCTCAAACAACCAGCCGCCCAGCAGCGGCCCGAAAATGCGGCCCAGGCTCTGGGTCGATTGAAACACGCCGATGATTTCACCCCGTTCACTTTCAGGGGCTAATAACGAAACCAAGGCGGTCAGCAGCGGTGCGGAGATACTGTTGCCGATCGCCATGATGGCGGCGACTGGGAACTGGCCAATGAATTTGGTGGGCAAAGGAACCAGCGCCAACCCGATGGCAAGCATGAGGGTGCCCACCACAATCATCGGCAATTGGCCAAAGCGCTTTTGAAGTTTGGAGATCATGGTGCCTTGCACAATGATAACCAGAAGCCCGATGGTGGCGAAAATCCAGCCTACGGCCTGGGCTGCGCGAGGCTGCACCAGTATTTTTTCAACGCGCCGCCAACTTAAACCCTCGGGCGGAGCGCCCAGGTTTTGCGGTTCGTAATCGCCGCCCATGGCGCGGGAGAAGGGCTGGTCGAGGTCGCCGATACTGTGTGGCGCACCGTCTTCACCGGCGGTGAGATTCACGCTTTGGTCGGTGACAAGGTGGCGCTCGGCTTCGGCGACGGCCGCGCGCGGGTTTTCCTGGATGAAGGTCTGGGTATCTTTACGCACGTACTGCTTGATGATGAAGAGCGTAAAAGTGCCCTGCATGGTAGCAAAAGCTAAGATGGAGATGAAGCCGATCACCATCACGCGGTTGAGGCCGGGAATGGAAAAAGCGCGC
>DAITOV010000419.1:0-4016 GCA_036833945.1 Abditibacteriia bacterium
TACCGTCGGCGGCTGCGATCTTGAGCACCGGCACGTCGAAATCACTCGGCCCGGCGGGGTTGTAGGCGTTAATGACACCGTTAGGAGTCGGCTGGCGGCGATTGACGGCAAAGCTTGCCATTCCGCAACCATAACTCAGAAACGCCGGTTCGAGCTTACCGATGGCCTGTGCAACCAGTTCGGTGATGGTATCGAGCAAAGTGCTGGTGTAGCTTTCAACGCGCTCGCGATGCACTTCGTCTAATTCGACCATGACATTGAAAAGACCGTCCAGCATGGGGCCGCTGTGGGTGTGGGAGGCGTTGAAGACGATGTTGGCGCGCTCGATGCCCCAGGCTTGCTGGATGCGCTCGGCAACCGTTTCAGCCATCGTGGTGGTAAAACCGATGATATCGGCGCAAACGAAAACGACGCGCTGGCCATTGGCATCTTCCACCACGAGAACTTTCGCCCACAGATCGTGCAGGGCTTTTTCACCGGGCCGGTCGCGAAAGGCGAACCCGGTCATGTACATCGGCTGTTGCGGGGTGATAACGCGTCGTGCGGTTCCGGCTTTCCAGGGGGCGGGGTGGGTAGACATGAAGATGTTGAGATATTGAATTAAAGTTAGCTTGATTCTACAAAAGATGATCGCAATAAAACATGTAGCTCGATGCCATCTGTTATTTTTGGGTATTGAACGAATCAATTTACTGTGTCAAAACTGCCACTATGCTTTTTGCACCCAAAATCCGCAAAGATCTCCTCAACGCTTTGGAACAACATATTTTAGTAGCGTTGAAAGGGGGTGAAATAACTCAACTTTTGGCAGGTTTGCCGTTTTATATAGAAGGTGCAGAGCGAAAGATACTGCGAGAGGAGCCGTTGCCGGATAACGATGGGAATCCATTGCAAACCATTCGCTATTGGAGCGAGGAGCAGATGCTGGCTTCCCGTGGGCTATATCTGATGTTTGTTTGCGATGGTTTTATTCATAAGAAAGTAGGTATTCTCGATTCGCATCGTCAATACTTGACTCTGCGTAATCTACCCGTTCCACCAGGCGTTCAACTGTTGAAGTTGGTGGCTCCGGTCAGTGTGTTGTATGCAGATTTCTGCGCAAGGGAAAATGGTTCGTTTTTCGATGAAAAGGCACCCCCCAATACTAAAATACTTACGATCAATTTCGATAACGAAATAACCGTCATGCTCAGTGGTTTTCTTGATGACGGCCTTATGTGCTCCCATCGGTTGCAAATCCACGATCAGTCGTTACAGCAACTGGCACATATATATTGGGAAGAAATGGGCATTAAAGCCAATTCGGATTCGGCTCAAACACTGTTGCTCAGTATTATGAATCGGCTCCATTACCGATTGGCATCCACACAGCCGGAAGTGAGTAATAGCTGCTGGCTAGACCCGCCTTCGAAAACCGATGGCCTCCAGATACTTTCCAATACACAGCAAAGGCATCAATTGTTGTGTGAGAAAGTGATAGGCTACATCCAGAATAATATTCACCAGCAGATGAGCATCAAGTCGATTGCCCGTCGGTTTGGAGTTTCAGAGTATCATTTGGGTAAGGTTTTCCATCAACAGTATGACGTTACTCTCGCCAGCTATATTTCCGATATGCGGGTAGAAGTGGCAAAAAAAATATTGCGCAACACTAACGAACGCATCAGCGAGGTCGCTCAATTAACGGGCTTTGCCAGCGCTGAAAGTTTCAGCCATGTATTTCGTAAACACACTGGCATGAGTCCCAAGCAGTATCGAAATCAGAAGTAATTTTGCCTCCCTCGGCAGTTCTGTTCAGTTTTTGGGTTTTGTTCAGATATTTTGCAGCTTAGTCAGGTTTAAGTGTGTGGATTTCGGTGCATAATACTTTTGGTTGTTTGCGGAAGTAGAATACTTTTTTTGCTGAATGGAGTTCGTAATGTTATCAAATACAAAAAGAAATCACGCCTTTACCTTAATAGAGTTATTAGTTGTTATTGCCATTATTTCAATATTGGCCGCCATTCTTTTTCCGGTATTTGCGCGTGCCCGTGAGAATGCGCGTCGCACGAATTGCTTGAGTAACCTCAAGCAAATGGGGCTGGCCGTCATGCAATATACGCAAGATTATGACGAAAAATATCCCAGCGCATCGGTTAGTGTCGGTGCTCCCTATCCCGATGGTCGTGAGTGGTACGCTAATACCTGGTTCTGGCCACAAATGCTGTATACCTATCATAAAAGTATGAAGGTCTTCGTTTGCCCCAACGGTCGGCCGGATAATCATTTTGCGCCTCGCATCGGGCATTATGCTGCCAATCGTCGAGTCATACGCACGATTAGCGATGGGGCGTTAAGCGTTTCCGCTGTTAGCTCGGTGGCCACTACCTATATGATTCACGATGGCTCCGACTACATGTCTTGGCCGGGATATGCCACTGGGCCTTACACAGGCTATTACTACGTTCCTGGTGTTGGGAGTTTAACGACTGCCCTCGGAAATAGTTGTGAAACCATGTCGGAAGCCTATTACCGTTCCGACTGTAAAACAGGCCGTCACTTCGGGGGCATCAATATGGCTTATGCCGATGGGCATGTCAAATGGATGAAATCGAGCGTTATCTACAACGAAGCCAGAAAAACGACACCGGTGCAACACGGTGACTGGAACCCTGGGAGTTAGTTTTCAACTGCACGTGCAATGCAGAAAACCACAATACGTAAGGAAATATGATGAAGGTACACAGCTATCTTTTTAATAAGCCGATATATTTTTTGTTACTCGCGTTGTTCTGTTGGAACTGGCCAGGTTTGGAGAGCAGGGCCGATACATTCAACGCCGTAAAAAACAGCCAGGCGACCAGCGTTATCATCGTTCCAGATAATGCCTGGCCGGTGCAGAAGTTAGCGGCGGAGGAACTGCAATACCATTTACAAAAAATCAGCGGTGCCTCTGTCAAGATATTTCCAGAAGCGCAAATACCCGGCAATCTGGGAGATGCAGGACAAATTCATTTGGGAAAAACCCGCCAGGCGATACAGGTAGGACTATATGAAAATGAATTACCTACCAATGCATATCAATTAGCAACTGTTGATAACCGGCTTTTTATTGCAGGAAAAGATACCAAGGGTGAAGCGCTCGATAGCCTGACCGGGGCCGGGACACTGTTTGGCGTTTACGATTTATTAGAAAAGCAGTTGGGCGTGCGCTGGTTATGGCCGGGTGAATTAGGCTCGGTTATCCCCCAATCGTATACGGTTGCGTTTGCTATCTCCGCAAATCGCGATCACATCTATCGCACGGCTAAGGACTTCAGTTTATGGCGTGCTCCGTATGCATCGGGTGCGCCCGCCACGGCATTAAAAGGCTGGCAATCTCAAACGGCAGGCGAAACGTATTATCTGGAACAAGCAAAATGGCTGCGCCGCCATCGCTTTGGCATTGGCACGGAAACGAAACTGATCAAAAGTGATAAACGCGTCTTTCATACTTTTTTGGAGTATTGGGCGAAGTATGGACAGGAACATCCGGACTATTTCAATTTACTGGCAGATGGGACTCGCCGTGAGCATCCCGGGCGCAAGCGTGGTGGTCCGGGAGTAACGCTCTGCGTTTCTAATCCGGCTCTGCATCGCCAAATTGTCGAAGATTGGAGCAAGTCGTGGCGTGGAAAAATGAAGACCCATCTGCTTCTGGGGGAAAACGATTCGCCTGCCTTATGCACCTGTGCGAACTGCCGGAGTTGGGATGCCCCGGATGTGCGTTTTGAAACCAGTAAGTATTGGGGCAAAAAACAAATGTTTGAGGAGCTTTCTCCCTTTTTAATTTCCGGTGTCGCTGGTAACTCCACCAGGTGGGGCTGGCATGGAAAATTAGGCGCGGATACGAGTCCATCGCTATCCGATCGGTACGCGCGTTTTTATTTAGAAGTGCAGCGCGAAGCTCAGAAAACCCATCCGGATGTGGAAGTTTCTGCATTTGCCTATTTGAATTACTGGCAGGCACCGAAAAAGCCGATTCAGTTGAATGAGCG
>DAITOV010000420.1:0-4001 GCA_036833945.1 Abditibacteriia bacterium
TGGGCTGGCACGACCGACGAACCGGCACCCGCAAAATCCGCGACTGGCTAACGCAAAGCCAACTCAAAGCCCGCACCGGGCGCAACGTCGAAGCGTTAGCGGCAGCGATCGAAGCGTTAGTAGAGCAGGGCACTATCGTGGTTGAAGGTGAAAACGGGCATCCGTTGGATTCGTCGCAAAGACGGCAGGCTTATCGCGGGCGGATTTATTATCGCTTATCTGATGTTTGGCAAATGCGGATTGGGCTTCTCACCAGTGACAAGCGTGAGGATTCAGAGCAAGTTTCGAATTCGGTTTTCCGAACAGAGGCACGAAAAACCGAATTCGACAGCAGCGGAAAACCGAATACGACAAAAGAAACATTTACAAAAGAAAAACGGACAAAAGAGAATCTATTTCAGTTAGAGACAGATTTTTACGTCGCTTTCATGGAATCGGCGAATCAATACGGGAAAGCGGTAAGCCAGACAGGCCTCGCACTTCAAGAAAGAGAGCAACTGCAGCGTTGGTTATCAGTTACCCCGAAGAAGATTTGGAAACCCTTGCTGTCCATGTATTTCGAGAGCGACCTTCCTTACGTCATCCGCCACGGACATTCCCTCGCAGCTTTTCTCAATACCCGTTACATCTTGCGACACCGAAAATATCCAGCATTGTAGAGATTATTGCTCCTTCTCTTTTTCCCGGGTCCAACGCCGTTTCTGCCCTTTGGTGATTGCAGCTTTGTGGCTTTCGCTGAGAACCTGTCCCGAAGCCCGCCCGCGTTTTCTCTTCCCTAAATTCGCGGCCTTTAAATCTTTCTCGCGCACGGCTGTGCGCCCGAGAACTTCATGGGATGGCAAGAGACCCGTCTCGATTGCCTTATAAATTGTCGTGCGGGAAACGCCCTGGCTTTTTGCCGCTTGCGATACGGTGAGGAATAGTTCTTTAGCCATTTATATTTTCGAGCAATGTTGTTGTTTATCCTGATAATACCACGAAAACACACTGAAAAACATACTATAAAGTTGACAGAATGTAAATAATATAGTAATATAAACATGATAACAACTAATAGCATGTATGGAATCAGCCACTTCTTTACAAGAATTGATCTGCAAAACCGCTTGTAAGTTCGAGCTCAACTTAAACGATTCGTCGAGCCTACGCCTGGAAACCTTACGCAACGACACCGTTACTCTCCAGAGAGTGAGTGAAAACTTCCTTCTAATCGGCTGTTACGTCGATTTCCAAGATGGAAAACTCACCGGCGATCCGGAATTTATGATTTTTATCGATAGTCAAGGTTGGTTTCCTATCGGCGTTTCAGAACCGAATATGGAATGGATTTGGGGAGCAAAAATTACGCAGGACGGATTGAATATCATCAATCCCATGCCGGAAAAGCAAAGGAAAATTGCACAGAGATGCGAGGCTTGGGTCCAGGAATTGGGTGAACGCAACGGCTCAAACGAGTGCCTCATTCCTGCCTGGTTGGCATAAAGCAATAATATAAACCTAAGCTATCAAAGATGGAAGCAACACACTCTGAGGACAAAACTTTAAGAGATGAGAACTTCTTAACCCCAGAGCAACGAGCACAAGCCATAGCCAAGATTATGAGCGATATCGCTGTCGGCATATTAAAAGAACGCCATGAGCACCAAGACATCTAACAAATTAAATACATCCTCTGAAAACCATGTCGCCTATCTCGATTCCGCGACAAGAATCCCACAAGGCAATCGAAAGAAGCCTGTAGTGGCGGCAAAGCGCATGGCGCTCTATGCCCGGGTATCAACTCAGGAGCAGACAAAAGGCCAATACCCCAGTTGTGATTCGCAGGTTGAAGAACTAGAAGCCTATTGCCGTTCACGCGGTTGGCATATATTTGACACGATCAAGGACGAAGGGCATCGAGCAGGAACTCTGAACCGGCCTGGGCTCGCCAAATTGCGTTGGCTGGTTGAAACCGAACAAATCGACGGAGTAATTTGCACTTGGTATAACCGGCTCATCGGAAGCCGGGATTTTTACGTGCTCGACAAGGAGTTTCAAGCCCATAAAGTCGAATTCATCACCATCCACGACCCTGCAGACCGCAAAACAGCTTCTGGCCGTTTATTGGAGTCGATGCTGGTAACGATTAAGACGTTCGAGAATGAACAAGTTGCTGAAAAAGTGCGCACTAAAATGCGCCAGCGAGCGGAAAAGGGCCTCTGGAATGGCGGGCTGGTGCCATTTGGATTTGTCCATGATGCTAACACTCAGACGATTGTGCCTGACAACGAAAAGGCAGCGATCGTCGACCAAATGTTCAGTGTCTATATCGAGCATTCCTCTGACTTTGCGGTTCGCGACTGGCTCAAAGCTCACGGCATTGCCTCTCCCGGAGGCCGGGCGGAGTGGACACCGTCCAGCATTCGCGATTTGCTGATGAATCGCCGTTACATCGCTGAAATCGAGATTAACCGTGATAAGAAGGGCATCGAAGGTTTGTCTGAATTAGAGAGCTATCGCATTGTGCCGGCTCAACATAAGCCTCTCGTCTCAAAGGAAAAATTCGACATCGCCCAAAGGCTCCGTAGCGAAATGGCTGAAAAATCTCCCCATCGTGGCGGGAAGGGCAAGGGGCAGAGCTACAGTCGCAACCAGTGCAAGCGGGTTTATCCTTTGCAAGGGCTGATGTCCTGCGGCGTCTGCGGCCACGCGATGTCTCCCCACTACGTTTACCATAAGCCGAACCCGGAAAAGGGCCGCCGTTCCGCGTCGTATATCTACCATTATTTGTGCGCGAACCAGATGAAATACCGCAGCGCGTGCGGCCATTCCAATCGCATCCTGGCCAGAGTGCCGGAGAGCTGGATTATCGAGCGGATTACCGATCTGGTGAATTTTGCAGGCATTCTCGAAGAAGCGCTGGAAATGGCCTGGAACCAAAGCCAGGAAACCCTCAATCCGGCGAAAGCGGCTTTGGCGGAATGCCAGAGGGCGTTGCAAAGCAACCAGCAAAATATAGACGAATTGGTGGAATCGGCTAAAACCGCCAAAGGCGCATTGCTGGATTTGCTTTCGGAAAAGGCGCATGAATTGAAGTTGGAGCGTGAGCGGCTGCGTGCCGAGAAACGAAAGTTGGACGATCAGTTGGCTCCCTTGGCTTATCGCTACGAAACACAAGAAATCCGTGATGTTCTTGGCGATTTTCCTTTATTGTGCGAGAAGGCTACTCCTGAGCAACTGCAGGCGCTGCTGCGGCTAATCGTGAGGAATGTTAAGTGGAGCCCTGCAGGTGGGCATCATACTGTGCAATATTATTTGCCGACGTTACCGAAGTCGGGTAGTACAGTGATGAAACCGTCTTTGCCAGAAACGAAAAGAACCAACCCAACGGACGTTGGATTGGTTCGAGACTTTTGTATGGACTGGCTGCCCGGGCCGCAGCAGTTGCGAACGACTGATTTTACGAGTTGTACGTGGCTTAGGAGGCATCCTTTCACATCTGACCTCAATAGCTGCTCCCGTCCACCCCAATCTGTAGGCGGGCATCTGAATTTTATAGGTGCAATCGGCCATTTTTGATTGTATTGATGTTAAATAGAATTGTATTGATGTTATACCAATCCTGTAAGCTAACTTCCCACAGGAGGCGGCGATGCAAATTACAGCACATGACAGCATTTCAGACCTGCAACGCTTGGCTAAAAGAACCCAACACGGTCGGACTCGCTTGCGTATTCAAGGCATCATTTTAGGTCGTCAGGGACAAACGTCGCAGGCTATCGGCAATGCTCTGGGCGTCAGTTCACGCTCTGTGCGTGATTGGGTCCGGCGGTATAACACCGGCGGTAGCGCCGCTTTGGTAGAGCAGCCTCGTCAAGGTCGCCCCGCTTTCTTGAAGGAAGAAGATATCCCCCGCTTTCGTGCTCGTATCGAGGCTGGTGCACAGCCTGCAGACGGCGTTTGCAGCTTACGCGGGGCTGATATTCAAAGAATATTGGAAGAGGAGTTTTCCACTTCCTATC
>DAITOV010000421.1:0-3986 GCA_036833945.1 Abditibacteriia bacterium
TGGTTCCGGCCTGCACGGCCACGCCCAGCGCCTGGGCGTCAGAATCGAGGCGGCCTGCCAGGGCACTGTTATGCGCCAGGCTATGGCGCACACCGATACCGGCATCGCCGATGCTGATGACGACATAGCGTGTTCCACCTCTGTTACGGTATGTCTGCATCGCTGCTACACCGCCAAACGGGGCTTCAGCGTGTAACAAAACGTTCGAACAAAGCTCGGAAAGCACTTCGAGCACATGGCCGCGCGCTGTTACGGTGTAACCCAGGTTCTGCAATATTTCGCCGGTCTGGTGCAGCATCTCGCTGATGGCATCATGGGTGCGGAAAATCGTCACTTCCAGCAACACGTTTTTATCGATGAGGCCTTTGGCACGGAGGGGAATTTTCTCCGGCGGGGCGTCAATGACATCTTCGATACTTTCCCAAAAATTCATCCGTGTCAGGTATGAAGCGGCATTGCTGCTGGTGGATGAGCTTGCTTCGGGATTGCGCCAATCGAAGCCCGACATACGCAAATGCACTGGTCGCATGGTTTCCGGCAAGTGGTTGAGAAACAGCACCAATGCCACCATGCCGTAGGGGTCCATGAACGAAACCGGTGTCAGGTCGAGTTCTAACGGCCCGCCCTCGCCCTGCGCGGCTTCCCATTGCGCAAGAAGGTCGTCGTGTGCCTGTGTCGAGTAAGAAGAGTATTCCGAAAGAATTCGCATATCCTGAATTTCAGGGCCACGCAGAACGAGAAATAGGAAACAAACGTCTTGTATCGACAACTCATTTTGACTGGAAATCAAAATTTATGCTAATCCTGCCATAATCATATCCTTCACAGAAAAAAGACTTCGAAAAAAAATGTTTAGAACCTAACGTGTCAGGGTATAATAGACGTAACAGTTGTTACGTTTCTTATTTTTGATACTGGTTAATTATCATGAGCACCTCAACTATTGAATCTCGTTCTCTCCACGGTAAAATCCGCGAACAGCTTCGTTCCCAGTATCTGGAACCAGCCGGAGGTGCCTTGCCTCCGCTGCGCGAACTGAGCCGCCAATTGGGAGTCAACCACGCGACTGTAACACGTGCTCTACGTGATCTGGAAAAAGAAGGCGTTGTAGAAATTGTCCCGCGCAAAGGCATTTTCAGTGTTTCATCTCTCAACGGCCCCAAAGGAAGCAACGGCAACGGTATCGCATCTACAGGTGCCATCGAGCTGACGCTGTTCGCCAGCCCTCAACAGAGCGTCCTCGATATTGCCACCGCCCTGATGGAAGGCATCGAGCGGGCCATGTGTTCACGTGATACCTCGCAGGAACACCTGCCCAAGAAATTGACCGTCACACGCTCTATTCTCAACGTTCCACCGCTGCCCACCGCTCAGGAATATGTAAAGGGATTGCGCGCACGCGGTGTCGGAGCAGTCGCCTTCCTGGGACACGGTTATCTCGATTTTCCCTATTCTCATGAGGAGAGCGCTTTTCTTTATGGCGTCTCCAACCTCATTCCCACCGTATTAGTCGGTGCTCCGCATTCCGAATTGAAGCTGCAGGCTATTTTCAGCGATCCCCGCCCGCAATTGGAGAGTTTTCTCCAGGAGAGCTACGATGCCGGCCTGCGACGTTTCGAATATATCGGCATGCGAACCCAGATGCCGCATCAGCGTCTGAGATATGAAGCCTTTAGCCGTTTCGTTATGGAACACGGACTGACATGGCAAGACAAAAGTTACGACTGCCTCGAGACAGCCGATTTAGCCGCCCAGTTGAAGAATCTTGAGCAGTTGCCCGAAGTCG
Source organism: Abditibacteriia bacterium (assembly GCA_036833945.1). Lineage (GTDB taxonomy): Bacteria > Armatimonadota > Abditibacteriia > Abditibacteriales > Abditibacteriaceae > DAITOV01. The sequence continues at coordinate 1,787 of DAITOV010000421.1, forward strand.
TTGTCGCCGCCAATATCAGCCGCGGACTCACCTTCATCCTGGAAGCGCAACGGCGCGGCTTGCAACTGCCGGATGATATTAAAGTGCTCTGCTTTGCCAGTAGTCCGGGGCAGGCGGCACCTATTCTGCCCTATTCCCACATAGCCCTCCTCGATGAAGCCGGAGTGGGTGAACGGGCGATGCAGGTTTTATTACAACATTGGAACGAACCGCCTCATCATTATTCACAAGACTGTTGGGAGACTATTCCCGCCACACTGCTCAAGCCGTAAAAAAACAGGATTATTGGCCAACTTCGGTTGGCCAAGGAGAATAAAATGAAAACCGCTTACAACCCACAACCCGAAACCACTCTCCACAGCGCAAAAGGCGCTAAGACCGGATTCACCCTCATTGAGCTGCTTGTCGTTATAGCCATCATAGCGATCCTTGCAGCCATCTTGTTCCCGGTCTTTGCAAGGGCACGTGAAAATGCACGACGTGCCAGTTGCCAGAGCAACCTGAAGCAGATTGGCTTGGGATTACTGCAATATATTCAGGATTACGATGAACGCACACCTCGCTCATGGTTTGGTGATAATGGTGATGCATCGCGTCCAGAAGGCGATCCAATCAATCGCTATAAATGGATGGATGCGATCTATCCCTATGTCAAAAGCGAACAGCTCTTCGTTTGTCCCAGCGACACATTGGTGACCGACATGTACGCCGATCGTAAAAACAGCGCCTATCGCTACCGTAATGGGTATCGCTACGGCAGTTATGCCAACAACAACACCTATTACAACGACGGCTGGAATCCGATTAACCGCAGCCTGGCGGCGATCGAGTCGGTTTCAACAACGATCTGGGCAGCAGACACCATTCCCTTGCCTGCTCCCAGCACTAACGTCTTTACCTTTGAGTTCTCTTGGGCGGATGTTGCCACCCAACCGGCCATCACCACCACCAGTTCACCTCGTCGTCTCGACAAGATCACGGAACGCCATCTGGACACGACAAGCCTACTTTTCATGGACGGTCATGTGAAAAGTATGAAGCTCAGTGCATTGACCAAAACCAGCACCATTGCCCCAACTACAGGTGCCTACTCCTTCTTCACCATCCAGGACGACTGATCTGCATCCCTCTCCTGTGGGTCTCCGGCACGGTTAACCGTGCCGGAGACCGTCCTTATCTGAATCTTCCGGAGCTTTATATGAACTGCACCAAACTACGTCTCTTTACATTGGCTATGGCCTGTTGCCTGGCTCCCGTTCCTTTCTCCTGCGCTCAAGCCCCTCAGGCAGACACGCCCCAAATGCAGGTCGCCACCAAACAAGAACAACCACGCGCCCTCTGGGTGTGGGATGCCGGTGTGATGACGCAACCGGCAAAAAGGCAGCAGTTCTTTGATTTTTGCAAGGACAAAAACATTGAAATCGCCTATATCCACCTCGGCGACTTTCTCAGCCCTACCAAGCGCGATGCCAGCGACCCAAAACATGTGACAGCGCAAGTCCTGGGCGACTTCCTGGAAGCCGCCCACACCAAAAACCTGCGCGTTGAAGCCCTGGACGGCGATCCGTCGTTCACCCGTGCCGATAAGCATGCCGATGCCCTGAAGCGCCTACAAGGTGCTATCGACTACAATAAAGCAGCCTCCGCCGCCCGTCGCCTGAATGGCTTCCAGTGGGATATCGAACCGTACGTCATGCCGGAGTTCAAAGATGAAGCCCAGCATGGCAAAATCGTCGGTGAATTCCTCGATATCATCGAGAAATCACGTGATGCGGTGAAAGCCGAATCGAATATCGCCAGTTCCAGCGGGTTCTGGCTCGGCTTTGCCCTGCCCTTCTGGATGGACGGTGAAAAACAGACTGTCACCTGGAAAGGCCAAACCCGCCCTGCCACCTTCCACGCCTTGCATATCCTCAACTCACTGCCCAATTCTTACATCGCTTTCATGGCCTACCGCGATAAAGCCGATGGCACCGGCGGCACCATTGCCGTCGTGAAAGATGAAATGGACTACGCCACCGCCAACACGCCGAACGTGAAACTGGTCGTCGGCCAGGAAACCGGCGCCGTGAAAGGCGATCCGCCGTCGATCACCTTCTATGAAGAAGGCGAAGGCCCGCTGGAAACCGCCCTGGCTCAAATCAATGAAGCCTATGCTAACTCACCGGTCTACTACGGCGTGGCGATTCACCATCTCGAC
>DAITOV010000422.1:0-3956 GCA_036833945.1 Abditibacteriia bacterium
CGAACTACGCGGCGGGGCATCGAACAGCACCAGCGGCGCGCCGGTTTGCACCAGGGGAATCAGTTTGTTTTGTAGCAACTGCCTGAGTTGGCGCGCTTCCGGCGGAATGGCGTGTTCCATGATTTAAGAGTAGCGGTAGAGTGGGAGAATGGCAAGGCTGTTGTATAGCCACGAAAAGGCACAACAACCACAAAAGGAAGGTGACGCCAATGAAGAACCACGCGCGTGAGCGAGTGGACGGGGTTGAACATAGCGCTATGTTTAACCCCGTCATAAACGCTGAGTTGGATAAGCAAAAAGAATAAGCTCGTCCACTCGCTCACGCGCGTGATTCTTCGCGCGCATACGAAGTCGATACCCAGACACGAAAACGAAGCCGCGCTTATGCCACACTAAGAGCTTATGATTGTCCCAAAGAAGATGTTTTCATTGCGAACCACGCTTATTATCATCGCCGCTCTTTGCGCCGGGAACGTTGCCACCCACGCCAACGAGGCCACCTTTCGTGCCGACCTGGCAGCCAAAGTGAAGGTCGCCGATAAAAACTATGATTCTGTCGTAACCGGTCGCGATGGCTGGTTGTTTTTCGCTCCCGAATTGCGCAGTGTTTCGGTAGGCCGCTTTTGGGGTGCTGATGCGAAAAAAGTCTCGCGCGCCGTGCGCCCTGAAAACGCTGATCCGCTGCCTGCCATTCTCGACTTTAAAGCCCAGCTTGATAAAGCCGGGGTCAAGTTATTACTCGTGCCGGTGCCGCCTAAATCCATTGTCTATGCCGACAAAATCTCCAGCCGCGTCGTGCCGATGAAACGCCTCGATAGCGCGCATCAGGAGTTCTATCGCTTGCTGCGTTCGCGCGGCGTTTCGGTCCTCGACCTCACCGGCGAATATCTCAGCACCCGCCAGAGTGGCGCGGTGTTTTGCAAGCAAGATACCCACTGGTCGCCGCGCGGCGTGGGGCTGGCCGCCAGTGCTATTTCCCGCCAGATAGGCAGCCTGCCGAGCAAAAAGCATCGCTATGTAACCCGCACCAAACCGCTGACGATTAAAGGCGATCTCTGGGACGCTTTGCCGTCGAATGTGAAAAAACCGGCACGCGAGACTTTAAACGCCACTTTCATCGGCACTTCCGATTTGAAGAACAGAAACAACCTTATTCCCGTGCCTAACTCCCGCAATAGCCCGGTGCTGCTGCTTGGCGATAGCCACACCCTCGTCTTCCATGAAGGCGGCGACATGCACGCTAAAGGTGCGGGGTTAGTCGATCATCTTGCCTATCGCTTCGGTCAGCCAGTTGATCTTTTGGGTGTGCGCGGTTCAGGTGCGACGCCAGCGCGAGTCAATCTCATGAGGCGCATCAAGGAAAATCCAAATTACCTCAAGAATAAAAAGTGGGTAGTATGGTGTTTTTCGACTTCAGAATTCACCGAGAGCGCCGGATGGCAGAAGATTATTTTAGGAGTTGGGAGATAGGAGTTGGGAGATGGAGGGAACCCGGAAGAGCGGTTAAGATTTAGATTGAATTTGTAGGGCGGGAGGTTCGGGAATGGTGTTGGAGAGTTTTCGTGATTTACGAGTATGGCAGGGGGGAATGGAATTGGTGGAAGAGATATATCGTCTCACTGCACAATTTCCGACCGATGAGAAGTTTGGTTTAGTTTCCCAAATGCGTCGGGCGGCGGTATCAGTCCCTTCTAATATTGCTGAGGGATATGTGCGAGAATCGACACAAGAATATCTTCGTCATCTTTCCATCGCGCAGGCATCGTTAGCGGAACTGCAAACCCAAATTGAAATCGCCGGGCGGCTCGGTTTTCTCGCTCATGAAATAACAACGCACATTCTCCAAAACTCCACCGCATTAGCCAAACAACTCTACGCTCTGCGCAACGCCATTCTCCGTAAAAACAACGCCACTATTCCAGGCCCTCAGCCTTCATAGCAACTCCAGGCATCCCCATCTCCCAACTCCTACCTCCCATCTCCTAAGGTAATGGTTTTTAGTAGCTATATCTTCCTCTTCTACTTCCTGCCGTTTTCGCTTTTGCTGTACTATCCCATCCCCTGGCGACCGGCGCGGCATTTCCTGCTGACTTGTACCAGCCTCATCTTCTACGGTTGGGGTAGCCCGGAGTTCGTATTCTTCCTCGTTGGTACTACGCTTCTTGACTATGTGTTAGCGCGGGTGCAAGCCCACAACGGTTTTCGCAACTGGAAAGGGCCGATACCCATCCTGGAAAAAGGCGGCCCGCGTTCACGGATTCAAAAGACGGCTTTCATCACCGCGCTGGTTGTCGATCTCGGCTTGCTGGCGTTCTTCAAATACTTCAACTTTTCGGTTGATAACTACCACGCTCTGGTCGGTTGGCTGGGTATTTCCAGCGGGCAGACACACGACTTTTTGCGGGTGGCGCTGCCCATCGGTATCAGTTTTTACGTGTTTCAGGAAATCTCTTATGCCATCGACGTCTATCGCGGTGAGACGCGCGCCATGCGCAGCCTGAACGACTACACCTGTTTCGTGGCGCAGTATCAGCAGATGGTGGCGGGGCCGATTGTGCGCTATGCCGAACTGGCCGACCAGATGACCGAGCGCGCCCATACGCTCGATAAATTCGCGCGCGGCGTAGCGCTGTTTTCGCTGGGGTTGGCGCTCAAGGTGTTACTGGCCAACCCGTGTGGCAAAATCGCCGATAGCGTGTTCAACGCCGGGCCGATGTCGCCGCTGGATTCGTGGTTTGGCCTCACCGCCTATGCCTTCCAAATCTTCTTCGACTTCGCCGGTTACTCCGATATGGCGGTGGGGCTGGGGCTGATGATGGGGTTTGTGTTCGCCAAAAACTTCGAGACGCCTTACCAAGCCGATTCCATCACCGACTTCTGGCGGCGCTGGCATATTTCGCTTTCCACGATTTTGCGCGACTATCTTTATATCCCGCTCGGCGGCAACCGCAAAGGCGAAAGCCGCACCTACTGGAACTTGCTCATCACCATGTTGCTGGGCGGTTTGTGGCACGGCGCGAGCTGGAATTTCCTCATCTGGGGCGGCTTGCACGGCGGGCTGCTGGCGCTCGAAAAGAAGCTGGGCGGCACCTTTTATAGCCGCTTGCCACGCTTCTTGCGGGTGGGGGCGACCTTCTTCCTGGTGCTGATATTGTGGGTGTTTTTCCGCACTGCTGACCTTACTCATGCGCTGACTTTTTTAGCCACGCTCTTTGGCGGCGGCCCAGCGCCACAAGCCGGAGCGACTTTGGTGAGTGCAGTGATCTACCAGCCCTATTACGTCTTCAGCTTTTTGTTAGCGGGCTTGGTGGCGTGGCGTTGCCCTTCGCCGTGGGATTGGACGCAACACATCACTCTGCCCAAGGCAATTTTTTGTTTGGTGGCGTTTTGGGTGTCTATCGCGGTGTTGTTGACGCAGGCTTATAATCCGTTTATTTATTTTATTTTTTAGGTGATAGGTGATAGGTGATAGGTGATAGGTGATAGGTGATAGGTGATAGGTGATAGGTGATGGGTGATGGGTGATGGGTGATGCAACCGGAGCCTAACTCCTCCCCCTCAGGGGGAGGTTGGGTGGGGGATTTGAAGCTTAATACGGAACGCTAAACATATCCGTTTTCATTCTTCAGTTCATCGTTCATAATTCATCATTCCGATTACTCTCCGACTCCCTCCCCCAACCCCTCCCTGAGGGAGGGGAGTTCGTAACGCACCAACATGGAAGAGCGCAAACCAAAACTCGGACGCGAAGAAGAAGCGAAACTGGCGCTGGAGCACACCCAGATTTCGCGCGGCACCGGCTGGCTGCTGACGCTGGCGTTTTTGCTCACCATCTTCGCCGTGCCGCTGATGCAGGCGCTGTTTGAAGTGAAAGAGGGGAGGGTGGTGTTCGGCGGCGCTCTCGATGCCGCGCGCGAACTCCCAACCTGGCAGCAAGTTAAAAGCGTGCGCAGTTG
>DAITOV010000423.1:0-3952 GCA_036833945.1 Abditibacteriia bacterium
AAAAGCGCGGCTTGCTATTTGGTAATATCGAATTCTCCAAGCAGCGCGGTTGGGCAGGCTGCTCGTCCGGCAGCGACGGGCAGTTAGTGCGCGTTCATAGCGTCGGGCCTGATGAAGCCTCGAAAGCCCAACCCGAAGTCCTCACCGAACGCTTCGTGCGCGCCGTGAAAGAACGCGATATCCGCGTTGCCTATATCCGCCTGATCCGCCACTTCAAGGGCGAATATGCACCTGCGCCGGATGGCGGCGCTCCCATCTTGAAGAAAAGTGCGCTGCAACAGAACTACGACTTTATCGAGGGCGTTTCCAAGGAATTGAAAAACCAGCCGCTGCCGCTGGCCTTTTTGCGCCCCGGCATGGAACTGGGCACGGCACAGGCGTTCGGCAACTATCCCACCGACCAGTTGGGCGGCGGCTCCACAGCATACGTCGTTCGCTATATCGGCCTGTTTATCTCTTCATTGGGCATGGTGGGCGCAGCTTTATTGCTGCTCAACCTGTTCTTCGATTTCACACCGAGCCAGCAAAGCCGCTGGGCCATTGCCGGTATCGGTATCGCCATCTTCATGCTGCTGCTCGATTTCGCTTCGGCGGCCGCCCATGCAGGGGCCGGTGGCGTTCCCAAAGCGCTGGGGATGTGGCCCACGGCGTTCGGCATCAAGCTGATGGCGATGGGTATTGGCTGTTTCTTCTCTGCTATCGGCATTTTGTGGGGCGGTTTGCCCAAGGTTTGGGATAACTTCGGTGATAGCAAGGGTGGCGAAACGGCCAATGTCAACAGCACCTCCGCCTGGAAAACCGGTGTCGTGGCTTTGCTGAAAACTTCGGCTATCACCATGATTGGGCCGCTGCTGATCATCGCGCTGCTCAACCACTGGCGCTTCTTTTCGGGGGCCGATAAATTCTTCTTCCCCAAGCTGACTCAACTTGTTCCCTTGCTCATCATCGGCCTGGCGTTTGCCGGTGAGGTGTTCCCCCACCGCGTCATCGCCCAGGGCGCTGCCGCTGGCCGCGATCGCGCCAAAGCCTGGTTCATGAGTTTGTTAGATCAGCCGTTTACGGCGCGTGTGGCGCTCCTCAGCGGTTTGCTGGCAATTGCAGGGTTTGTGTGGATTGCACGCACCGGCAACGATTCGGGTATGGAAATTTCTTCGCTCGAACTCAAGATGCGCGCTACGCTCGAACAGTTGTTCATCACCCGCCCGCGCACCAAGGAAATTTTCCTGGGCCACCCGGCCATGCTTTTCGCCGTCTACTTTGCCCTGCGCCGCTGGTGGCTCCCGGCGTTCGGCGCGACAATCGTGATGACCATCGGCCAGGCCGGTATGCTCAACACCTTCTGCCACCTCCACACCCCGCTGTTCTATTCCCTGCTCCGCTCCATCCACGGCCTGTGGCTGGGCGCCCTCATCGGCGGTGTACTGTTGTGGATTTATCACAATAAATTTGCTTCACGAAAGGAAAAATAGTGAGGCTGGAGATTAGAGACTGGAGGCTGGGAAGGTAACAGGCATCATTGTTGACCGCTACCTTCCCACCCACTTCGGACTTCATCTAAGATCTAAGATCCAAGACCTAAGATCCAATCTGTTATAATTTTCGTTCGTGCGATTTTTGCTGTCGGGATATTACGGATATGATAACGCGGGCGATGAAGCCGTCCTCGCCGCGATTTTGGCGCAGGTAAGCGAGCAAGCGCCGGGCTGTGAGTTCGTGGCGACTTCGGGTGCGCCCGATACCACCACCAAGCTGCATGCCAGTGCCCAGTATGGCCTGCGCTGTGTCGGCCGCGACGACTTTGGCGGTTTGTGGCGTGAGATCAAGCAGTGCGATGTCTTCGTCTCCGGCGGCGGTTCGCTGCTGCAAGACGTCACCAGCCTGCGCAACATCGTCTACTACACCGGCCTCATCCGCCTGGCGCAGTTGGCGCGCAAACCGGCCATGATCTATGCCCAGGGCATCGGGCCGCTGAAAAAGCCGCTCTCACAGAAGCTGACCCGCGCCGCGCTCCAAAGCAAGAATACCCGCGTCATCGCGGTGCGCGACCCCGGCTCGAAGGCGCTGCTCGAAAAAATCGGCGTGCGCAAGAATATCGAAGTGACCGCCGACCCGGTATGGGCACTTCGCCCGCAAGGCGGCACAACGCACCAGCGCCAGAACGGTTCACCTTTGTGGATGGTCAGTTTGCGCAGTTGGCTCAACGCCGGAGTGCCGGACGCCGAAGCCGCCCTACTCGCCACCATTCGCGAAGCGGCCAAGGCGCAAAACGCCACCCTTAAATTCCTCGCCATGCAACCGGCGCGCGACCGGGCGCTGACCGAATCGCTAGGCGTTGCTCCTGAAGAGATTCTGGCGACCGAGAATATGCACCCACGTGAGATCATGGGAATTACCAGCCAGTGCGACCTGATGATCGCCATGCGATTGCACGCGCTCATCTTCGCAGCCGCCCAGGGCGTGCCGTGTGTCGCCGTGTCCTACGACCCCAAAGTTTCGGCCCTGGCCAAGCTTATCAGCGCCCCTGTGGTAGCCAATGCAAGCCCTGAGGAATTGGCTAAACTTCATACTGTCCATACTGCCCCGCCACCGACTTCCTTTATCGAAGAGATGCAAAGCAAAGCACGGCGTAACGCAGAATTGGCGATCAACATCAGAAATTCATGACTAACATCATTATCGTGCGCCACGGCGAAGTAGCCGGGAACGCCGGAGATAAAAAAGCCTTCGTGGGCTGGGGCGACCTGGAACTCAACGAACGCGGCTTGCGCCAGACCGAAGCTGTTGGCCAGTATTTACAAAACGAAACCATCGACGCCGTTTATTCGTCCGACTTGCAGCGCGCTCGCATCACAGCCGAGAGTGTTGCCGCGCCGCACAACTTGACGGTGCAAATCGACCCCGATTTCCGTGAAGTGAATTATGGCGACTGGGAAGGCTTGAGTGAAGCCGAATTACTCGGACAATATGGCCCGCAATGGCAGGCCCGGCAGAACGATCCCTGGAACGTGGCTGCCATTGGTGGCGAAAACCACGCACAAATGTGGGCGCGTTTTCTTCCCAAGTGGGATGCACTGGTAGAAAGGCATGAGGGACAGACAGCGGTTCTGGTGGGGCATAACGGGCTGATTCGCATTTTGCTCTGCCATTTGCTGGGCGCGCCGTTTTCCAATTTCAAGCGGATTCACGTCAGTAATTGCAGTGTGACGCGCGTTGAAATTGAATCTGGTTCCAGCGATGCTCCGCAAATCTTGATACAGGGCATCAACCAAACCAGCCATCTGCAACATATTTTGTAAAACTGTGTTGTTAACAATACTCATTAAAAGTACGTGGTAAGGACTTTATTCATTTATGGCGACAAATTCGAAATCTCCCAACACTGCGCCCAATAAAGACGGCGCAACTTCGACCCCCATTGAGGACGATACCTCCCCGCTTTCCATCGAAGGATTGCGCAGTACGGCCCTGAACCATCTGGCCGTGAAAGTCGTGATGATTGTGCTGATCGGCATCTTTGCCGTCGGTTTCCTCTTCACCAGCCTCGGTGGCAATGGCGGCGGCGGTGGTGGAGGCGGCGTGAGCAGCAGCGCCACCGTGGCGACAGTTGGCGATCGCAAGATCGACCGTGGCCGCCTCGAACAGGTGGCCGCCCAGCAAGACCAGTTCATGGCCCAGTTCGGCCAGAAAGTCGGCCCGATGGAGTATTTCGCCAGCCGCCAGCGTTCGCTGCAATCGCTCATCGATAATGCCGCCACCATCAAAGCCGCCCAAGATGCTGGAGTTACGGTAAACGATACCGAGATCGACGCCGAAATCAAAAAGCAGATCGATGAGGCCATTAAAGGCCAGCGCGAACAGATGGGCGAAGCCAGCTTTCGCCGCGAAGTGGAAGGCCGCTATGGTTCGGAGCAGAAATATCGCGAAGATATGCAGACGCGGATGAACTCCGAAC
>DAITOV010000424.1:0-1855 GCA_036833945.1 Abditibacteriia bacterium
CGCACCGGGCCGCGTGTGGCAGTGCGCAGCCCGCGCGACGGGCAGGTGAACCGGCAGACGATGGCGCGCTGGCCCAAGGACAACCTGATAGAAAGCAGCCTGCCGACGATCATGTGCGTGGTAAACGGTGCCGCCGACTTACGCATTGCCGATTACGTGGTGCATTGCCGGGTGGGCGATATTTTGCTGCGCCCACCGGCGCTGGCCGGTATTTCGGGGTCGCAGCCCCATTTTGAAACCGACCGCACCGGGCGAAGCTGCGACCTGCTGTGGATTTTTCCCGGGCGGCTCAACGGGCAAGGGCTGGAAAGCTACCTTTGCTATTCGCGCGAAGACGAGCACAGCCACGGCTCGCACCTGTGGTTTAAAAGCCTGTTCCTCAGCACGCTGTTTCAGGAGTTATATGAAGAACTCGAACGGGGCGATAGCCGCCAGAGCATCGAGAAGCTCTTTTCAACTCTGATTTTTACGATGCAGCGGCAAATCGCGCGCGACGAGGCCATTATCCCGCCCTTCAGCCCGGAGATGAAAACCCCCATCCTGCCCTCGCAAGAACCGATACAATTAGCTCAGAGCTATATCGAAATGCACCTGGGGCAGCCGCTCACCATCGAACTGGTGGCCCGGCACGTGGGGCTTTCGGCTTCGGTTTTCAAACGGAAATTCAAGCAGTTTACGGGGCAAACGTTCAACAGCTATGTCGCTACGGCGCGCATGAAAAAAGCCGCAGAACTCCTGCACGGCTCTGAGATGTTCATTTCCGAAGTCAGCCATGTAGTGGGTATGACCGACTGCCATTTCCGCCGACTGGCCCGCCAGCATTGGGGCTGCACGCCGCATGAGTACCGGCAAAACAAAAGTGACCGGATATGACCCCTTAAGGTCCGATATGTTCGTTAGTTTTTTCCGAAAAAGGGGCATACTTAACCGGTTGTTGTTGCACGCATACTTGCATCCTGATTTTGGAGAGTATTCCTATGTTAGAGCCACGTTTTAACAGATCGAAAGGCTTCACCCTTATTGAACTATTGGTCGTGATAGCTATTATATCAATACTCGCCGCTATTTTGTTCCCGGTGTTTGCGCGTGCAAGAGAAAACGCGCGCCGCACGGCCTGCCTTTCCAACCTCAAACAGATTGGGTTGGGGATTGCGATGTATACGCAGGATTATGACGAACGGTTGGTGAGTTACGCCTACCCCAACCCATTAGGAACCGTGATTTACGGCTATCAGGTCGCGCTGCATCCCTACGTGAAAAACTATCAGCTTTATGTGTGCCCGAGCGCCGAGAAAATCAGCACCCTGAATTCAAATTCTTGCGACCCAACTAAGGTATCCACGAATGCCACGGGAGCGGGTTCGTATGGGTATAACTATAAAAACTTGGGCGATTATACTCGCAATACTGGGCCCGTCGATGCCGTGACCAATCCAAACCGCCTCCAAGACCGTGCTCTGGCCGATATCATCGCGCCCACCGAAACTGTAATGCTGACTGAAATTAATTGCATTAATGGCTGTGGGCCAACCTATCAGCCCTCCGACTGGGAAACTGCCGCTTCGGGCAGTTGCCATACGGGCCCGAACCCCAAGCTCAAAGATCAGCGCGCCTACTTCCATTTCGATGGCACCAATGTTGCTTTCGTTGATGGGCACGCGAAGTTCATGAAATGGACGACGCTGGGCGATTACGACCGCAACGGCACCATTGACAATGGTTGGTATGATAGGAGTTAGGAGAGGGGCGCTGGGAAAATGTAGGGGCGTGCGGCGGCACGCCCGGGAGCGCCGGGCTTACGTAAACATAACAGGGCAATGATTGCAAAATGTATCGGGCGCATTGCCATGCGCCC
>DAITOV010000424.1:1865-3947 GCA_036833945.1 Abditibacteriia bacterium
AGTCGCATTGTATCATGCTACGAGAATTGATACGTTCGCGGGCGTGCCGCCGCACGCCCCTACGGGTTTACGGCATCGTGTTACGATAAAGGAAATGACAACGCACCGGGCATGGCACGCCATGCCCCACCAAATCTACCCGCCCCTTAAACTCAAAACTCAGAATTTAAAACTTAAAAACACTCATTCTCTATGAAAACATTCACCAAACTCTGCTGTCTCTTCTTGCTGGCAAGCGCGCCTTGCCTGGCCCAACCCGTGACTCAGGGCACAAATGTTGAGCTGCGCAACCTCGACCTCAAAAGCGGCGTCGCGGGCTGGCAGTTTCGCGGCGTTTCCAAGCTCGATAACAACTACCGCGCCGAAACCACGCCTGATGGGCTGGGGGCGCTGGCGGTTCACATCGACGACAGCTCGCCCGACAACCTGAAGAAAGTGGCCTACATTGCGCGGCGCGACCTGCCCACCACGGCGGGCTACTATCAGCTTCATTTCCGCATGCGCAGCGACCTGAGCGGCGGCAGCGCCGGGGTGCGCCTGCTGGTGGAGAAGCTGGACGGCAGCTACCAGGCATTGTATATTCCCGGCCAGAGCGGCACGCCGACGCTCACCAAACAAACGCCGTGGACGGACTACTTCCTGCTCTACCGCCTTCCTGAGACGGTGAAGACCACTATTGTGCAATTCGAAACCAACGATGCACGCGGCAGCATGGCCGTGGCCGGTGTCAAGCTGGAACGCCTGGACGAGGCCACCGGCAGCAAACTCTATCAACAAATGAACCCCACCTACCCCAGCGCCGCGCAGTTCGGCGCCAAACTGGTCGGCACACCATGCCGTGTCATCAACGCCATCGGCAAGAAGATGCTCTATCAGCCGCCGGGCATGGATTATCCCGTGCTGGTGCTCAATAGCTGCACCAGTGTGGGAGCCGGTTCGGCGATTTTCGTTGACTACGTGAAAGGCACTTCCACCGTGGTGCCGTTCCCCAAAGGCGTGGGCGGCTGGGATATTATCGAAGTGGCACCGGGCAAGCTGCTGTTTGAATCGCTGGGGCCGGTGACGCTTTACACCGTGGATACCACCGGCGGCAACTATAAAATCGAGTCGGCAGTCGATGTGCCGCAGAACCAGTATGCCTGGAGCTTTGCCAAGGGGCCGCAGGGCGAAATCTATTTCGGCTCCTATCCCAGCGGCAACGTGTTTCGCTACGATTACGCCACCAAGAAGGTGGAAGACCTGGGCTACATCGGCCCCGAGGGCAACCTCTATGCGCGCCACGTGGCGGTCGATGATCGCGGTTATTTGCTGGTTTCGATGAGTGTGAGTAAGCCCAATATGGTGGCTTACAACCTGGCGACCAAAGAGCAGACGGTGGTGGCACCAGGCAAGTCGGGCGGGCTGGTTAACGTGGCGGGACGGGTTTATGTTCCCATTGATGGCGCGCTGCACGAATTCGATGCGCCCAGCATGAAGTTCATCCCAGCCAAACTGCCCGCCGCCCCGGCCAACGTCACCTGGCGCGGTATGTCGCCCAACTCCACCGCGCAGCGCTTTTTGCTGCTGGCCAGCGACGGCAACTGGTATGAAGCCGTGCCAGGCGGCACCCCCAAGCAGGTGTGGAACCTCAACCTGGAAGGCGGCACCATCGTGGGCCACACCCACGACAACAAGCTGATTGCTTTTCGCGGACAGGAGTATGGCGTAGCATCGCCCAACGCCACCGATGTGAACTGGAAGCAGGTCACCGATAAGGCGATGCCGGTGGGTATGCACTTTTTAAGCCCCGACCCCAAGGGCGGCGTCACCAGCGGCCCCAACTTCGGGCAGACTCTGGTGCGCTTCGACCCGGCCCGCAAGCTGGAGCAAAACACCGGGCAAGTGGTGGATGGCGGCGGCGAAGTATACGACGGCCTGTGGATTGGCGACGAGTTCCATTTCGTGGCCTACTCGGGCGGCTATCAGGCAGTGTGGAACCCCGACAAGCCGTGGCGCCAGATGCAAAACGAAAACCCGCGCACCATCGTGCAATATAACGTCCCGGCCTACGACACCATGATTCGCCCCATCGGCGGCATCGTG
>DAITOV010000425.1:0-3922 GCA_036833945.1 Abditibacteriia bacterium
AATCTTTTGCAGGAAATATCGATGGTTAACGGGTGTGCTGATGCAAAACCGCAGTTGTCCCAAGTGCCGTCACTGGCGGATGTACGACCTCGCGAATTATCACGAGGACGACGTCAACGATTCACCGTCGCATGACGGCTGGGGTGAACCGACCTGGGGTTATCGCAGTGTTAACTGGTTCTACTACATCGGCTGGCTGGTAAACGTTTTTCGCGGCACCGCCAGTGTGGAAGTGAAACGGGCCAAATTGCGGAAATTGCGTGAGGAAGTGCTGCCGCGTGCGCCCAAGACCATCGTGTGTCCCAAATGCTTTGAAGTCATCGAGCGATTCTAAAACATAACTCCTCCCCCTCAGGGGGAGGCGAAGCTTAATATTGAACGATGAATTATGAATGCTGAATATAGTCACTGAATTTTTCACAGTTCAGCATTCATAATTCAACATTCATCGTTAAAGCCTTTACCCCTCCCTGAGGGAGGGGAGTCTGTGTTGCGTCACGCATATATAGAAACAAGAGAATTAGTAAAATTGATCTTATAAATCATGAGCGAACAGAAAACACAACTTGTCGTGATCGGTGGCGGCCCGGGTGGCTATGCTGCCGCCTTCTATGCCGCCGACCTCGGCTTGCAGGTCACTTTAGTCGAACTGGAAAAGAACCCCGGCGGCGTCTGCCTTTATCGTGGCTGCATTCCTTCCAAGGCGTTGCTGCACGTGGCCAAGCTACTCAACGAAACCAAGCACGCTGCCGATTGGGGCATCGAATACAGCAAGCCCAAAATCAACCTCGACAAACTGCGCGACTGGAAGCAAAGTGTGGTCACCAAGCTCACCGGTGGCCTGGGTGTGCTCACTAAGCAGCGCAAAATCAACTACATCCAGGGCCGCGCCACCTTCACCGGAGCCAATACGCTTTCCATCAAAGATGCCGAGGGCAAAACCTCGACCCTCACTTTCGAAAACGCCATTCTGGCTACGGGTTCCAGTCCGGCCCGCGTAGGCGCTTTGTGGCTCGATTCGCCGCGCATGCTCGATTCCACCACCGCGCTCGATCTGCCCGATATTCCCAAGTCGCTCCTCGTCATCGGCGGCGGCTACATCGGCCTGGAGTTGGGTTCGGTTTATAGCGCTCTTGGCTCCAAAGTTTCGGTAGTCGAAATGACCGATGGCCTTTTGCCCGGTGCCGACCGCGACCTGGTGCAGATTCTCCACAAGCGCCTCGAAGGCCAATTGGAAGCGATTAAGCTCAAGACCAAAGTGCTCTCGCTCAAGGAAGAGAAAAACGGCATCCGCGCCACTTTTGAAGATGAAAAAGGCGAGCAGACCGAGCAGCTCTTCGACCGCGTGCTGATGTCGATTGGCCGCACTCCCAACTCGCAAAACCTCGGACTGGAAACCACCGCCGTGAAGGTGAACCAGCGCGGGTTCGTCGGAGTCGATGCCCAGCGCCGTACCGGCGAATCGAGCATCTTCGCTATTGGCGATGTCGCAGGTGACCCCATGCTGGCCCACAAAGCTGCCCACGAAGCCCGTGTAGCAGTGGAAGCCATCACTGGTCAACCGGCCTCCTGGCAGCCCAATGCCATTCCGGCTGTGGTCTTTACTGATCCGGAAATCGCCTGGGCCGGACTCACCGAAACCCAGGCCGCCAAGCAGGGCAAAGCCGTTGATGTCGCCCGCTTCCCCTGGGCTGCTTCAGGCCGTGCCCTCACCCTCGACCGCACCGACGGTGTGACCAAAATCATCGTTGAACCGGGAACCGAGCGCCTGCTGGGCGTGGGCATCTGCGGTGCCGGTGCCGGTGAACTCATCGCCGAAGCCGTGTTGGCATTGGAAATGGGCGCTACCGCCGAAGATTTGAAAGCCACCATTCACGCTCACCCGACGCTGAGCGAAACCGTGATGGAAAGTGCAGAAGTGTTCTTCGGGCATAGCACGCATTTGTATCGACCGAAGAAGTAACAAGAGAAGTCGGAAAGAAAAAGCGTGGCGGTTCCGAAGCCGGAACGCTGCGCTTTTTTGTTGGACTATTCGAGGTTGGGCACAGCGCTTTGCGGAACGTATGTAGGGGCTCCCCTTGTGGGTGCCCGGTGCGTTTGAGATAGAGTATCTTGTTAGTCGGGCGATGATGTTGCGGGCACCCACAAGGGGAGCCCCTACCTTTGCCCGGAAAGTTGCAGCTTTAAAAACCACTTCATGAAGTTTTCGCAGTTACGCCGCATCTTCCTCATCTGCGTCGGGATTATCTCTCTCGGTCTTGGCATCTTAGGCGCTTTCCTACCGCTGCTGCCGACCACTCCATTCCTCCTCCTCTCAGCCGCCTGCTTCGTGCGCAGTTCCGATAAGCTTTACAACTGGCTGATGGGTCATAAGCTATTAGGGCCGTATATCCAGAGTTTTCGGGAAGGCAGAGAGCTTCCTCTGAAAACCAAACTGGTGATTATCGCTTTCGTGTGGCTTTCCATCGGGTTTACCCTATTATTTGTGATGTCCGATTGGCGCTGGCGTTTGTTCATGGCAGCAGGGGCGTTATTATGGACAGTCGTGGTATTGCTCTACAAACCGCGCCGCCGGGTTTAACATGGATTTAGGGTGCTAACGCTAAATTCAATTGCAGAAACGTTAAGTAGGTGTCTTCTCATGAAAACTGTCGTTGCTTGTCGCCGTTGGTTGTTCGTCTTGTTTTTCCTGGTTTTAAGCCTGCCCGCACAGGCCCAGCGCCAGCAGGCCGAGGGAAAACTGCCCCGCCCCAAATTAGTCGTCGGCATCGTGGCCGACCAGATGCGCTGGGATTATCTCTACCGCTACTCCGATCGCTACGGCAACGGTGGTTTCAAGCGCATGCTCCGCGAAGGCTTTAGCGCCGAAAACACCAATATCGATTACATCCCCACCGTGACCGCGATTGGCCATGCAACCATCTACACCGGCAGCGTGCCTTCGATTCACGGCATTGCGGGCAATAACTTTATCAATAATAGCACCGGGCAAGTGATGTATTGCGCAGGAGACGACCAGGTGCAAACCGTGGGTAGCGATTCCAAAGCCGGGCAGATGTCGCCGCGCAACCTGCTCGCCAGCACCATTACCGATGAACTGAAGCTGGCGACCAACTTCCGCTCCAAGGTCATCGGCATCGCCATTAAAGACCGTGGCAGCATTCTCCCTGCCGGACACAGTGCCGATGCGGCCTACTGGTTCGATTCGAGAAGCGAAGGCTGGATCACCTCGACCTGGTATATGAACAAGCTCCCGGCCTGGGTGCAGCAGTTCAATAAAGAAAACTCGACCGAAAAATACCTCAAGGATGGCTGGAACACGCTTTACCCCCTCTCCACCTACCGCCAGAGTTCGCCCGACCGCAACGAGTTTGAAGGCAAATTTGCCGGAACCGATGCCCCGGTTTTTCCCATTGATACTGCCAAACTCTACAAAGAAGGCGGCGCGGGCATCATCCGCAGCACGCCCTTTGGCAACAGCTACACCCTCGATATGGCCAAGGCCGCAGTCAAACACGAACGCATGGGCCAGCGCGACGTGACCGATTTCCTGGCGGTGAGCCTTTCTTCCCCCGATTATATCGGCCACCAGTTCGGTCCCAATGCAGTGGAAATCGAGGATATGTATCTGCGCCTCGACCGCGACATGGCGGCGTTTTTCGATTATCTCGATAAGGAAGTCGGTAAAGGCCAATATACGGTGTTTCTGAGTGCCGACCACGGCGCGGCGCACAACGTCACCTTCATGAAAGACCATAAAATGGCCGCCGGTGCCTGGAACTCCGGTGCGACGCAAAAAGCGCTCAACAGCCATTTGCAAGAGGCATTTGGGGAAGAGCGGTTAGTGGCAAGCCTGATGAACTATCAGGTGACCTATAACTGGAAGCTCATTGAAGAGAAGAAGCTCGATCTTCAGAAAATC
>DAITOV010000426.1:0-3900 GCA_036833945.1 Abditibacteriia bacterium
TAACCTTCGTCAAGCGGAGGGTTTTAAGAATCGCTGTTCTACCCTTCCAATCAGCCACTCTTCCCTGCCTCTCATTCTTACCCCAATAACCCTCTACAAGTTCAATATGGGATTGAGGCTCAACGAATCCTAAAATACATTCTTCATGCCCACAGTATTGAGCGCACACATAGCCGCCATTTTGCGCCAAGTTGCGTAAGGCCCTAATATACTTTTGTGCAGGCAGTGGATAATCGTTAGGCTCAATGCTCCGACTGTCTTGTGTCATATCGCCTGAAAGATCGAATGGATAGTGAATGGCAATTCTTTTCTCTACCCAAAGGCGATTTCGAGTTGCATCGTCTATGGCGATTGCCTCAGTATGACGAGCAAAGTAGGTTTCAAAATTGTTTTTCATTTTACTTATAAAATGGCTCTATACCTGGAGAAATACCTGTATGACATGCTCATTCAAAGATACCAAAAGCGGCTAACATTTCCCCTTCCGCTCTATCGGTCCCAATCCAAACAGTAATCCAGATGCCCTGCTTTGTTACTCGCTTATCCGTTACCGTTGCTCTGAAATCCTCTTTCCGCTGCGTTTTCTTGTCATCCACCCACATTTGGCCGGTGAATTCGATTTGGCGTGATTTCCTGACACTCGCAGTTAAACCTTCTACACCATCATACCAACAGAATTCCCGGTGAGGTGTTCTGGCAAACAACAGAGCGGCTATGACTTCGAACATGGAACTCACCTTTTCTTCATAAAGGTCGAGTTGTGCGCCCGAGAGCAGGCGCTCACAAACATTCTCAAAGTCGTTGGCGAGAATGCGACGTTTATTCATGAACTCTTCATTCTGCATAGCTTGAAGTAATGCATCCAAGCGAACCGTTCGCAAGGTGTTGGATAATAAGAACGTTCGGTTAACTCTCACATCTTGAGCCACCCCCCTACCACATAGTTGGAGATCATTTTGTAAAAGCCGTATTCAAACTGCTACAATAAAAAACTCATCAACTCTGATGAAGGAGTTTTAAAGAACTTTGCATTTAGACCATACCCCCAATACAACGGAACAGATTCTCGAAGGAGGTGGGCGCACACTTGTTACCCGCCAAAACCAGATCGTGTTTCGCGAGGCGAAGCCTTGGACGCCGTATATTCATCTTCTTCTACAGCACTTGCAAGATAACGATTTTGAGGCCGCGCCACGCATCGCCGGTTCGGGTTTCGATGAACAAGGCCGTGAAACTCTCCTTCACATTGAAGGCGAATTCGTCCATCCCGGGCCGTGGAGCGATGAAGGGCTGGTTTTAGTTGGCCAGATTCTACGACGCCTTCACAATGCCACAGCTAACTTTATACTGCCTGCTGATGCCGTCTGGCAGCCCTGGTTCTTACGGGAATTGGGAGAAGGAGAACGAGTCATTGGGCACGGCGATTTAGCTCCCTGGAATACACTGACTCGTGATGGCTTGCCCGTTGCTTTGATCGACTGGGAGTTTGCTGGCCCTATAGATCCGATTATTGAATTGGCTCGTGTCTGCTGGCTATTTCCGCAATTACACGATGACGATGTTGCCAAAAATGTTGGGTTGCCACCTTTGGAGACGCGTATGGGCCAACTCCGGCTCTTAGTGGATGCCTACGAACTTCCTCAGACAAAACGCCATGGCTTATTTGAAAAGATTCTCGAAGTTGCAGTTTGTGAAACCGCAAACGACGCGGTTGAAATGAACGTCACTCCCTCAACAGAAGGGCTTTTATGGGGATTGGCATGGAGAGCACGCGCCGCCGCCTGGATGCTGCGGAACCGCCGCTCCATAGAAAACGCCCTGCGTTAGCAGTTGCTGACGCAGGGCGATGATCGGAAATAAAACTATCGTCTGAACTAACAATAGCTTTTATTTTTTACGCGTTGCTGAACTCCTGATGGATACTCTGGATATTACGATCGAACTCGTACAAACCACCACGGTCGGCTTTCTCGTTGCCGATGACCTTCAACTGGTCGAGGACGTTGTTAATGAGAGCTTCTTCTTCCAACTGCTCGGTCACAAACCACTGCAAGAAGCTGTTGGTCGCATGGTCACGCTCTTCCAAAGCCAGGTCAACCAGTTTGCCGATTTCATCGGAGTTGGTCACTTCCTGATTGAGGATGCTCTCGAACAAAGCCAACAACGTTTCGGGATCGCCGGCCGGGGTCGGCAGAGCGTGGATGCGGGCGTGGCCGCCGCGCTGGTTGATGTAGGTGAAGAATTTCAGGGCATGGCCGCGCTCTTCGTTGGAATGGGTGAAGAGGAACTTGGCAATACCCGGAAAGCCCTTAACCTCGGCCCAGGCGGAAAGTGAAAGATAGTATTGAGATGCTTCGAGCTCGCGGGTTAACTGAGCGTTCAGCTGAGATTCCATTGCGTCGGAAATACGTTTCATAACTCGACTCCTTAAATAAAAATTGGGACTGAATTACAACAATAGAGAGTGTAGCTGTTATGTTTTAAGCCGAGCAAATATATAGGTATTTTGCGAGGTATAGGCCACAACTATGATTAACAGCAATAACGCATCAAATAGTTCCGTTCTTAGTGGCATTCGATAAAATGCACCCTATGAAAATCGTCATCCCCGGCGGTAACGGACACATCGGCCAGTTCCTGGCGCGTGCCTTTCACGACGATGGGCACGAAGTGGTTATTCTCGCCAGAGGTGAGCAAGAGGATAGACCCTGGCGCACCGTTTTGTGGGATGGCAAAACGCTGGGCGAATGGACGCGCGAAATCGACGGAGCCGATGTCGTTATCAACCTGGCCGGGCGGAGCGTTAACTGCCGCTACAACGCCGCCAACCGCAAAGAGATTGTCGATTCACGCATTCTCAGCACTCAGGCGGTGGGAAAAGCCATCGCACAAAGCAGCAAACCGCCTGCGACCTGGCTACAGATGAGCACGGCGACCATCTATGCCCATCGCTTCGATGCGCCAAACGATGAAGAAACCGGCATCATTGGCGGCAATGAAGAAAAAGCACCCGATACCTGGAATTTCAGCATTGAGGTCGCCACCAGTTGGGAAGCCGCAGCACAAGCAATCGATACGCCACACACACGCAAGGTTTTGCTGCGTTCGGCTATCGTCACCGCGCCGGATAAAGGCGGTGCGTTCGATACCCTACTCACCCTCACCCGACGCGGCCTGGGCGGGCAAGCTGGGAATGGTAAACAGTTTGTCTCCTGGATTCATCATCGCGACTTCATCCGCTCGCTGTATTGGATTCTCGAACATCCAGAATTAAGTGGCCCGATTAACCTGGCAGCCCCCAACCCTCTGCCCAACGCGGCTTTCATGACAGCGCTGCGACAGGCTGCCGGTGTAAAGCTCGGCCTCCCTGCCACGGCTTGGATGATTGAAATCGGCACGCTGCTGATGCAAACCGAAAGTGAACTGGTGCTGAAAAGCCGTTATGTGGTTCCGACTCGCTTGCTGCAATCAGGCTTTCAGTTCAACTTTCCCGAATGGGCACCGGCTGCACGAGATTTGGTGCAAAATTCCCGATAAAGAAAGAGACAAACGATTCAGAATCACTTGCCTCTTTCTGGTTAAGTCCGCTGGCGCTTTATCCAGGATTATTCGTATAAGGATCGATAGCACTGGGGGTGGCGTGTGTCGAGACATACTTCCTGCCCTCGGCAACCAATACTCCCGACTTCAACCACTTAGTATGACCGTCGGCAAAGGCAACTGTTACTCCGTCGAAATGACGGCCGGTGCGGCAATCGCTCTGGAATTCGGCTATGACGCCGGTGCAACTCACTCCATTGGCACCGCCACCTGGCAAGTAATAAGTGCCGCTGTATGCGTTACCGGAATTACCCTTCAAATCGCTTTGCGAAAAGCTATAGGCACCGGTTTCGGCTATCA
>DAITOV010000427.1:0-3894 GCA_036833945.1 Abditibacteriia bacterium
GGCCGTTTTATAAATTCTCAAGTATCAAGAGGAATAATGATGCAAAAGGAAATGCAGTTTTCAAGAAAAGCGTTTACTTTAATAGAGTTGCTTGTCGTTATAGCTATTATAGCGATCCTGGCTGCCATTCTCTTCCCGGTATTTAGCCGGGCGCGTGAGAATGCACGGCGCACGAGTTGTTTGAATAACGTTAAACAATTGGGGTTGGCGGTGATGCAGTACACACAGGATTTTGATGAGAAGCTGCCGCCCTCGTCCGACCTCGCGCCGGTCCCCAAATACTGGTTTGACAAAGTAGAACCTTATGTTAAATCGAAGCAAGTATTTTTCTGCCCCTCGGAAGGCGATCCTTTCAAGAAAGATGCGGCCGCGCCTATGACGCGTGATAACATCAGCTACGGCTACAATTACATCTATACCACCTGGCGGCCCCATGCCAGCTATGCCCTGGGCGGACATTCGTTAGCGCGTTTCCAGTCTCCTGCGAATACAGTTTTGCTGGGCGATACGCACCGTAACAACGCTCAGGGCTATGTCATTGCCTGGACGGGAACCTATGAACTCGACGCCCGGCACATGGAAGGCGTCAACATCGCCTACATGGACGGACATGCCAAATGGCAAAAACTGCCCGGTGATATTTACCAGGAAACGAATTGGGATTTTGATTGAAACGGCGGGAGACAGGAGACGGAATGCGGGAGAGGTAACCGGGCGTTAAGGTCAGCCGTTGTCGTAAAAGCCCATCATTCTCACGGATAGAAGTTACAAGGTTTTCCGGCCTTTGTAGGGGCTCCCCTTATGGGTGCCCGGTGCGTCGCAGATAGTGCATTCTGTTAATCGAGCTATAACGTCGCGGGCACCCACAAGGGGAGCCCCTACAAATATTACAAAAACGCTCTGCAAAACCTCGCATCGTAATTTGAAATTGTATGAAACAGTACCCGTTACTCTACGCGTTCCTTGTCTTCACCTGCGCATTCTTCACAGCAGCCGGTATTTGCCAGCCTGCCACCGGCTTTGAAATTGCCAAAGACGGACGCGCGCAAGCTATAATTGTCCTGCCCGCTAAACCATCGGCGGTGGAACGATATGCGGCTCAAGAGTTGGCCGAGCATGTCGAAAAAGCCTCTGCTGTCAAACTCCTTGTCGAACTTGAAGGACAGACTGCTCCAGCGGCGCGACAGACGATTTACATCGGGCGCACGCAGGCTTTTCAGCAGGCTATTGAGAGTAAGGCGATTACGCTCAAAGAATGGCGCGACGAGCCGTTATTAGCTAAAAACACGACTAATAGCCATTTTCTCCAGAACTTTCCCCCCAACGGATTTTTGGTAAAAACGGTGGGGAACTCCTTGTTTCTGGCGGGGCGCGACGATTCCGGCCAGCCATTGAACGATACCGTCAGCGCCGGAACTTTGTTCGCGGTTTATGAATGGCTCGAAAACCAACTGGGTGTGCGCTGGGTTTGGCCGGGCGAATTGGGCACTCATATTCCCAAACATCCGGCAATCTCTGCCGGGCAGTGGGACTTGCAAAGCCAACCGCCACTGCTTTCAACCAAACTGCGGCGCGATGTTTTGGGTAAATCGGTTTTCACTCCCACCGATGGCGGTTTTACGCCCGAGCAGCGCCAGCAGGTGATGCAAGAAGAGACGGTGTGGTATCGCCGTAACCGGTTTGCGCGTGCGGTGAACATCGAATACGGTGGCCATGCTTTTGAGCAATACTGGAAACGGTTTTCGGCCACGAACCCGGAATTTTTCAACCTCCTGCCGGATGGCAAACGCCGCCCCTCCATAAACGAGCGTGTCGTCAGCATGTCGGTCTCCAATCCCGGCCTGCACCGGCAGATTATTGCCGACTGGCAGGCCAACCGCACGGCGGACCGCCCGTGGGTGAACGCCATTGAAAACGATACCTCCGGCATGTGCGTTTGCGCGGAGTGTCTAGCGTGGGATGTTGTCGATCCCGATCTGCAAATTCCATGGGCTAACCGCCTCGAAGCGGCCAGCCATGCTTTTAAGGCAGAAGAACGGCAGTGGTATCGCCACTTGGGTTCGCTCTCCGACCGCTATGCGCGCTATTACCTGGCGGTGCAAAAACTGGCGCGCGAAACCGACCCGCAAGCCAAGGTCATTGCCTATGCCTATTTGAATTATCGCAACCCGCCGCTGGCGACCAAGCTGAATCGCGACATCGTTATCGGCATCATCCCCGAAGCGCCCGCGCCACTTTCTTACCTGTGGCCGTTGAATGAGCAGACCTATGCCGATTTCGAAAAGCAGTGGACAGGCTGGAGCGAAGCCGGGGCTTCGCTTTATTTGCGTCCCAACTACCTGATTTCCGGCCATAACCAGCCTCTGCTGTTTCCCAAGGAGATTGCGCGTTATTTTCAGTTGGCTTATGGGCATAACCTGGTCGCTACCGACTATGATTCGCTGACGCGCATGTGGGCCACGCAAGGGCCAAACCTCTACGTCGCTTCGCGTCTGCACTGGAAGCCGACATGGACGGCGGAGAAGGTGCTGGATGAATATTACAGCCTCTTTGGTCCCGCCTCCAAAGAGGTGCAAAATTATTTTGAGTTTTGGGAAAAACATACACAGAAGCGCGGCGAGGAATTGGTCGCCGGGGCGGAGACAACCTTCAAACCCCATCACCGCGAGCTGTTCTGGAAGTGGAGTTCGTTCTATAGCGTGTCTTCTCTTCTGTTCACACCGGCTGATTTCGCCAAAGCAGAAGAACTCTTGAATGCCGCAAAACAGGCTGCGAAAAGCGATGAGCTGGCACTCAAGCGGCTCGATTTCCTGGCCACCGGTCTGGAAGATGCCAAATTGGTAGCCAAAGCCAGCGCTATCGATTTACAGTTGGCAAAAACGGGAGACATCAGCGCGATGAGCAAAGCGGTGGCGGCGCTCGATGCCCATCGCACTCAGCTCGCAAAGACCTATCCCCATGCGCTGAACATGGATTTGCTGGCTTATAATGAGAACCGGAGTTGGGAACGTTTGCTCTATCTCTCGCTGGCGCAAGGCAACAACCCGCAGAAGTTAACCGGTAATTGGTCGCTGCGGTGGGATGTTGAAAAGCAAGGCCAGAACCAAGCCTGGTATACCCAGCCGGGTGATGCTGCCCTCTGGCAGGATATTGAAGTGACCCGTCCCTGGGAAAAGCTGCTGCCGGGGCAGCTCTGGCGCAAGCAGCATGGCGCCGATTACGACGGCTGGGCCTGGTATCGCGTCAATTTCGAAGTCGATGCCAAGCAACAGGGTAAGCCGCTGCAATTGTTGTTTGGCGCGGTGGATGAATCGGCCACGGTTTATGTGAACGGCAAGAAAGTCGGTGACCGGCCTTTTGTGAACAACGACGATTGGCGGACACCGTTTTTCGTGGATATTTCCGATGCGGTGAAGGCAGGCGAAACGAATCAGTTGACGGTTTTGGTGGAAGATAAATCCGGTTCTGGCGGGATTTGGAAACCGGTGTGGTTGATTGAGAAGTAGACGAGTGAACCGTAGAGACGCGATTTATCGCGTCTGAGCGTCTCTTCTCCTTCTGTAATTTCAAACAATGCTACAACCTCAATTTGCGAACCCAGTTGCCCAGCAGAAAGGGCATGAAGAAATTAATTTGACAGTTAGGTTTTTAAAAATGCCTAAAGATATTATCTTCAACCACGATGGCTTCGGCCTATTATCACTCTTGGCTGCAACGGAGATGACCGAGCAGGATGCTGCCGAGTTATTGGTTTTTCCATTAGCCCAGGCCGGTCTTACGGTTATCGACTGGTCGATTCTCAGCACCGCCCACCACAACTGCCGCACCCGCTACGACTTCGCTTACGACGGGACCGGCCCAGGCAGGCCGATTGACGATTTAATCGGCAAAGTG
>DAITOV010000428.1:0-1810 GCA_036833945.1 Abditibacteriia bacterium
CGTGGCGAGGGCGGGGCATTAAGGAGCTATATCCCAAGCGATGCAACAAGTCATAAACACCATTAAGACGATAGGAAGTGGAAAACTCCTCTTCCAATATTCTTTGAATATCAGCCCCGCGTAAACTGCAAACCCCATCGGCAGGCTGTGCACCAGCCTCGATACGAGCGCGAAAGCGGGGGATATCTTCTTCCTTCAAGAAAGCGGGGCGACCTCGCCGAGGCTGCTCTGCCAAAGCGGCGCTACCGCCGGTGTTATACCGCCGAACCCAATCGCGCACAGAGCGTGGATTTACGCTAAGAGCATGGCCGATAGACTGCGAAGTTTGTCCCTGAAGACCTAAAATGATGCCTTGAATACGCAAGCGAGTCCGGTCGTGTTGGGTTCTTTTAGCCAAGCGTTGCAGGTCTGAAATGCTGTCATGTTCTGTAATTTGCATCGCGGCCTCCTATAGGGGGTTAGTTTACAGGATTGGTATAAAAAACGGCAGCGATGCGTCATGCATCACTGCCGTTTCGTTTTAATATTCTTCTAATTTGCCTCGTTAAGTTCACGCTCCAGCCACATCGCATCCCTGGCTTTGACAGCAGCATTAGCCCTACCAAAATAAGCAATCATCGCATCATACCACTCGCGCCGATCGTTCCAAGGTTGAGGCGTTATCCAGTCCGTCCAAATCCAGTATCCTTCACCGAACAATGCGCTTTGATATGCCTGCCGGGCGGTGAACTTGAACTGTGTTCCGTCAGCCGGACCGGGGGATTGCGGATAATGCCCGGCCAGGAAGATAACGTTGTCATAACGCTGATGAGTGCTTTTGATCCCATTCTTGACGGTTGCGAGCGACCACTGCAATCCTTCGCGATCGGGTCGGTCGCCATCGTATCCGCCTTCAAAAGCATTGCTGTAGGCCGAACGCCCGTAGGTCATGGCGTTAAGCACGAGCACCGGGGCATGCGGAGTTGCCAGTTCCTGAATGTACGGCGTCGTCAAAACACCCCATCCGTAGACGCCGAACTGAAATTGCGGATTGATCGCGTCAATCGCTGTACGCAACTCCCGCACATTGCGGGCTATTTTTTCCAAATGCCAACCGATATAAAGCTGATACCACTGCCGGTTTTCCAACCAGCTTTTCCGCTTATCGACAGCGGGTAATTCAATCGTGGAATCATATCCCAACTCGTCCATAAAAAGCCGCAGACTGCGGTCGTCGAACGATTCACTAAAACCATCGGTCTTGTTACCACCGTAGATTTCAAAATCGAGCAACACACCTTTAAAATTAGGGGCTGTCAGGGACAAACGCGCATAATCGGTCAACTTCCGATTCAACTCCTGCCAGGCCGCAGGATCAAGCGGCGAAGTGTAGCGCGTTTCTTTCCCCAGGCGGTTGAGGTGCCGCGTGGTGCTTTCTGTAGCATTCATCAGGCCATAATCCCACTTGTAAACTCCAAGCCCTGAAGCGGCAGCTAACCGGGCATAGTCGCCTATATCGATCGCTTTGCCCTGCGCATCGGCCGACCAACGGCAAACCGCGTGGGTGAAACCCGCGTCCGCCAACTGCTTGAAAGCGGCGGCATTCAACCGCCCCCGCGCCGGGTGCGCCTTATCGACAAATAACCGCCAGCTTTTCGCAGCTTGTGGAACCGGCTCCGCCCGCACACTTGCCGTTCCTGCACTTGATAGGAATAAAGCACCGAGCGCAATGCTTAATAAACCGATTTTCAACATCAATACTCCTCTCTCTTAAATGCCCTTTAGAATAGGTGCTCCCGGCCTTTGCCCGGTCATCCTATGCCGTTCCATC
>DAITOV010000428.1:1820-3838 GCA_036833945.1 Abditibacteriia bacterium
CGCGAGACGATTGTAAAATCGTAGGAACACCGGCGCTATCTCGCTTAATGGCAAACCACTTCACATGGCCATCTGCAAAAGCGACTACCCCACCATCGAGATGCCGGTAGCTGATGAAACCGCGCGCGGACGACGAGGTGTTATAACTCGATGAAATGGTGTAGTTACCGTTCGTGTGAGTGATGGTATTGGAGCTATCGGCCACCAGAATCGTTTGTGCAACGTAAACAATACTGGCAAGGCTTGGCCCAATGTCATCGACGCTGTATAAGAGAGCGGAATTCGCACCGTAAGTGATGCCCGAATCGGGTCCGCCGCCCCAACGATAGTTATTGCTGGGACAGTTGAATATCTGGATATTCTTTACATAGGGATGGACTTTTAAGTTCCAATACGACCGGCCGTTTGTGGTGCCATCGGGCCATAAGAACGTTCCGGTGATGTTATTTGCCGTTGTGGGCAGCCGTTCGTCGTAATCCTGGGCATACATCAGGAAGCCCAAACCAATCTGCTTGAGGTTGCTCTGGCAACTGGCACGCCGCGCGTTTTCACGGGCACGGGCAAAAACCGGGAACAAGATAGCCGCCAATATTGATATTATAGCAATTACCACCAAAAGCTCTATTAATGTAAAAGCTCTATTTAAACGTTTTGTGCCTATGTTCTTCATGACTTCCCCCTCATATTTCTCTCATTCAATTATGCCCCGCAAAGTTCCGTCTCTAACTGCGATTTCAGACACAACATTGCGATTTCAGTCATTTTTATATTGACGGCGAAATTCCAAGGGCGTAATACCATGTTTTTCACGAAAAAGTTGATGAAAACGACTGGGTTTGAGTCCCACGAACTGCCCCACCGTCTCAATGGCGCATTCCTCTTGTTGCAACCAATACTCCGCTTCTTCGAGACGTTTTTTCACCAGGTAATCCCGAAACGTCATTCCGGTTTCTTGCTGGAATTTGCGCACGAAATTGGTTCGCGCCATGAAAATGGCCTGGGCCACACGGTCGATGGTGAGGGGGTGATTCAAATTCTTGTCGATGTATTGACAGGCCATCTCAATCGTAGACGCCGCTCCATCAACTGACTTCGGCAGGTTGTCGATGCCGCGATTATAAAAACGCTCCGCCCTGATTTCCCGCACGAACAGCAAGAAAAACGTTTGCAAAAGCAAGGTAGCGATATGGCCGTTATCAGGCGTCTGGTTGAGAATTTCATCGATGAAGGAATGAAATTGATGAACCGTTCGCGATTCGTTGACAATGTAGTAATGGCCGCTATTAATCTGGGTATCACCTACGGAGTTCATCATGGAAAGCGCCACGTAATTACCAATTCCCATCGACTTGAACCACCACAACTCACAATGCTTGTCTTGACGGGGTTCTTCGAGAAACGGCGTAAATCCCGCCGGGCGCGGCACGCCGGGGCGCAGCAGTATGAAGTGATCTTGCGGGCAAGAAATGACATAATCGGCAATGCGAAAATCGGCGGTTCCCTTGCGGACGAACACCAGGGCGGGAAAACGTACGCTATGCTGATCGTCTTCGGGCCAGGCTTTAATGATGGGAAAACGATTGTGAGTTTGCGTCCGGCGGCTTTTGCGTTTTTTCTCCCAGGCGCTCACCTGCTCGGGCATGGGGCGTTGTAAAAACTCGGATAAGGTATCGGCATTAGCCACCAGCCGCCCCAAACCGTAATGCTCCCAACACGGCAGCATTTGGCGCTCGATAGTATGGATGACTTCCTGGTCGAAATGAGAGCCGGAGGCTTTAATATTCATGGTGAAAAGCGAAGCATTTCACTCTTAATGATAGGGCTGCTGCCCATAAAGAGCAAACCCATCATAGCCACGCCAAACACAAATATGCCCGGGCACGTGTAGTTGCCCAAGCAATAATACCAATCCTGAAAATTAACCTCCTCCTGTTGTAGCCCAGAAAACAGAATGCAGGAAACAGGAAACCTATTCTTGAGATAAGCATTTTGGTTTTACCCTGAACAAAAAGCTGTGT
>DAITOV010000429.1:0-3833 GCA_036833945.1 Abditibacteriia bacterium
AGGGCCGACATTTGCCGCATCATCTTCTGCATATCGCGGAATTGACCCAGCAAACGATTCACGTCTTGAACGCCTACGCCCGAACCGGCGGCGATACGGCGTTTACGCGAACCGTTTATTATATCTGGTTTGCGACGTTCTGCGGGAGTCATGGAGCGGATTATTGCCTCAACCCGTGCCATTTGCCTTTCATCGACTCCCATTTTCTCTTTGGGAGCGTTCCGCATCACTTTGTCCATGCCGGGTAGCATGCCCAGAATGTTCTCAATCGGCCCCATTTTTTTGATTTCCTGCATTTGGTTCAGGAAGTCTTCCAGGTCGAAGCGGCCTTCGCGGACTTTGGCTTCCATCGCCGCTGCAGATTGCATGTCG
This sequence comes from Abditibacteriia bacterium, assembly GCA_036833945.1. GTDB lineage: Bacteria > Armatimonadota > Abditibacteriia > Abditibacteriales > Abditibacteriaceae > DAITOV01. Next base: position 373 of record DAITOV010000429.1, read on the forward strand.
AAATTCTGCTCGGCCTTCTCGATGAGGGAGAGAACGTCGCCCATGCCCAGAATGCGGCCAGCCATGCGGTCGGGATGGAACACTTCGAGCGCATCGAGTTTTTCGCCCAGGCCGACGAATTTGACCGGGACGCCGGTGACCGCGCGAACCGAAAGAATAGCGCCACCGCGTGCGTCGCCATCAAGTTTGGTCAGTACCACGCCGGTCAACGGTAACATTTCATTGAAAGCGTTGGCGGCATTGACGGCGTCCTGGCCGGTCATTGCATCCAGCACCAGCAGAGTTTCTGTCGGCTTAACGATCTCACTGATGGCCTTCACTTCGGCCATCATCGCTTCATCGACATGCAAACGACCGGCAGTGTCGAAGATGATAACGTCGTGCGCGTGCTCGGTGGCGTATTTGAGGCTTTCTTTGGCGATCTGCTCGGGTGGTGCAGTTCCCATTTCAAAGACGGGAACACCTACTTGCTGGCCAACGGTCTGCAACTGCAGAATCGCACCCGGGCGATAGATATCGCAGGCAACCAGCAAGGGTTTTTTGCCTTCTCGTTTTAGGTAAGCGGCTAATTTGGCAGAGGTAGTCGTTTTGCCCGTGCCTTGCAAACCCGCCATGAGAATCACGGTGGGAGGGCGACTGGAATATTCCAGCCGTTTGGCATTACCGCCCAGCAGTTCAACTAACTCATCACGGACGATACCGATGACTTGCTGCTCGGGGGAGAGGCTGTTGAGGACTTCTTCGCCGATCGCTTTCTCTCGCAAACGCTCGATGAAATCCTTGACGATTTTGAAGTTGACGTCGGCTTCCAGCAACGCCATGCGCACATCGCGAAGCGCCGCGTTAACATCGGCTTCGGTGATGCGGCCCTTGCCGCGGAGCCGCGCAAAACTTTTACTGAGTTTGTCGCTGAGGTTAGAAAGCATTTAGAAAACAGGTATAAATAGAGGCACAAGCCTCACAAACTGTGGGAATTTTATCAGAGCGAGCGACGATGCGCTAAGAGAGGGCATCCGCTATTAGCCAAACATGGTTTCGATGAATTCCCTGGCGTCGAAATCGCAAAGATCGTCCATTTGTTCGCCCACACCCAGCAGTTTGACAGGGAGACCGGTTTCATGGGAGATAGTGAGTGCAATGCCACCTTTGGCGGTTCCGTCCCACTTGGTAAGAACGATTCCCGTAAGCGGAGCAGAGCCTGTGAATGAGAGTGCCTGGGTCAGGCCGTTCTGGCCTGTAGTCGCATCGAGTACGAGCAGTGTCTCCTGGGGAGGATTCCCGGCTTCTCGTTCCACGATACGCGCGATTTTTGCCAGTTCGTTCATTAAGTTGGCTTTGGTGTGCAGCCGGCCGGCAGTATCGATGAGTACGACGTCGCAGCCCCGGCTTTTGGCAGCGGCGATGGCATCGTGAACGACAGCGGCAGGATCAGCGCCTTGCTTCTGGGAGATAACGGGGCAATTGGCGCGCGCTCCCCATTCCTGAAGCTGTTCAATCGCGGCGGCGCGGAAGGTATCGGCGGCAGCCAAAAGAGGCTTTTTGCCTTTAGTATGCTGAAGCCAGTAAGCGATTTTGCCTGTCGTGGTGGTTTTGCCAACGCCGTTTACACCGGCGATCAGCCACACCGTGAGGCCTGAATCGGCAAATTGCAATGGGGTGGTCTGTTCGCCGAGAAGATTGATTGCTTCCTGTTTAAGGACTCCCAGTGCCGCTTCATCGTTGGGAGCAGCGCCTTTTTTCGCTGCTTCGCGGAGTTCATCGAGCAGGCGTGTCGTGGTGGGGATCGATACATCGCTCATGATGAGCTGTTCTTCCCACCCTTCGAGCAAAGCCTCGTCCAGTTTGCGGCCACTGACCACCGCTCCTAATTTTTGAAAAATTCCACGCAGCATTTATACCTGAATCACGATTGAATAGTTTTGGTGTTCGTTGAGGTTTACGAAACATTTAGAGGCTCGGAAGAGGGAAATGAGCGTCCTCGCCTTTAAAATTGCGCCATGATTTTAATTTACGGTAGCGAATATGGTCTAATGATAATAGCGCAAACAAAATCAAAAAACTTGAACAGGAGAGATTTTATAAAGTCGTTGATGCTTTGACAATTTGCGGCATAGACACAGTGTTTGGAGATGTGAGACAGAATGCGATAAAATATAATATGTTTTTGTTGTAAAAAACTTTAGAAATTTAGCTCGAAATGTGGCATGGGGCGAAATTAGCACTTGTCTCATTAATGAATGAAAGGTTTTTTCTCTTTACGCGGTCGTTCGTCTCCTCAGTGGACTGCGATTGTGCTCTTGTTGTCATATGGCATCGTCTGCACCGGAATGGCGTTTTTTCTTCCGGCGACGGCCAAAAATTATCGCAATGTTTTTTTGCCGATGCAGTTTTTGGCTGCTGTTTGGGCTATCTACTCTTGCGTGCAAGCGAGCCGGTTAGCTCAGTACTGGGATGCCCCGGTGCGCAGGGCGTGGCTATTTATGGCTGCGGCACTGAGTTGTTGTGCAATTCGCATCGGTTTTGGTTTCGTAAACGACCAGATGCCGGTCACGCAGCGTGGCGCGACTCTATCGGTGGTGGATTTTTTCGGTATCGTCCAGCAACCATTTATGTGGATTGCCCTGTGGAGCCTGGCCTGGCTACACGTAACCCGCGACGGTCGTATTTTCGATTCACTCCGCATTATTACCGACACGGCCATCGTGGTATTGTCCGTGTTGATTCTGTATTGGGCTTCTTTTATTGAGCTTGGCATTAGCTTGCCCTGGAGCAACGCAGCGCGTTTCCTCTGGTTCTTCTACCCCTTAGCTGATATTGCATCCCTGTTCGGGGTTGTATTATTGTTATTAACCGCTCGCGGCCGATTGCATCTGACTCGGGCCGCCTGCCTCATTGCACTTGGTTTCGGCTTTTTTATTGCGACACGTGTCACCGTATTATTGGGGTTGATCCGGGGGCGGCACGACACCGGCCTTGAGCATATTCTCCTCAACACAGGTTGGATATGGGCTTGCATTCTCCTTGGTTGTGCCGCTTATGCCCATAGTATTGTCAACGCTATTTCTTCGACGGAACGCATTCGAAACAGTGGCGATTCTGTAGCCGATTATTCGGCTGAATCTTTCGAGGATTTAGCCCGTGAAGAGCGTTTCGAGCGGCGGTGGCAACGGTTTTACGTCATCTGGCTGCCGTATATCGCGGCACTGTTAACGGCTGGCATTCTGTTATGGGGAGAAGTGCAGAACGGGCGCTCCGAAGTGCTGCAAAGGATGCTGCCCACGCTTTCACTTTTGCTCGTCATCGTCTTGAGGCAGATGCTGACTCTATGGGACAATACGCGTTTAGCCGAAAGGTTGAGCAAAGCGAAGCTATCGCTGGAAGTTGTCAATTCCGACCTCGAAAAGAACGTGCAGGAACGCACCCAGCATTTATCGACTCTGCATGGAATCACCAGTACGCTC
>DAITOV010000430.1:0-3807 GCA_036833945.1 Abditibacteriia bacterium
GCAGGTGTTGCTCAGCTACAGCGGCCTGACCCGTTTAGTCGATAAAATCGAGGCCGCAGGCCTGCTTCGTCGCGAAATGTGCCCCGGCGACCGTCGCGTTTGTTATGCCACCATCACCCCTGCCGGTTTAAAATGGCGGCAAGACGCCTGGCCCGCGCGAAGCGCGGCGTTGGTGGAGCTTTTTGCTCAGCATATCAGCGAAGAAGAAGCCCACGTCATCGAAACCGTGCTTTGTCGCGTGGCGGATGCGGCGATTAAGGACAAATAATTTTCATGAGATGGGAGACAAATTGGGGTTAAACTGCTCCCATGCTGCTCACCATCACCACAACCCACGCCCCTGCGACGGATTTAGGTTTTTTGCTGCATAAGCACCCCGCGCGTGTGCATGAGCGCGACCTCTCGTTTGGCAAAGCTCATGTGGTTTTTCCCGAAGCGACAGCAGAGCGCTGCACTGCGGCCTTGCTGCTGGAAGTTGATCCCATTTCGCTGGTGCGCGGCAAAGGCCACGATGAAGGGCGCTTCGATCAATACGTCAATGACCGGCCCTACGTGGCCTCATCGTTTTTAAGCGTGGCGATTGCCCAGCTTTTTCGCGAAGCCCTGGGTGGCAAAAGCAAAGACCGCCCCGAACTGGCACAGACCCCGATTCCACTCACCGCACGACTGGAAGTGGTGCCCTGTCGTGGCGGTGAGGAGTTCTTGCGCAAGCTGTTCGAGCCGCTGGGCTACACCGTCTGCGTGACGGGGCACGCGCTGGATGAAAACTATCCGCAGTGGGGCCAGAGTTCTTATTATTCCCTCGAATTGCAAGCAGAAAAGACACTTGCCGAGTTGCTTTCCCAACTCTACGTGCTGGTGCCGGTGCTCGATGACGACAAACATTACTGGGTCAATGAAGACGAAGTGGAAAAACTGCTCAAGCGCGGCGAGGGTTGGCTGGCGACGCATCCCGAACGCGAGCTGATTGTGAGTCGCTATCTGCTGCGCCGCCGCAACCTCACTCGCGCGGCGACCGAGCAATTGCTGCAAAACGAAAGTCCCAACGCCGAAGAAGAAACCGCCCGGCACGATGCCGAAGAAGAGCAAATCGAAAAGCCGATCAGTCTGCACGAGCAGCGTTTGAAAGCAGTGCTGGAAGTGCTCAAGGAAAGCGGCGCGACTCGTGTGCTCGACCTGGGTTGTGGCGAAGGACGTTTGCTGCGCGGCTTGCTCAGGGAAAAGCAGTTCCACGAAATCGTAGGCATGGACGTGGCGTTCCGCTCGCTGGAAATCGCGCGCGATAAACTCAGGCTCGACCGTATGTCGCCATACCAGGCGCAGCGCATCAAGCTGATTCAAGGCTCACTCACCTACCGCGACGACCGGTTGAACGGCTTCGATGCCGCAGCGGTGGTGGAAGTCATCGAGCATCTCGACGAAACCCGCCTGCTGGCCTTCGAACGCGTGCTGTTCGAGTTCGCCGCGCCCAAAACCGTGGTGCTCACCACACCCAACCGCGAATACAACTCGGTCTGGGAGACCCTGCCCGCCGGGAAAATGCGCCATAAAGATCATCGTTTTGAATGGACCCGTGCCGAGTTCGAAGAATGGGCCAATGGCGTGGCGGCCCGTCGTGGCTATACGGTGACACTGGCACCGGTTGGTGAAGAAGACGAAACACGCGGAGCGCCTTCGCAGATGGCGATTTTCAAGACGGCTCACACATAGTGGGAGGTGGTCAATGAAATTAGTTGCCCAAATCGATGCGTATTCATGCGCTACAGGGTTATTCGACCCCGACCTCTTACCGGCGGGCTTCCATCAACGTTCTCGAGATGATTGCATGGCACTCATTCAAGATCTCGCTGCACAAGGACAATTTGTCTATTGCGAAACGGAATTTGAAGATATCTCATTGCTGCATCTCTACGTGAATGAAGCAGTGCCCGAAGAACTACTTCGGTATTGTATTGATGTGGCTGATGTGGAAGCGTTTACAGTGTCGAGTGGACGAATATGGTTCTCCGATTTAATGAGTGCATTCCACCAGGATCCGAAATTCCTCATCAAAAACCCGGAGATGAGGGCTGAAATTGAAATACCTGCGGGAATATATAAAGTACGTTCGATGCGGACAGAATATCCCGAGGAATACATAGATGATCAAATTAAAAATACTTTATCGCAAGAGGAGTATCGTAGTTATCAGCAAACCGAAGGATTAGTTGCTAAGGGTTGTTTTCTGTTCGTAGCAATAGCGGTCGCTCTCTGGTGGTTGGCGTTTTCTATTCAGAGTTTGTTGCTGGTGTCGTTACTGTTAGTTTATTGGGGATTTGCTCGTAAACGTCTAGGTTCTTCAAAGCATCGGATGATTAAGGAAAAAATAATGGCGATTGAAAGCAATTATCCCCTTCTTATTGCCGAATTCCGTTCGTTGCCAATTCAATAAATGAAAATCACACTCCCTGAACTCTCTTTAGTCGTTCTCGTCGGTGCCTCCGGTGCGGGTAAATCGACTTTTGCTCGCCGCCATTTTCTGCCGACGGAAATCATCTCCTCCGACTTTTGCCGCGGTCTGGTCAGCGACGATGAAAACAGCCTCGACGCCACCAATGACGCGTTCGACGTCTTGCATTACATCGTCGGCAAGCGCCTGGCGCGTGGAAAATTGACGGTGATCGACGCCACCAACGTGCAGCCGGGTGCGCGCGCCGGGTTGATTGGTCTGGCCAAGCAATATCACACGCTGGCGACCGCCATCGTGCTTAACGTGCCCGAAGCAACCTGCTACGCGCGTAACGAATCGCGGCCCGATCGCAACTTTGGGCCGCACGTGGTGCGCAACCACACCCAGCAACTGCGCCGCTCTTTACGAGGGCTCACGCGGGAAGGGTTTCGGCACGTCCACGTCCTCTCGCCCGAAGAAATTGAAGACGTGGAAATCACCCGGCAGCCGCTGTGGAACAACCGCAAGTTCGACCACGGCCCGTTCGATATCATCGGCGATATCCACGGCTGCTACGACGAATTGGAGCAGTTGCTGGGGCAGTTGGGTTATGTGCTGGAAGGCGAAACCTGGAAACATCCCGAAAACCGCCGTGTGATCTTCTTGGGCGACCTGGTCGATCGCGGTCCGCGCACCGTCGATGTTTTGAAACTGGCGATGGCGATGTGTCAGGGCGGCCAGGCGCTGTGTGTGCCGGGCAACCACGATACGAAATTGCTGCGTTATCTCAATGGCAAAAAAGTCTCCATCACGCATGGTCTGCAGGAGACGATCGATCAATTAGCGGTGCTTCCCGATGAAGAACGGGCGGATTTCCAGAAGCAAGTCGCCAAGTTTATTGATGGGCTGATTAGCCACTACGTGCTCGACGACGGCAAACTGGTGGTGGCTCATGGCGGCATGAAAGAAGAGTTGCAAGGCCGCGCCTCGGGTGTGGTGCGTTCGTTTGCGCTCTATGGCGAAACCACCGGCGAAACCGATGAGTTTGGCTTGCCGGTGCGCTTCGACTGGGCACGCGAGTATCGCGGCTCGGCTGCCGTCATCTACGGTCACACGCCGGTGCCGCGCGCCGAATGGCTCAACAACACCCTCGATATCGATACCGGTTGCGTCTTCGGCGGCAAACTCACCGCGTTGCGCTGGCCCGAGCGCGACCTGGTAGAAGTGCCAGCGGCGAAGGAATATGCCGTGCCGGGCAGGCCGTTCCTGCATAAAGATGGCGGAGCTTCGGCGCAGCAGGTGCATGACGACGTGCTCGATATCGCCGATGTCACCGGCAAGCGGATTATTCATACGACCCTGGCCAATAATGTGACGGT
>DAITOV010000431.1:0-3800 GCA_036833945.1 Abditibacteriia bacterium
AACACTTGAGTTGACGCCCTTGGAGGAACGCTTTGACGCGAGCATATTCCGAAAAACGCTTTGTAGTTTTGACGAGTTGGTGGCCGAGGCCCAGCCTCAGGAGATACAGCGGATGTTGCGTTTGATGCTCAGAAAGGTCGAGTGGGGTAGCGATGAGACACATCATCTGCATTTTTACAGCTTGCCACAGAACCAATCTGTAAAAACAAAAAAGTCCGCATTTCAGAGTGATTCTGAGAATGCGGACTGGTTCGACATTACACTGTCCCTTGGCTGCCCGGGCCGTTGGGGTCTCGAACCAATATATTATTGGATCTGTCGGGTAGGGCGGTTAACTTGGTCTTAGAGATTGTTTACGATGGTAGTAGGACCGTTAGTTCACACATCATTACTTTGTAACCACAGACTCTACCGATTGACGTAGTAATCAAATTAATATTGGGATTTGTTTGTTAATCCAACGAACAATGTTTTGTTTAACAATGAGCAAAAATATGTGAAGAGAGGTTCAATTAGGCTGCGGGTGACTTTGTAAATATGAAAAATGCATTCGCTCTCTGGTAAGAAAATAAGTCTAAAGAAGAAAAATGGATGTGGGGATTCAGCCCCCGATCTCTTGAGTGCGATTCACAACCTCAATTCCATTGCACCCTACTGTAGAAGCGGGAATAGATGCTTTCTGAATACATAGTCAAGCACTGCCGAAGGCAAATTTTAAGTTTCCGAAAAAACTCGTCAATAACAAGGAACCCCAAGCTTTTACAAATTAACGATGAGCCTGAGTGCCATTGTTAATTTGTAAAAGCTTGGGTTAACTATAATACCAATCCCACAAATCAAGTTCCTATCCCGATTAGAAAAACAATCTGTGCCACACGTTATCTGTTAGGAATTTAATTTTTAGGATTGGTATAACAGAGTCGAATTGCGCTTTAACGGCCATCTTGAAAACTTTATTTAGTAGTCGCTTTAGGAACGAATGCTTGAATTAGGAGTGGTTTATCGGAAGGTTTTAACGGTTATTTCTTGCTTTTCTGGGCACACAGGTGGCATGGCATCACTCCACATTTGGTCATTGGTTGAGACTACTATAGAGCTTGCAATATAAATTAATTGCTAGTTTTTGACCGGCGGTTTCTGGAACCCTCGATCCACTTTTACAGTCCTGCTATTAGAAACTTGTTGGCCTTCATAGTCCTTAATAGTAACGGTAACCGTATACTCATCGTTTGGAACCAACCATTCACCTTCTTCATCCTTTTCGCCGACCGGCCAATTACTTTCGACTACATTATTAAGATAGTCATAATTTTCACTGCCATCACTATTCGTAAGAATAAGATAAAACTTAGAGTATGGTTCTGACAATTTGTGATAAATCAAATCTGCTTTTTCAGCTCTTTTTGTGCCATCGCCTGGCAGTAAGTCCATTCGAAAAAGTGTTCGGCTGAAACTATAATTACTAGTTTTTCCTGTTATTTCGACTATGGCTTCATAAGGAAGTATGGGTTTATGGTTCCCCAAGGATACAGTGTATCCTGGTTCATAAAAATCCCACGCTTGGCTATGAACTTCAACAACTACATCTGCATTATTCCTTATGAAGGGAGTTTGTCCATTATCAATATATTCCTCAGAGATCAAAAATTGACTTTTATCAGGCACAATAAAGATTGCTGGCACGTCATTAGCGCGTGTCTCTATTTTAGGAAATTCCTCATCATAAGTAGGTTTGGGAGAAAGATATTTTAGAGCATTGAAAGTGCCCTCTTCTTCATTATTAACAGTATATTTACCGACATCTAAGTGCAAATGTGGAAATGCGGAGTGCGCTACAAGACGACCAACAACTCTATTTGCAGCAACAGAACCTATTCCAGGGGGAAGGCCATCACTCGCTTCCCAAGCCGTATGAAAGTAACGAAAGTAGCTAATTCCATCATCATAAACCGTCACATCTACATAACTTTGCTCACCAGAACCACCACTTGCCCAGCTTTGGCCTGCCCGAAGTGCTATGCAGGCAGTGCCTATTGGCCCAGGAAAATCAACTCCTTCATGTAACTTCATCCAAGTAACTGTATTTTCTCCCAAAGTATTAACAAAACCTTGGGGTTGAGGATGATAACCTAATATTCCGTCAACTCCGGCAGTGATACAATGAGCTTCCTTCGCCCCTTGATTCAAGGGTATCTCTGGCACATCATCACCATCAGCCACCGTCTCGCATATGCCATTAGCACCCGTTGTAATAGTTTCGCCTACTTTCTGATCATCACCACCAAGAGCCAGAACTGTACCCGCATCAATAACAGCGTCAGGACCAGCCGTAATGCATACTTCATTGGGCTTTCCTTGCCCGACTGGAATTAACTGTACATCGTCGCTATCTGGATGAACTTCTGTATCACAAATTCCATTCTCTCCTGTATGAATCAGAAGGCCATTTCCTAGTTTGTCATCACCTGCCCGAGGTAGTATCGTAAGAGGCCATGGCGCACATTCTCCTATAGAACTTAGTAGTATTAAAAAAAATGTAGTGGTGATGTATAAATGCTTATAGTTATTCATTTTCGCTCGTTTCATGTCCCCAGTAGTTATCTTTTTATTCAACTCACTTCAACCCTATATACTAGGATTCCATAGATTGTAGGAGGTTCATTCATCACAGAATTTGTTACCACAACTCCTAACATTTTTGCATCAGAACTAAGATAATTCTTTGTATACTCCGCTCGCAGGTCTAATCTCCATATACGTTCTCCTATTTCGTTAAAAATAGAAGTCCCTAAACCATTTGAAAGTGGAACTACTAAGCGCGCTGGTTCGTCAGAAACAGAAGAAGCATCAGCCCTCGTCACCACAACAGCCTTACCCTCCAACAAATCAATCAAACCATCCCGGCTCCTATTGATAAACATCAGCTCTCCCCCTCGCCAATCCAACAAACCTATTTGATCTTGTGTAACAACGGCAGCTTTCTCTCCTGACGACGAGAAGTGCTGAACAGGAATCGGAATCGGTTTATGTTCCCATAGGATGCTTTTTGAGACACCAGTCTGAGGATCAAGCATAAAAACACTTGAATTATCTTTATACCAAACGGGAATATAAATACCTCTTCCTAATGGATCTAATCCAGGGGAACCTATAAAAGCAATTACCGGGTCATTAGGAGCTGTATATTTCCATAGAGTCTTACCTTCGTAATCGAGTGCTACTACTTGACGTAATTCCCAAGCTAGTAGTATTTTTTCATGAGGCACAAGGCGTAAATGACCCGTCCTTGGCATATTTAATCCCTTGGTAAAAATATCTTTTGTATGGCTGATAACTGTGCCATCGCGTTCATAAAATGTTAAAGACAGTGGTTCATTATATTGACTTCGCCCGATAACGCGCCCCTCATTAGTAACTAAAGCCCCAATAGGACCCTCTTCCTTTTCCCAAAGCACACGTCCATCTATTGTCATAAGCTTAATACGTTTGCTATAACGCGATGAACCGCTTGGACCTTCGGCAGGCTCTATTACTGCTACATAATCACCATTGGGTGAAAAATACTCCTCATACTCTGGATTGTCATTAAAAGTCCGAAAAGTCCGTTGTGTATCCGGCACAACCCACTTCCCTTCCATAATAAAGGGCATTGATGGTAGAACAGTTCTTATTTCCTGATAATGTTGCTCTAATTCTTCTAATGAACTTACTGTTAGATAAGGCTGATGGGGAGCAGACCAGATAGTTTTCTCCTGCCCATTAATCATTAACTTTATCTCACGTGCCGACACTTCTGTTGC